>DHON01000124.1 GCA_002409965.1 Firmicutes bacterium UBA5389
CGCGCCAAGGCTGGGCAGAAAGACACAGGTTCGCGACACCCAATGCCGACCGCATGGCGACCGCGATGCGCATCAAGTTCCTCCCACACACGAGCCCCAGCTAGCGGGCGTGGGCCGCATCGCGCCTTTTCGCGCCGGCGGCCGGCACGCCTCACGAGGCGCGTTCGACCCGATTTCGGGCCCCGCGGTGAGTATTATGTAAACCGCCTGAGTCATTCTGCCCAGGCTACGCGCCAAGGCTGGGCAGAAAGACACAGGTTCGCGACACCCAATGCAGACCGCATGCAGACCGCATGCCGACCGCGATGCGCATCAAGTTTCTCCCACACACGAGCCCCAGCTAGCGGGCGTAGGCCGCATCGCGCCTTTTCGCGCCGGCGGCCGGCACGCCTCACGAGGCGCGTTCGACCCGATTTCGGGCCCCGAGGTGAGTATTATGTAAACCGCCTGAGTCATTCTGCCCAGGCTACGCGCCAAGGCTGGGCAGAAAGACTCAGGTTCGCGACACCCAATGCCGACCGCATGCGACCGCATGGCGACCGCGATGCGCATCGGGTTCCTCCCACACACGAGCCCCAGCTAGAGGGCGTGGGCCGCATCGCGCCTTTTCGCGCCGGCGGCCGGCACGCCTCACGAGGCGCGTTCGACCCGATTTCGGGCCTCGCCGTGAGTATTATGTAAACCGCCTGAGTCATTCTGCCCAGGCTACGCGCCAAGGCTGGGCAGAATGACTCAGCCCCGGACGACCCCTCGCTGAGTCCACCGTCATGCCCCGCCATGGGGGATGATGATAGGCCCTGCGGGCAACGATGGCTGCACGTACCCGGAGAGGAACGCAGGCCCATCTGAGCTGGGGGGCAGGCGCTGCGCGGCCGCCAGAATCTTGACACGGCCGGGCCTAAGTGCTATGTTTTCCTTAGCACTCCCAGCTTGCGAGTGCTAATGCTAGTTGGCGGACGCAGGCTCCGACATGAGCCCGACACGAGCCCGACGTGAGCCCGACGTGAGCCCGGCGATCAGCCCGACATGAGCCCGGCGATGAGCGCACAGAAGGGGTGAGAAGCGATGGCGGAGAACATGGCAGAACGCAAGAAAGCGATTCTTCGTGCAGTCACCGACGACTACATCACAACAGCCGAGCCGGTGGGTTCGAGGACCATCGCGCGTAAGTACGGCCTGGGGGTAAGCTCGGCCACTATCCGCAATGAGATGGCCGATCTCGAAGAGGAAGGATACCTCGAGCAGCCGCATGCGTCCGCAGGCCGGATCCCGTCCGACAAGGGATACCGGTTCTATGTGGACTCGCTCATGACCGGGCGCTACCTGCCGGGGTTTGAGGAGAAGCGTATCAGGCTTGAATACGAAAGGCGGCGCGACGAGATTCGCGCGCTCATCAGAACCACAGCCAGGGTGCTCGGAGATATCTCCCAGTGCGCCTCGGTGGTGGTGGGGCCGGCGGTCAAGACTGCTGAGATACGCCACATTCAGCTCGTCCCGCTCAGCTCCGAGACGGTCCTGGTTCTGGTTGTAACCAACGCAGGACTGGTTGAGCACCGTGTGCTCACGATAGAGCACACCATGCACTCGGCTGATCTGGACCGGATATCGCGCATCCTCAACAGCAAGCTTCGCGGAAGCACGTTGGCGCAGATGCGCGGAGCAGTGCTGCGGGAGGTTCAGGCGGAGCTTTCGGCTTACGCCGCGTTTCTGGATCAGATGTTCGAATTGCTGCTTGCGGCGATGCATTCGCCGGATGAAGAACGGGTGTATGTAGACGGGTTGATGCAACTGCTTGCGCAGCCCGAGTTCAAAGACGTAGATCGCGCTCGGCCGGTACTGGAGTTTCTGGAGTCCGACGACTTGGTGCTCAGAGCGTTGGCCGTGGCGGGCTCACGCGGCCTTGGGGGCACGGTAGTCACCATAGGCTCCGAAAACGTCCGAGACGAATTGCAGTCCTGCAGCGTGATCAGCGCGCCGTACGGCGTTGCCGGCAAGGTAGTGGGCACCATTGCTGTTGTGGGCCCCACGCGATTGGACTACTCGACGGTGACCGCGCTGGTTGGGTACATGGCCGAGGGTCTGTCGGATATACTCGCCCGGCTGAACTCTCGCGAATCTGGCGAATGAGGCGGTGTTGGCGACGGCGACGCGTGATTACTACGATGTGCTAGGGGTCGAGCGGAACGCATCGGAGGCGGACATCAAGAAGGCCTACTGGGACCTGGCCCGGAAGTATCACCCCGATGTGAATACCGATGACCCTTCGGCCGAGACGAAGTTCAAGGAGATAAACCAAGCTTATCAGGTGCTTTCCGATGAGGAGAAGCGTGCAATATACGACAGATTCGGCGATGAAAACGGGGTCGGGGCCGGGGCCGGGGGCGGCTGGTCTTCCAATTCTGGAGGTTTCGACCCGTTCGGCAGCATATTCGACGCATTCTTCGGTGAAAACCCGTTCGGCGGCCGAGCCGCGCGACCGGGTCCGGCTCGCGGTCACGACCTCAAGCAGTCTGTGGAGATGACTCTGGAAGAAGCGGTATCGGGCGTCACCAAGACGGTGCGTGTAGAGCGAATGGGCATGTGCAAGTCCTGCGGCGGGGAGGGCGCGCGTCCGGGCACGTCCAGGGCGACATGCCCCGAGTGCGGCGGGCGCGGCCAAGTTCAGTCTGTGAATAGCACTCCGTTCGGGATGTTCACGCGCATAACCACCTGCCCGCGCTGCAATGGCGAAGGCACGGTGATCGAGAGCCCGTGCGACGAATGCCGCGGCGCCGGGCGCGTGCGCGAGGCCGTCCGCCTGGAGGTGGAAGTGCCTGCCGGCGTAGATACAGGCGCCAGGATCCGGGTGAGAGGAGAAGGCGATGCCGGCACGCACGGCGGTCCGCCGGGCGACCTGTGGGTCTACATCACTGTCCTGCCGCACTCTCGGTTCGAGCGCGATGGCAACGACTTGCGCATCGAAGTGCCCATCTCATTTCCCCAGGCAGCCCTGGGCGATGAACTGACCATACAGGCCATCGACGGCGCCGAGGTAAAGGTGAAAGTACCTGCCGGCGCCCAGAGCGGAGCCGAGTACCGCGTGCGCGGACGCGGTGTGCCGCTGCTGCGTGGGTTCGGCCGGGGCGACATGGTGGTTCGCATCGCAGTCTTGACGCCCACCCGCCTGAGCGCCAGGGAGCGAGAGCTCCTTGAGGAACTCGCCGGACTGCAGACAAGCAACGCGCAGCCCAGGGGCGCCAGGAAGAAGAAGCGTCAGGGGCTCTTCGGCCGGGCCGGACAGGCGGGATCGAAAGGGACGGGGTGAAGGGTTGATCTGGGCCGAGGTATGGGTTGAGGCGCCCGACGAACGAAGTGAGTTGATCGCCCAGGTTTTGCGCGATGCTGGGGCTGGTGGAGTCGCATTCACCGGCCCTTTGCTGATGCGCCGGTCGGCCGAGGCCGGCGCCGCGGGGGGCAAGCTCTTTCCGGAGGACACTCCGTTAACCGAGCTGATCAGGGTCACGGCCTACTATCCAGCGGACGATTTGCTGGAGGGGCGGCTTCTGTCCATCCAGTCGGCTCTGGACGCCACATTCGGCGACAGGCCCGGCGCGGGCGGCGCGCGTCCGTCCGTGTCCGTGGCACGAGTCGCAGGCGAGGACTGGGCCAGCGCATGGAAGCAGTACTACCATGTGGACCATGTGGGCGAACGCGTTGTGATCGTGCCGTCCTGGATAGAATATGCTTCTGCGCCGGGGGAGGCGGTGGTGCGCCTCGATCCGGGGGAGGCTTTCGGAACAGGGCAACACGAAACCACCCGGGGCTGTATCATGGCTCTTGAAGAATGCCTACGGCCCGGGGCGACCGTGCTCGATGTGGGCTGCGGTTCGGGCGTGTTGTCTATCGTCGCCGCACAGCTGGGCGCCGCGAGCGTGGTTGGGATCGACATCGATACTGTCGCGGTGAGCGTGGCGAGGAGTAACGTTGCCGCGAACGAAGTCGCGGATCGCGTAGCCATACGCGAGGGAGATCTTGCCTGCGACATTCGGCAGGCATTCGATGTAGTAGTGGCGAATATCCTGGCCGACATCGTGATAGAATTGGTCCCGGAGCTCCGGCGTGTGCTAGCCCCCGGCGGCCTTTTCATCTGCTCGGGTTTTGTGGACAAGTCCGTTGCCCGCGTTGAGCAGGCGCTTTGCGCCGCCGACCACCGCATGATCCGCCACATTCAGGTTGAGGACTGGGTCACTCTGGTTTCGGCAGCCGACTAACTCTGTCTGGTCTGGGAGATAGCCAAGATGTGAAGACTCTTCGTAGCATCGGACGCGAGTACATAGCGCGCATTGCACAGACAGCCGAGACAAGCATCGCTGCTGTGATCGAGGAAGAGCGAGGAGCGGGCCCTGTTGAACCGCATGGCGTTGGTCGATGCGGACTTCGAAGAAGCTTCCGGAATCGCCTTGATCGCTGGACCCGAGGGAGGATTCTCCCACTGCGAAGTGGAACTAGCCAAACGTTACGGAGCCCTGACGGCGGCCACGGTCATCATGTACGAACTGGGGGAATTCGGGCAGTCGCAATGGGTCGGGTCATCTTGACGTGTCAGCCTTTTCATCATACAATGACATCGGAAGATACCCCCCTACCGTATAGGGGCCGTGGCCCTGCCTGCGAGGGTGTCGCCGCGTCTGGCACGCCCGGCGCTGCGGGAGTCGGCAGCGGGCACGATGCGCACACTAATCAGAGGCATTTCACAACGGCGTGCGGCGCCGGGGCGGGATCTGTAAGGGAGGACTAGAGCTGATATGGCGATAAGCAGCAAGCCTGTTGTTGTTACTGATGCTACTTTCGAATCGGAGATCGGCAAGCATACTGGGGTGTCGATCGTCGACTTCTGGGCTGCCTGGTGCGGACCCTGCCGGATGCAGGGCCCCATTATCGACAATCTCGCAAGCGAGTACGCCAACGGCGTCGTCAAGGTGGCCAAGCTGAACGTGGACGAGAATCCATACTCGGCAAGCCAGTTTGAAGTCATGAGCATCCCAACGCTTATCATCTTCAAAAACGGCAAGCCCATCGACAAGCTGGTGGGCGTGACTCCGCTCCCCGTGCTGAAGCAGCGTATCGGGCGCGTTTCGATGTAGTAGTCGCACGAATCGACGCATCGATGGCTCTCAAGGGATTCAAGCCCGCCTCCATGCCCCGCTGTCGGGTTGGAGGCGGGCCTGTTGGTATCCGAGTTGCCGGCACACTGAAGCATCGGAGACTTGAGATTTCGGCCAATTGTCGAACACGCTGGCAGGAATTCGCCGCCAGTAAGCGAATACACTTCTGAGGCTTGCAGGGGACATGCTCCCCGAGAAAAAGAGGAGGGCGAAACTATGAAGAGGGCAAATATCCTGAGGCTTATCGCCGTTGTGGCCGTTGTCGTACTTGCTTCGATGACCACCGGCTGCTTGAAGGCCGCTATCACGGGCAAGATTGAGCCGGCTAAGCTGACGCTGGCCCCGGAGGACGTAACCTTCGACGGCACACTTACGCTCACGATGACCGGTCTGCTCGGCGCTGCCAACTATGACGCTCTTGACGTCGAGTTCTTCCAGGGAGACGCGGCTGTCGAAGGACTGGACATCAAGAATGTGAAGATCAACCTGAAGGTCTCGCCGCTGGGCAAGGTCGACTCTGTCAAGCTTAAGGACATTGAGGGACTGGCAGTCCCGGAGGCCCTGTGGGATGCTGAACAGAAGTTGACGGCCAACAAGGCCAAGTTCACGGTGAAGCCTGGCGCGGGCTTCGGTCTTGACCCGGTTGTCATCGAAGTCGAGCTTGAGAAGGCTAATCCTGTCTAGTAGTAGTAGACGGCATTTGCGCGACGGGGGTCCCAGGCAGTCTGCGCTCTTGGGGGCCCCTGCCTCACTTTCTGCTCGGATATGCCGATATGGGGACTAACGGCCTCTGCCTGAGTAGATCGATTCCTGAGAGAGGCCACTGGAGGTGCGTTGATTGAAGAAACGTGTTTCGCTCATCGCTATCGCGGCGCTCCTGCTAGTCATGGCGACTACGCTCGCAGGGTGTAGCTTCGGCGCGCCAAGGATCTCGCTGACCTTTGTCCCCCAGTGCGCGAAGCTCAGGGTCGGGCAGTCCATGCAGGTTGACGTGACCATTAGGCTGGACGGTTTTGGGTTCTTTACTGTCAAGCGGCTCAGTCTGAAGTACCTTACCGCAACCGGCGATGAGCTCCAGAATGCCGAAACGTACGGCTTGCCCACCGGCGGCGATCTTGGTAAAGAGATTCCGCTGGTTGGAACGATGGGCTTTGCCAGCATCAGGAAATCCCTCACCGAACTCAATAACGACGAGCCGGTTACGCCTACGGCGGAATGGTGGCTTATCCAACCGCGCCCTATGAAGATCGTGTTTACATTCTTCGACGAATCCGGCAAGGCCGTGGGCAGCGGGGAACTCGGGCTCGAGTGGGACAATGTTGTCGGCTAATGCGCGCGGCATCCGCGAAAACTAGAGCAACGGGAGTGCAATCAGGGCTCTGATCTGAGAGTCTCTGGATGGTATGCGATGGGGGCAGGCGCACAGATGAACGTACATACTCGCTACATCGCCCGCGCAGCGGTCATAGCCGGGGTATACGCCGGCCTGTGCCTGCTTCTCGCCCCCGTCTCCTACAAGGTCCTACAGGTTCGGGTGGCTGAGGGGCTTACACTCCTGCCCATGGTATGGCCTGAGGCTGTGGTGGGGCTGACCTTGGGCGCGCTCATAGCCAACACGACCGGTCCCTTCGGGATTGTCGACATTGTTTTCGGAACGGCGGCAACGGCGATCGCCGCCTGCCTCACCTACAGGTATCGCCATTCTCGGATGGCGTACTTTTTCCCCATTCTCGTCAACGGTCTTGTCGTCGGGGGATACCTTCCCTTCGTGGCGAACATGCAGATCCACGTGTGGACCATCCCCGCGGCCATGCTCTCGGTGGCCGCGGGAGAGGCGGTCGCTGTGTTCGCCGTGGGCGTCCCACTTCTCCGCGCCCTGCGCAGGATAGGCGTGATACAATAGACGCAAGCATAGACGCAAGAGGAGACTGACTGTGCGCAGGGTTGCCATTGCCACGCTTGGATGCAAAGTGAATCAGTACGATTCGGACGCGCTTGCGCTGCAGTTCCGAAAAGAGGGCTTCGAGGTCGTGCCGTTCGGCGACACGGCCGATGTGTATGTGGTGAACACATGTACGGTGACGCAGACCGGCGACAAGAAGTCGCGCCAGCTTATACGGAGGGCTCATGCCCGAAATCCCGAGGCGGTGATCGTGGCGACCGGCTGCTATGCGCAGGCCTCGCCGGCTGAGGCCGCCGCGATTCCCGGGGTGTCCGTGGTGTCGGGTACGTCCGACCGCGCCGGCATTGTCCGGGAGGTCATGAATCTGGCGCAGCGCAGAGGCGCCCCGGCAATGCTCGTGTCCGGCATCGGCGAGTGCCGTGTCTACGAGGAACTTCCCTCCGAAGGCACGGCCGAGCGCACCCGCGCCTACATCAAGATAGAAGACGGGTGCGAGAACTTTTGCTCATACTGCAAGGTCCCATATGTGCGCGGTCCGGTTAGGAGCCGAAGCATCCACCGGATTCAGGATGAACTGCGGCGCCTGGCGGCCCTGGGGTTCCGTGAAATAGTGCTCACCGGCATCGACCTGGGCGCCTACGGGCGCGATTTCGGTGGATCGCCGGATCTGGCAGATGCGCTTGAAATGGCGGCGAGCGTCGAAGGCATAGCCCGCGTTCGCCTGAGTTCAGTCGACCCCACAGATGTCAGCAGCAGGCTCCTCCACGCCATGGGCTCTCACCCCGCAGTCTGTCCGCATCTGCATGTGCCGCTGCAATCCGGCGATGACGGGGTGCTGAAGCGCATGAACCGCCGCTACAGTGCCGCCGAGTTCGAAGCCGTTGTAGCTCGCGCCCGAGAGCGCGTTGGGGGCCTGGCGGTGACGAGCGATGTGATAGTTGGATTTCCGGGCGAGGATGAGTCGGCATTCGAGGCTACTATGGATCTGTGCAGGCGGGTGGGGTTCTCCCGTCTCCACGTCTTCCAGTATTCCAAGCGTCGCGGCACCGTTGCCGCCGGCCTCGATGGGCAGGTTCCGAGGGATGAGAAGGAACGCCGCAGCCAGCGGCTGATCGATCTCGGGCGGGAACTGGCTCTCAGGTTCCATGGGGGCCTGCTTGGCCGGAGCGTCCAGGTGCTGGTGGAGAAGTCGGACGGGGCGGAATGCGAAGGCCTTACCGGCAACTACGTCCGGGTATTTGCCAGTGCCGCGGCCCAGGGCGGGCGCCCGGTTCCGGTGCCGCCGCCCGGCGCGCTCGCGACTGTGCGGGTGATAGAGGCCGAGGAAGGTCTGGTGCGCGGAATCGTAGAAGGATCAGGAGAGGGGGTGTAGAGTGTGGACGATTGCGTCTTCTGCAAGATAGCGGGGAAGCAGATCCCATCAGCGCTGGTTCACGAAGACGACCAGTTGGTGGCGTTCAATGACGTCAACCCCCAGGCTCCCATGCACATGCTCATCATTCCGCGGGAACATATTCCCAGCCTGGGGCAGCTGGACTCGGGCCATGATGAGCTTGTGGGCAGGGCGCTGCGGCTCGCGGCTGAGCTGGCGAGGCAAAAGGGACTGAGCGAGAGTGGTTACCGCGTCGTCATCAACTGCGGGAAGGACGCGGGGCAGAGCGTAGGCCACCTCCATTTTCATGTGCTCGGCGGGCGCGTCATGGGCTGGCCGCCGGGATGATCGGCAAAACCATCCCGCGGCGTGATTGACACTGCCGGAATGCTTGAAGTATAATTTGACAAGATTGCCTCGTGGGCCGTCCGCGGATCCACGAAGCTACGTGCAGCGGTGTTGGGTGATTCTCGCACGGAGAGGGGGGTACCCGTATGTCAGAGATCAGAGTCGGAAAGAATGAATCGCTAGATAGCGCGCTCCGCCGTTTCAAGCGGCAGTGCCAGCAGTCGGGAGTGTTGGCCGAGATCCGCAAGCGCGAGCACTATGATAAGCCTAGCGTGCGGAAGAAGAAGAAGTCCGAAGCTGCCCGAAAGCGGAAGTACCGTTAGGCAGTGTGCGACTTGACCCCCCTATAGTGCGCTGGACCAGGGTTGTGGGAGAGACGATTGTCTCTCCCACATTATTTTCCCCTGCATGGGCAGATTGATGTGGTGAGACTGGCATGGAAACGGAGGATTGCCGGGCGTGAGACTCCTTCGTAGACTGGTCCGCGGCGAACCGCGCAGGCCCAGGATGATACTGGGACGTCCCCCGCTGCCGCTGGAAGAGGTCGCGGACGGAATCGGGACTGCTGGTTCCGGGGCACTGCCGCCGGACTCGCCCATCCCCGACACACTGGACCGCGTCGAGCAACGGTTGGGCGATCTTCTGGGCGGAGGCAGCCCGGACGTGATCCTGCGCCGGCTGGTCATCTGGACCAACCCCGAGATCGATGGATTGCTCTTCTACATTGAGGGACTGGCATCGCGCGATGTGGTTAACTTGGTTGCGCTGCGCTCTGTGATGCTCGCCGAGCGCGTGCCCAGGATGGACGCGGCCGCGCTGAGCCGCGACAACATCGCCTCGACCTTCATGACGCACCTCGTTCCGTCCGGGCAGATCTCCGTTTTGTCCTGCATGGACAGGATCGTCGAGCAAGTCCTGACAGGCGAGGCCGCGCTGTTCATCGAGGGCGCGCGCCAATGTGTGGTCTTCGAGGCCAAAGGCTGGGAGCACAGGGGGATTGAGGAACCGCACACCGAGAAGGTGGTGCGGGGGCCGCGCGAAGGCTTCTCCGAGTTGCTGCGCGCCAACACTGCGCTGGTCAGGCGGCGCCTGCGCACTCCCGACCTTCGGATGGACTCCATGAAGGTGGGCCGAAGGTCCAGGACCGACATCGTCCTCGCTTACATCGATGGGCTTGCCAACCCACGCCTAGTGGCCACGGTCCGCGAGCGGATCGATCACATCGATACCGACATTCTGCCCGATTCCGGCTTCATCGAGGAGTTCATAGAGGACTATCCATACTCGCCATTTCCTCAGATCCAGTATACAGAGCGCCCGGATCGCTTCTGCGCAGGGCTCTCAGAGGGACTTGTAGGCATAATCGTAGACGGCAGCCCAATGGCTCTCTTGGCCCCGGGCAACTTGGCGAGCTTCTTTCAGTCGCCCGAGGACTACTACGAGCGATTCCCGTACGGCGGGCCACTGCGCGCCCTAAGGTATGCGGCGGGCGTCACCGCCCTTATCTTCCCGGCGCTGTATGTGGCTGTATCCCTGTTTCACCAGGAGATGCTCCCCACCAAACTGGCTCTTGCAATCGCTGGATCGCACATGCCGGTGCCATTTCCCGCGCTTGTCGAGGCCCTCCTGATGGAGGTGGCCCTCGAGCTGATAAGGGAGTCGTCCATCCGGCTGCCCGACCCGGTGGGGCAGACCATGGGGTTCGTAGGGGCCCTTCTGCTGGGCGACGCGGCCGTGTCGGCCGGGCTTGTGAGCCCGATCATGGTGATAGTCGTGGCTGTGACCGGCCTGGCTTCGTTCACGATCCCGCACTACCCAACCGGCCTGGCCATCCGGTTGCTCAGGTTTCCGCTTCTCTTTCTCTCGGCCTGGCTGGGTCTGTTTGGGCTCATGGCGGGGCTCATGGCCATCGCCCTGCATCTGGGAGCCCTGACGTCTTTCGGAGTCCCGTATCTTGAACCATTGATGAAACCCAGGTCAGCGTTGCGTGATGTGATATGGCGTTCGCCGGTGTTTACTTTCAGCAAGCGGCCGGAGTACGCAGAGCCGCTGGATCAAGCGCGCCAGAAGAAGTTCATCCGCACCTGGGATCCGGGAGTGGCCAAGATGGCTCGTGAGGCTGGCGACGCGCCGGACCAGACAGGATCGGGCGCTCTGGGCCGCAGCGAAGACAAAGGGGGGAGCGGCGACGAGAAAGGATAGCAGAGATGAGATCTACTACACCCAGGTGGTGATACTCACAGCCGAGACCGTGTTTGCCACCGGTTTTCTGGGTGTGGCCAGGCAGCTGGTGCCGGTGGCCGGAACGGCCGCCTGGATATCCTGCTTTCTTGGGGCCGCCGTGGGCCTGCTGGTGGCCTGGCTTGCCGGACTTCTCGCCCAGCGGTTTCCCGATCAGAACCTGGTCCGTATGGCCGAGGGCATCTTCACTGCGCCAGTTGGGAAAGGCATAGGGATTACATTCACGGCCTATTGCACCTTCATCCTGGCCATCGGGTCCAGGCAGTTCGTGCTGGCCATATGGATACCATTCCTTCAGAACACCTCTCCGGTGCTAATAAGCGCTGTCTTCTTCCTGCTGATAGTGTACGCCGCGTACCTGGGGATCGAATCAATCGCCCGGGTATCATTGCTGTTCTTCACCGTGGTGGCTTCATCGCTAGTGCTCCTGATCTGGCTAGCCGTACCGGTATCAGTGCCCGCCCGGCTGTTGCCTCTGGGCGGGCTGGGAACAGTTCCGGTTCTCAAGGCCAGCCTGCTGGCATCGTCGTACGCAGGTGAATGCATCGTCGCGCTTGCCTTCATCAGGCATCTCAAGGACAAGCGCGGCGCAGCGCGCGCCATCGGGACCGGCGCCGTCATCGGGATGGCGGTGATGGCTCTCGCTACGGGCATCGGAGTGATGATGCTGGGCACGCGCGGCATATCACGCGCCACATTTCCTGCGCTCGAGACCGCCAGGATGGTGGGCGTGGGCGAGTTCCTGGAGCGGGCCGAGATCCTTTTTCTCGCTCTTTGGTTTTCTGTAGCCCTGCTCAAACTGGCCGCAGTTTTCTATGCTTCCGTGACATCGGCAGCAGACGTTCTGAACCTGAGGGACTACAGGCCGCTCATCATCCCCTACGCGATCCTGGCCACTGTGCTCAGCCAGATTCCCAGGACCGATGTAGAGACATTTGCCAGCGTTCGGTGGTTTCTCACCTACACTCCGTGGTACGCTGCCGCTCTTCCGGCACTGCTCCTATTGGGAGCGATGGCGGGCGGACTGAGGGGAGGGGGGGACCGCAGTGGAACGGATCGACGGGAAGCGCGCTGACGCGCGAGGTCGGGCGACCTCGGCCGTTGTCCTCCTGGTCCTCCTGCTCCTCGCGTCTGTGTCAATTTGCGGCTGCACAGACGCGCGAGAGATTGAGAGTGTCGGGTTCATCCTGGGACTGGGGATTGACATCGCGGACGGGGGCAGGGTGAGAATCTGGGTTCAGACGGCCGTCCCGTCCTCCAAGCCCGAGGAGGCCGAGAGGCAACCAGCCTGGACCACATCGTCTGAGGGCGAGAGCGTGTGGGACGCCATGCGCAAGCTGAACAGCAGGTCAGCCAAGGCGCTTTTCCGAGGGCACATTAGGGTGCTGGTGTTCAGCGAGAAGTACGCCCGTGGAGGCATTGCGCGTGCCCTCGATGTGCTCGCTCGAGACGGGGACTTTCGCTATAAGTCGTGGGTCGTGGTTACATCTGACCCCATCGAGCGGTTGTTCGCAGTCCAAGCGGAGCACGAGACAGTTGCCTCGTTGCACGTGAATGACATCATGCTCAGCGCGACCCGTTCATCTACGGCGCCTCTGTCTCGGTTCATGGACCTCATCACGTCTCTGGAACAGCCGGGTGATCAGCCATTGCTGGCCCGGGTCAGTCTGGTCAAATCTGAACCCGCATCGGGGGAGTCCGAAGCGGGACAGGGAGCCAACGCGGGCCAGGACGGTGCGTCCGGCCAAGAATGCGTCGAGATCTCCGGCAGCGCTGCGTTCCACGACGACAAGATGGTTGGATGGCTGGATCCGGAGCAGACGGCGGCGGTGCTAATGATGAGAAACCGCCTCAGAGACTACTCCTTCACCCATCGCATGCCGGGCCGGGAGGGCGGCACGGTGGGAGTGAGCCTGAGCGGGGTGCGCGCGGCCATAGAGTTCCCGGCGCAGGCCAGTACAGATCCGGATGCGCTCAGAGGAGCTGAAGTCAGGATCCGTGTGCGGGGGGGAGTGGACATACGCGAGGTCAATTCCGGGCAACAGGCGATGAACAGGCAGTCGCTGGACGAGCTGGCCTCCAGGCTGTCGCGACAGATAGAGGAGAACTTGGCCCAACTCATACACACCGCTCAGCACGTGCTGGGATCGGATATCATTGGGATTGGGGAGACGGTGAGACGCCGCGTTCCGTCCCGGGTATGGGACCGGGAAGTATCTCCCACATGGCATGATACCTTCAAGACTCTGAAGATAGTGCCCGATGTGAGCGTTGAAGTAGTGAAGCGCGGAATGACCACATCCTCGCCGGTGCCCGAAAGGTAGCGGTAATGATATAATCAAGGTAGCGGCTTTACTCGCAGTTTCCGGAACTCGCGGAGTTATCTGGACGTAAGGGAGTATTGAAGAGAGGAGGGACTCGGGCTTGAAATCGAATAAGCGTGTCACTATCGCGCTTGCGGTCGCGCTGGCATCTCTGATGTTTGTCGTCTGCGCTTCCTGCGCTGAGGCGGCCGATGCGGCGCCTCTGGTCTATTCCGTGCCTATCAAAGGGCCTATCGAGCATGGCGTTGCGGCCTTCCTCGCGCGAGGGCTGCGCGAAGCCCGCGAGGCGGGCGCCGAGGCGGTGATCATCGAGATCGATACCCCGGGAGGCTTCGTCGACGCCGCGCTCAAGATGCGCGACTCGATCATGACGGCGGGCGTCCCTACAGTGGCTTTCGTCAATACCAGGGCATGGTCGGCGGGGGCCCTGATCGCCATCGCCTGCGGCGATGTGGGCATGAAGATGGGAGGCTCCATGGGCGCGGCCGAAACTCGGCCAAAGGAGGAGAAATACATCTCCGCCATGCGAGCCGAATTCGAGGCTACCGCGGAGATGCGAGGACGAGACCCCAAGATCGCCGGCGCGATGGTCGACGCGGACGTGGAGATCCCCGGCCTGATCGAACGGGGCAAGATACTTACGCTCACGGCCAAGCAGGCCAAGGATGTGGGATACTCCGACTACAATGTGCGCGATATCGGCGACCTGCTGGAACAGGCCGGCCTGGCCGGAGCCGAGCTACATGAGGTGGATATGACCTCCTCTGAGTGGCTGGGGCGGGCGCTTACCAACGAGGTCGCAGCTCAAGTTCTTCTGACGCTGGGCCTTGTGGGGCTGGCCGTGGAAGTGTTCACCCCCGGTTTCGGGATTCCGGGAGCCATAGGTCTGGTCTCTCTGGCCCTGTTCTTCGGAGGCCGGATAGTGGGCGGTCTGGCAGGATGGGAAGTAGTGGTGCTGTTCCTGGTGGGCCTGAGCCTGCTGCTTCTGGAGCTGTTCGTGATCCCGGGTTTCGGCGTGGCAGGAATACTGGGAATTGTTAGTATATTTGGAAGCCTGATTCTGAGTTACCCCACGCCCGCTCAAGCCATGGGCGCCATATCGATCTCCATTGTGGTCGCAGTCTTCCTCATATTCCTGCTGATTCGCTTTTTGTCGCGAGGCGGCAAGAAACTGGGGCGTGCCGGACGAATTGTGCTGGAGCACAGCGAGGCGCCGGAGGAAGGCTATGTTGGAGTGGAGGATCTACGGTCACTGCTAGATGAGGAGGCGCGCGCAACCACGCCGCTTCGACCGGTTGGGGCTATCAACGTGGGCGGCCGGAGGGTCGAGGCCATTTCGGAAGGCGGTTTCGTGCTGGAAGGGACGCATGTGCGCGTGGTTCGGGTAGAGGGAAACAGGGTGTTCGTCAGGCCCATAACTGAGGAAGAACGGGGGGGTTAATGTAGTGTACTACATGGGTGCAATCGGCTGGATTATTCCGCTTATCGTAATCGTATTTCTGCTGGTGCTGTTGAACTTCATCCCGATCGGTCTGTGGATTTCGGCGTGGGCCGCGGGTGTGCGGGTGGGGCTACTCACTCTGGTCGGAATGAGGCTGCGCAGGGTGGCGCCGATCAGAATCATCATGCCCATGATCAAGGCTGTGAAAGCTGGTATACCGGTTAGCGTTGATAAGCTCGAGGCCCACCATCTGGCGGGCGGAAATGTCGACCGCGTTGTGGACGCTCTCATCGCTGCGCAGCGAGCTGATATCGGCCTTCCGTTCGAGAGGGCGGCAGCTATCGACCTAGCCGGGCGGAATGTGCTCGAGGCGGTGCAGATGAGCGTCAACCCCAAAGTGATCGAGACGCCGGTAGTGGCGGCTGTGGCCAAGGACGGCATTGAACTCAAGGCCAAAGCGCGCGTGACTGTGCGCGCCAACATCGATAGGCTGATAGGAGGCGCCGGAGAGGCCACAGTCATAGCCCGAGTGGGCGAGGGCATAGTGACCACCGTGGGCTCTGCTGAGAGCCACAAGGTAGTACTGGAGAATCCAGACATGATCTCCCGTACGGTTCTGAACAAAGGCCTCGACGACGGCACGGCCTTCGAGATTCTGTCGATCGACATTGCCGATGTCGATGTCGGCAGGAACATAGGAGCGCGCCTGCAGATGGATCAGGCCGAGGCCGACAAGAACATTGCACAGGCCAAGGCTGCAGAACGCAGGTTCGCGGCTCTCGCCTTGGAGCAAGAGAACAAGGCCAAGGTGCAGGAGATGCGGGCGCTGGTCGTGGAGGCCGAAGCCGAGGTTCCGCGCGCCCTGTCGGATGCTCTAAGAACCGGCAACATGGGAGCCATGGATTACTACAACCTTCTGAACCTGAAGGCTGATACCCAGATGCGCGACTCCATCTCGCGGTCTACGGGCAGGGCTGGCATGCCGGATGATTCAGGGCCGGATGCCGGTATGAAGTGATGCCGCCGATGCAGGCGGCGAATCGGGCTTTCACCGGGGGGTGGCTGCGGTGGATGGTCTAGAGGGGCTTATCGGGCTGATATGGTTCATGGTGTTAGTGGGGTCAGTCTTGCGCGCCGTGATCCAGGCCAGGAGACGTGCTGAGCAGGGAGCGGCCAAGAGAGCCATGCAGCGGGCGCCGGGCCGATCCGATGCCCGCACGCCGGCTCCGCGGCGGGCGATACCGGACCTGGGAAAGCAGGTGTTCAGGACGGGGTGGCCTGTCTACCCCGGCCAGCCGGCCCAGCCGGTGGTCGTGGTCGAACCCGATCAGAGCCTGCGCGAGGGCGTGTCATCCGAAGGCGTGTCTGCCGAGGGCGACGATGCCGAGGGCGACGATGCCGAGGGCGGCTATTCCACCGAGGGAGACGGCCGCGACATCCATCGTCGGCTCAGGCAGGAACGGTCGGACGAATGGCAGTCTGAAGGAGTGCGCAAGTGGGAAATGCCTGCAGGTACCGGCTCCCTGGGCGATGTGGGCGAGGCTCTGGACGAGCCCATGCTGAAGTCGGCCGACACGTTCTCGGTTGAAATCGAACAAGAGACGATGGATTGGGCCTCCGACGAGGAGATAGACGCCGGGGGGGTTGGCGCTGCCCAGGCTGGTGGCCGCAGGGAAGGCGATGCCGGAGGGTGGCAGTTGCCGGGCCGTGTAGGGCCGGGGCAGGCCCTTGCGGGGATAGTGTGGGGAACTGTGTTGGGTTCCCCTCGGTGCAGATTGACTCGGCACGGACGGTAGTGTAAGCTCTGTGTGTAGGCTACGTACAGGCCATGCGCTAATCGGCGACTCAAACTGAATATGCTGCTTTCACGAGCGAAAGTGCGCCTAGGGTTCCACTTCAGTGCCGCGCAAGCGCGTGGCGGAAGGTTCGGTCCGAGCGGCGCAGGCGCCCTTGGCGGCGCTACACCTCAAGGGATAAAAACCCCGGCGGTCAGGTTTCACTCACCGTAGTGAACCGCCGGGGTTTTTCGTTTTTCCCATCACGGCAAGGAGGGAATGGATATGACTGTTGGGGTGGTTATGGGCAGCCAGTCGGACCTGGCCAAGATGTCGAAGGCGTGGGAGGCCCTTTCCGAGTTGGGCATCGGGTATGAGGTCAGGGTGATCTCGGCGCACAGGACTCCCGATGAAGCTGTGGCCTATGCCCGAGGGGCAGAGGAGCGCGGGCTGTGCGCGATCATCGCAGGCGCGGGCGGCGCCGCCCACTTGGCGGGCGTGATGGCGGCCTACACCGTTCTGCCTGTGATCGGTGTGCCGATCGCATCAGGGGCCATGGGAGGCTTCGACGCGTTGTGCTCCACGGTGATGATGCCGTCGGGCGTGCCGGTGGCTACGGTGGCGATCGACGGGGCCGCCAATGCAGGGGTGTTGGCAGCCCAGATCATAGCGGTGTCCGACCCAAGGGTGAGGGAGAGGCTCACGGAATACAGACGTTCGATGGCGGAGAAGGTACGGCAGGTGGATGCAGAGGTGCAGGCACAAGCACAGGCAAAAACGGCAGGAGGCGCAGTTGATTGAGGTACGTAGCTGACATCGTCGTGAAACTGAAGAAGTCCATACTCGACCCGCAGGGCGAGGCCGTTAGGTCGGCCCTTGGGTCCATGGGCTACACTGGAGTGCAGGACGTGAGGATCGGAAAACGCATAGAGGTTCGCCTGGAAGCTGCTAACGAGGCCCAGTGCAGGCAGGCTGTGGACGAGATGTGCTCGCGCCTTTTGGCCAATACGGTCATGGAGACCTACGATTTCAGCGTCAGAGAGGAGCCTGGGGAATGAAGTTCGGCGTAGTCGTGTTCCCAGGGTCCAACTGCGACAGAGACGTTCAGACTGCGGCGCGCGCAGCCGGCTACGAGGCCGATTTCATCTGGCACGCTGCTACGGCCGTAGACGGGTTCGACTGCCTGGTGCTGCCGGGAGGGTTCTCCTACGGCGACTATCTGCGCACCGCCGCCATTGCGCGGTTCTCACCGGTGATGGCGGCGGTCGCCGAGTTCGCAGCGTCCGGCCGCCCAGTCATCGGGATCTGCAACGGGTTCCAGGTCCTGCTCGAGGCGGGGATGCTGCCAGGGGCGATGCTCAAGAATACCAGCTGCCGGTTTCTGTGCAAAGCGCAGCGAATCCGGGTGGAATCCGCGCGCACGCCGTTTACGCTCAAGCTCCGCCCGGGCCAGGTGATCACGTTGCCCATTGCCCACGGCGAGGGCAACTACTATGCCGACAGCGAGACGCTTGCGCAGATTGAACGGCACGGCCAGGTCGTATTCAGGTACTGCAACGAGTCCGGCGGCGCAACGCCCGAGTCCAACCCCAACGGCAGTCTGGGCAACATCGCCGGCGTATGCAACGAGGCAGGCAACGTCCTGGGGATGATGCCCCATCCTGAGCGCGCCGGCGAACAGATACTCGGCGGCGCCGATGGCAGGCTGATACTGGACTCAGTCGCCCAGTGGGTGCAGGGAGGTGGCCGGATTGGCTGATAGGCTAGACAACGAGCAGGATCGAGTTTGGCAAACGATGGGTCTGACCGATGAGGAATACGAGCGCATCCGGGAGCTGCTCGGGCGGGATCCAAACTATGTTGAGCTGGGCATGTTCTCGGTGATGTGGTCGGAGCACTGCTCCTACAAGAACACCCGGGCCGTCCTGCGCGATCTGCCCACGTCAGGTCCGCAGGTGCTGCAGGGGCCGGGGGAGAACGCCGGAATCGTAGACGTCGGCGATGGGCTGGCTGTAGTTTTCAAGATCGAAAGCCACAACCACCCTTCGGCG
The DNA here is from genome assembly GCA_002409965.1 of Firmicutes bacterium UBA5389. Classification (GTDB taxonomy): domain Bacteria; phylum Bacillota; class DTU025; order DTU025; family DTU025; genus UBA5389. Next base: position 18,600 of record DHON01000124.1, read on the forward strand.
GTCGAGCCTTACCAGGGCGCCGCCACCGGAGTGGGGGGCATCATCAGGGACATCTTCACCATGGGCGCGCGGCCCATTGCGTCCCTCGACTCCCTGTGGCTGGGCGACCTCAGCTCCGCCCGAGCACGTACGCTGTTTTCGGGGATAGTGGCGGGGATCTCCGGCTACGGAAACGCAGTCGGCATTCCGACCGTTGGGGGTCAGACTGTCTTCCATCCTTCGTACGAAAGCAATCCGCTGGTCAACGCCATGTGCGTGGGCGTCATGCGCCATGACGACATCAAGCGAGGCGCCGCCACGGGCGTAGGCAACTCGGTGATGGTGATCGGCTCCACAACTGGCCGAGACGGAATACACGGCGCGACTTTCGCATCGGCCGACCTAACCGATGAGGCAGTGGAGCGCAAGTCGGCCGTTCAGGTGGGCGACCCGTTCCGCGAGAAACTGCTGCTCGAAGCGTGCCTGGAGCTGGTCGCGCGCGGATGTGTGCTCGGAATTCAGGACATGGGCGCGGCTGGACTGACATGCTCGTCGTGTGAGATGGCGTCGCGGGCCGGCACCGGGATGGTCGTCGACCTGGACCGGGTGCCGCGGCGCGAGACCGGCATGACGCCCTACGAAGTGATGCTGTCGGAGTCGCAGGAGAGGATGCTTCTGGTGCCGACGCCCGGCAAGGAGCGCGAGGTTCGGGAGGTTCTGGTCAAGTGGGGCCTGGAGGCCGTGGTAGTAGGCGAGGTCACGGCGGACGGGATGGTCACCATCACCGAAGGCGGGCGCGTTGCGGCGCAGGTTCCCGCTAAGGCATTGGCGGACGAGGCCCCGCTCTATCACAGGGAATCAGCGAAGCCGGAGTATGTGGACAGGCTGGCCGCGTTCGACACCGACGATGTGCCGGCGTGCGAGGATCTGAGCGGCGCCCTGCTCCGACTGATCGGCAGCCCCAGCATCGCCAGCAAGAGGTGGGTGTGGGAGCAGTACGACCACCAGGTGGGCGCGGGAACAGTGATAGGGCCCGGATCCGATGCGGCGGTGATACGTCTGCCTGGATCGAAGCGAGGCATCGCCCTGTCGACTGACTGCAATAGCCGATACTGCTATCTCAACCCGCGCCTGGGGGCGGCCCATGCGGTGGCTGAGGCTGCACGCAACGTGGCCTGCACCGGGGCGCGTCCGCTGGCCGCGACTAACTGCCAAAACTTCGGCAATCCCTACAAGCCTGAGGTGTTCTGGCAGTTCCGCGAGGCGATATCGGGGATGTCGGAGGCGTGCCGCGCCCTGGGTACGCCGGTCACAGGCGGCAACGTCAGTCTCTACAACGAGGACGGCGAGACCGCCATTCGCCCCACGCCCGTCATAGGCATGGTCGGCGTGATCAACGATGTGGAGCGCCGAGTGCCCATGGGGTTTCAGGCCGACGGCGATACCGTGGTGCTTCTGGGCGCCACGCGCGACGAGATCGGCGCATCGGAGTATCTGGCTGTTGTGCAAGGCGTCGAGGCCGGGCAGGTGCCGACGCTCGACCTTCAGGCCGAGGCTCGCCTGTGCAAGCTGCTGTGGACTGCCGCATCGCGCGGCCTGCTCAGCTCGGCGCATGACGCATCCGAGGGTGGCCTGGCAGTGGCTCTGGCCGAGTGCGTCATTGCCGGATCGCGCGGCGCGAGCTTGTGGGTTGACGGCGCCGGCGCCGATCCGGGGCTAACCACGGATCGCTTCCTGTTCAGCGAAAGCGGAGCCAGGGCAGTGGTAAGCGCGAGCCCGTCCACTCTGGACGCATTTCTTGCGCTCGCGGCAGAACTGGACGTGCCTCTCGCGGTCGTGGGTCGCGTGGGCGGCGACCGACTGTGCGTCAGGTTCGGGCCGGCGCCGGATGGGACTGCGCGCGATGGATCGACGCTCGGCGAAGCGGATGCCGCGCGGTGCATCGATGTTGGCATTGAAGCGCTGTTGAGTGCGTACGAGGAGGCAATACCATGCGCCATGCAGGGGTAATGGTGGCGCCCGCTCTTCCTTGGGACAGGCCCAGGGAAGAGTGCGGCGTGTTCGGGGCGTGCATGGATGCGGATGCAGGCGCGGACGCCGCGCTGACCACGTTCTACGGTCTCATGTCCGTTCAGCACCGTGGACAGGACAGCGCAGGAATCGCGTCGAGCCGAGAGGGGCGCATTCGGGTCATCAAGGGCCCAGGACTAGCCGCTGAGGTCTTCCACGAGGACGCGCTAGCCCGCTTGAGAGGATCGCTTGCTATCGGGCACGTGCGAAACGCGGCGCGCGCAGACGAAGACGACTCAGCTATACAGCCTTTCGTTCTGCGCTTCACAGGCGGGATGATGGCCGTGGCGCACAACGGCAGCATCACCAACAGCCAGGCCTTAAGAGACCGGCTGGGGCGCTCGGGAGTGGTGTTCCACAGTGAGTCCGATGCCGAGGTCATCGGCTCGCTGATCGCCCGCTACTACTCGCTGGGCATGACCGGGGCGATAGAGCGCGCCATGGAAGACTTGGAGGGCGCCTACTCCTTTCTGATCATGGCGGATCAGTCGATATACGCGGTGCGCGATCCGTACGGGTTCAGGCCGCTGGCGCTAGGCTCGTCGCCGGATGGATGGGCGGCGGCGTCCGAGACGTGCGCGCTGGACTCTGTGGGGATGGCGGGGAAACGCGATGTTGAACCCGGCGAGATCACGGTGATCACCAAGGACGGGCTGAGGCGGGTATCGACTCGCGCGTCGAGACGGGGCACCGGCAGAGCTACGTGCATTTTCGAGTACATCTACTTCGCGCGCCCCGATTCTGTGGTGGACGGCATCAATGTGGCCGCCGCTCGGCATGCTCTGGGCGCGCGGCTGGCGGACGAGGCTCAGGTAGAGGCGGACGCGGTGATCAGTGTTCCCGAATCCGGCGTCGCGGCCGGGCTGGGATATGCAGAGGCCAGCGGGATCCGCTACCAGCAGGGGCTGATCAGAAATCGGTATCTGGGCCGGACGTTCATTCGCCCTAAGGCCAGTCAGCGCGAGACGGGAGTGCGCCTGAAGCTCAACGCGGTCGAGCACGTGTGCGCCGGGCGGCGCGTGGTGTTGGTTGACGACTCCATCGTGCGCGGCACCACCAGCGCTAGGTTGGTAAGCTTGATGCGCAAATCCGGAGCGCGCCAGGTGCACCTTGGGGTGTCATCGCCTCCGGTGAAGTTCGCGTGCGCGTATGGGATCGACACGTCCCGCGGGCGCGAGCTGGTGGCCGCCACCAGGAGCGTCGAAGAGATACGCCAGCTCATAGGCGCCGACAGTCTGCATTACTTGTCGGTTCAGGGAATGCTCCAGACCATGCACGCTCTTGCATCGTCTTCGCCTTCAGTGGATGGAGGCAAAGCGGGGTTCTGCACCGCCTGTTTCAGCGGCGTCTACCCGGATCGGGCCGAGCCGTGCGAGTGCGCTCGCGCACGGATCCCGGGTGCGGAAGGCACCGCCGATGGCATCGCGGACGGCTCCGCAGGGCGGCTGTCGTACGCCGAGGCCGGCGTGAACATCGACGAGGGCGACCGGGCGGTGGCGTTGATGAAGCCCGCCGTTAGGAGCACTTTCACAGCCGACATCGTGGGAGATGTGGGAGGATTTGGCGGGCTGATCAGGTTCAACTCGGCCGGATATGAGGATCCGGTGTTGGTGTCGGGCACCGATGGCGTGGGCACCAAGCTCAAGATCGCCTTCGCCATGAACCGCCACGACACTATCGGCATAGACGCCGTGGCCATGTGCGTCAACGATGTGCTGGTGTCTGGGGCGCGCCCCTTGTTTTTCCTGGACTACATCGGCTGTGGGAAGCTGGAAGCCGAGCAGATAGCGCAAATCGTGTCGGGAGTCGCCGAAGGATGCCGCCAGGGCGGCTGCGCATTGGTGGGGGGCGAAACCGCCGAGATGCCGGGGTTCTATCCGGACGGGGAATACGACATCGCCGGGTTCGCAGTGGGCGCCGTGGATAAAGGGCGCATAGTCGATGGCTCGGGCATCCGGCAAGGAGACGTTGTGATCGGGCTGGCATCGTCCGGCCTGCATTCCAACGGTTACTCCCTGGCCCGAAAGGCCCTTCTCGAAAAGGGCGGCTTCACCGTGGCGCAGGCTCTGGACCAACCGGAGTTCGGCGGCACTCTGGGGGAGGAGATGCTCAGCCCCACCAGGATATATGTGCGGTCTGTGTTGTCGCTTCTGGAGCAGGTTCCGGTACTTGGAATGGCCCACATCACAGGCGGCGGGCTTGTCGAGAACCCGCCGCGCATGCTGCCGGCGGGCGCCTCCATGCGGCTGCGATGGGGGTCGTGGCCGGTCCACCCCATATTCCGCCTGATTCAAGACGTGGGCAACGTGGACATAGACGAGATGCGCCGAGTGTTCAACATGGGCATAGGGTTCATGGTCGTGGTGCGGCCGGACGATGCCCAGCGCGCGCTGGAGATTCTGCAGGCCAGTGCTGAGAAAGCCTACATCATAGGGGAGATAGTCCCAGGTGACGGACGAGTGGAGTTTGCGGAGCAGTGATCGCGGGGAGGGACGAGGTCGTGCGCATACGTCTAGCAGTGCTGGTTTCGGGCCGAGGCTCGAACTTGCAGGCGATCATGGACGCCATCGGGGCCGGGCGTCTTGACGCATCGGTCGAGGTCGTGATCTCGGATATGCCCGATGCGCCGGCGCTTGAGCGGGCACGGGCGCGCGGCATCCCGGCGGTGGCTGTGCGGCGGCGGGACTATTCTTCGAGGGCGGAGTTCGAAACAGCCCTGGCCGACGCGGCGGAGCGGGCCCGACCCGACCTGATTGTGTTGGCGGGTTTCATGAGGCTCCTGGGCCCGGCGTTTCTAGACCGATTTCCGGGCCGAGTCATCAACATCCACCCTTCTTTGCTGCCCGCCTTTCCGGGGCTTGAGGCGCAAAGGCAGGCGCTGGAGTACGGGGTGAAGTTCACAGGCTGCACCGTGCATTACGTGGACTACGGTATGGACTCCGGGACCATCATCGACCAGCGTGTGGTGGCAGTGATGCCCGGGGACGATGTGGACAGCCTGTCGGCGAGGATTCTGGAGCAGGAACACGATTTGCTGGTAGAGGTGATAAGGCGGATGGGCGAAGCGATGAGCAAAGCTGCGGGCGAGAGGCCCGAGAGGCCGCGGGCGAAGCAATCGGCGAAGGGAGATGCGCGCTGTGGGCAAGAGCAAGCGTAGGGCGCTGATAAGCGTGTATGACAAGGAAGGTGTGGTCGAGTTCGGGCGAGCTCTGGCGGAGCTGGGCTTTGAGATAGTGTCGACGGGCGGAACTGCCTCGGCGCTGCATCAGGCAGGTGTGGATGTAACCGATGTTTCAGCTGTGACGGGTTACCCGGAAGTGCTGGACGGCAGGGTCAAGACTCTGCACCCGCGGGTGCATGCCGGCATTCTGGCGCGACCTACTCAGGAGCACACGGAGGCCCTGGAGAAGCTGGATGTGACCCCCATCGACATAGTCGCAGTCAACCTCTACCCGTTCCAGCGTACGGTGGAGAGCGGGGCCGGTCGGGCAGAGGTCGTGGAGAACATCGACATCGGCGGTCCTTCCATGGTCAGGGCGGCGGCGAAGAACTTCGAGAGGGTTGCGGTGATCGTTGACCCGGCTGACTACCCGGCTGTTATCGCTGAACTCAAGGAACACGGCGCGGTATCGCAGCAGACTCGGGCACGCCTTGCGGCTCGCGCATTTGGGCACACTGCAGCGTATGACGCGGCCATCGCCCGCTACTTCGCGGACCACGTGGCTAAAGACGAGCGAGCGCGGCCAGACAGGCAGGACGAGCTGGGCCGGGCCTGCCTGGGGCGGGACTTCACCCTGGGGGGCGTGATGGTCCAGACCCTACGCTACGGCGAGAATCCGCACCAGGCAGCGGCTTTCTACCGCGCTGCAGGCGCTCGCCCATGGGGGTTGGCCGCAGCCCGGCAACTGGGCGGCAAGGAGCTGTCTTTCAATAACATCGGCGATACCGACGGTGCAGTTAGGGCGGTGGCTGAGTTCGACGAGACCGCGGTGGTTATCGTCAAGCACGCCAACCCTTGCGGCATCGGGGTGGGCGCGAGCGTGGCGGACGCGTACCACGCCGCGCTGGATTCCGACCCCGTGTCCGCCTTCGGCGGGATCGCGGCGTTCAATCGCCCGGTGGACCTAGAGACGGCGCGGCTGATGTCGGAGATATTTCTCGAGGTCATCGTGGCACCGGGATTTGCCCCGGAGGCAATCGAGTTACTGCACGGCAAGAGAAATCTGCGCCTTCTGGAACTGGCCGCCGAGTACATACGCCCAGGAGCGGGGTGGGACGTTCGGTCGGTCGCCGGCGGTTTTCTGGTTCAGCAGCCCGACATGGCGGGCGAACTGGATCGGTCGGGGCTATCCGTGGTCACCCGGCGCGCGCCGGACGAGCGCGAGATGGCTCAGCTGGCCAATGCGTGGAAAGCGGTGGCCCACGTGAAGTCCAACGCCATAGTGCTCTGGCGAGGGAAGGGCACTGTGGGCGTGGGCGCCGGGCAGATGAACAGGGTCGGCGCGGCCAAGATAGCCGCGGAGCAGGCAGGTCCGCGGGCGGCGGGGTCAGTGATGGCGTCCGATGCCTTCTTCCCGTTTCCCGATACAGTAGAAGTCGCGGCGGCGGCGGGCGTGACAGCCATAATTCAGCCGGGCGGGTCGCTGCGAGACAAGGATTCGATTCAGGCAGCGGACGCGCACGGGATTGCCATGGTCTTCACAGGCAGACGGCATTTCAGGCACTGACGCCGAGGATGAGGATGGGATTGAGGTTGAGACGGAGCAAGAGGAGGCGCGCAAATGCCTGGTTTGTCTGATCTGCGTTCTCGCCCCAATGTGCTGGTCGTGGGGTCGGGCGGCAGGGAACATGCGATAGCTTGGAAGCTTGCGCAGAGCCCCAGGATAGGCCGGATCGTCGCCGCCCCGGGCAACCCCGGAATCGGCGAGGTTGCCGAGTGCGTCTCGGTGCAGGCGACTGACGTGGCTGGATTGGTTAGGTTGGCTCGTGAGGCAGAGTGCGACCTGGTCGTGGTAGGACCCGAGGCGCCGCTGGCGGCTGGGTTAGCCGATGCCGTGCGCCGCGAGGGCATCGCGGTGTTCGGGCCGAGCGCTGCTGCCGCCAGGATCGAATCCTCCAAGCACTACGCAAAGGGGATAATGGCGCGAGCTGGAATACCCACGGCGCATTGCGAGGCATTTGCCGACCCGGACCGGGCGCGCGATGCTGCGCGCGCGGTCGTGAGGCAAGCGGGCGGGGTCGTGGTTAAGCTGGACTCTCTGGCGGCGGGCAAGGGTGTGGTGGTCGCGGCAAGCCCGGAGGAGGCCGCGCGGGCGGTGGACGAACTCTACGCGATGGGCGGCGGGCATGGCTGTACGTTGCTGGTGGAAGAGAGGCTCGTCGGCCCGGAGGCCAGCGTAATGTGCATATCGGACGGTGCCGACATATTGGTTCTGCCCCCTGCGCGCGATCACAAGCGGGCGCTCGATGGCGATCAGGGCCCGAACACCGGGGGAATGGGCGCCGTTGCCCCTGCGGAACTAGTGAGCGGCAAGGCTGCTGTCGGCGCGGGTGCCGCTGCCGGCGATGGCAACGGCAACGGCAACGGCAACGGCAACGGGGCCAGGCACGCGGATGAGGCGATGCTGGCGAAGATAGAACGAACGATCCTGCGTCCGGCCATTGAACAGATGGCCGCGGAGGGCGTGCCTTTCGTGGGCGCGCTCTTCGCGGGGCTGATGCTCACCGCGGAAGGACCCAAAGTGCTCGAGTTCAACTGCAGGCTTGGCGATCCCGAAACCCAGGCGGCGCTGCCTATCATCGATGAGGACCTGCTCGATCTGGTGGAGGCCGCATGCTACGGCCGCCTGGCGAGTGCGGGCGATGCTAATCGGGCGAACATGGGCGCAAACCCCGGCGTCCGCGCGGTCGCGGCGGCCCCGGAAGCGTTGGCGGGCCCGAATTCGCGACCGACGAAGGCCGGCCGATCAGGCGGGGCGCACTGCGCGTGTGTGGTCATGGCCAGTTCGGGTTACCCCGGCGCATACAGGACGGGCATTCCGATAAGCATCCCGAGCCCGCTGCCGGCGGGCGTTACGCTGTTTCACGCCGGCACCGCGCTGCAAGCCGGTAGGCTGGTGTCGATGGGCGGGCGGGTGCTCGGCGTCACAGCAGTGGCATCCAGCGCTGCCAAGTCGCGGCGCCTCGCCTACGACGCAGTGGACCGAATCGGATTCGACGGCGCGCACTACAGGCGGGATATCGGGGGAGAATGACAATGGTTTTAGGGAAGCAATCAGAACCTGAGTGCATTCTTGACCCATACACCTGGGGGTATGTTGCAGAGGTGTTGTTTCGCTCCTCTGTGTCCTTTCTCTTTCGCCGCAGGCTTGACCCGTGCGGAGTATTCGCGAACAACCACGAGTTTCTTCCAATAACGAAGGGTTTTGTGGCGCGTTCGATTCGGTTGTTGCTGATCTCCAGACGACCGTCTTGCATGGTCGAAGTTGCGCCGCGCATCACCCAGTTTGCCCTGCACGCTCTTCCTCCTCGTCCTTGAACCCTGCAATCCAGTAGCAGAGCCGCCGACGATCGACGCCATGCTCCCTGCACCAGCCGGTAACGGTAAGCCCGCTGGCCATGAACTCCTCGACTATCGGTTTCCATCTCGTGCTCGACAGCGTTTCGCCCATAAGCAAATCCCCCTAGAATTCGCGTTCTCAAGGGGGATTATCGCACGTTCGCTAGCACAGATACGCGTGGGTGCTGTTTGCCGCTTACCAACAAGTGGAGCATGCATGTATGGTGTGAAAAGGTATGTGCAGTCTCCCTCATGGAGCACAGCTCGCAAACTTATGTCAGAATGTGAGCACAGCGCCAGCAAACCCCAGGCTCGCTCTGTCCCCGCCGGCCATGCCGCCTAGCCCTGAGAAGGACTTTGACGGGGACCTGCAGACCAGGGCTTTCGCCGACCCGCGGGATGATGCGAAGGCCTCTTCTGTGTTCGCGCTTTGATACGAGCAATCTGCTGATCGGCTTGGGGCGGCCTGCGGCCTTCACCATCAAGGGCTTTTCTGGTACCTGCGGCTTTCCCTTCAGGTTATGTTTACCACTTACGGGTTCTGCCGCAGGTTCGACACGAGCGCGCCAGCCAAGGCTGAATCGTGACCAGTGCCTCTTTGCGCTCAGAATCCCTCTCCGACAGATCCCCAGCTACAAGCGATGACCAAATCTGGGTTGGCAGCAATGGTCCGCCCTCAGACCCCCAAAAGGGCCCCGAGGAGCCCCGCTTTTCGCCGGATCGAGCCTTCCGCTTGCGAACTGAAGACCCTCCGTTTGATGAGCGAAGGCCGCGGCCCGCGCGTCCTGGGCAAAAAGACTCAGGCGGT
>DHON01000024.1:0-1925 GCA_002409965.1 Firmicutes bacterium UBA5389
TCCTGGCGCACTATATCCGAAACTCATAAGCCTTTTCCATGCAGACCTGCGTCACCTCTCTTTCTGGCCTTGAATGTAGTGCCGGATCTGCTCTTCTGTATTCTCGCTAACTGTCGCAATGAAGTAAGATGGGTTCCAAACATGGTCGCCCCATAATTGAGAACGGATTTCGGGATGCGCTTTCAAGGGTAATCGTGCAGAGACACCCTCTAGTGCCAAGTCATCCGCCCATTGAGAGTATAACATATATATGGACGGGAACAGGAAATTGCAGGCTATTCTGATAGTTCTCGCACAACATATGGCGCCGCTTACTCACGACTGAAGTCACGAGTATGCGCGGCGATTCAATCAAGCCGGACGTCTCATCCACGTTCGTTATGGAGCTTCCGCCATATCGAATGCCCAAGATGTCAGGGGTTCTGCTGCAGACGCGGGAGAGAGGCAAGGAGTTTCTTCACAAGGCCGGCACTATCATACTGCTGGCCGTGGTCGTGGTGTGGGCCTTGTCCAACCTGCCTCCGGGCGTTGCCCCAGGCAGTTCGGACTCGCTGATAGGGCGGATAGGCAGCGCCATCGCTCCGATACTCAAGCCGGCAGGCTTTGGGACCTGGCAAGCCGCAGCTGCCCTAGTGTTCGGCGCCGTTGCCAAGGAGCTGATCGTAGGCACCCTCGGAGTACTGTATGGGACTGGAGGGATGGGACTAGCCGGCGCGATCCAGGCCAACTGGACACCGCTTTCAGCCTACGCGTTCCTGGTGATGTCGCTAGTATACATGCCGTGCGTTGCCACGACAGTCGCCATACGCCGCGAGACCGGCTCGCGGGCGTGGACCGCCTTCGCCGTGGTGTACCCGCTCGTACTTGCCTGGGTGCTGGCAGTCATCATCTACCAATTCGGAAGCCTCCTGGGACTGGCCTAACGCAGTGGCCGAGCGCCCGCTCAGCCCGCTCACCTGCTGCTCAGTACGGGCGGCTCAGTCCGGGCTGGGGCGCCACAATATCGGTTCGCGCAGGCTGAAGTTGAAATCGCAGCATCGCAATATCCGAGCTACCCTGGCCTGGACCAGCGCATCCTCTTCCGAAAGCCCCCTCGACTCGAAGGCCGCGACGATCGACATCCAAGGGTCGTGTCCGGCTCCGTCCAGAACCGTCGTGGCCCTGCGCACCCCCACGCCGGGGCATCCCGAGTAGCCATCGGACGAATCGCCCGTCAGCACCTGAAAGTAGAACCAGTAGTCGGCATCGGAAGTCGCGACCTGTTCCATGCAGTCCTTTCGCCAGTTGTAGTGGGCACCCGGTATCTGTTTCAGATCCTTGTCGGTACTGGCCATGACATAGCTTCCCGGCGATTTAGTGGCCATAATGCCCATGACATCGTCTGCCTCCAGGCTATCCTGCGACTTGCAGTCCCACGCCTGCCGCGCGTGCTCGATCAGCACGTCCAGCAGCACCGGCCTGGGCACACCCCGGCGGTTCGACTTGTATGTCGGCAATATCGAATACCGGAAATTCTCCGAACCGGTGAAACAGAGGACCGCCCTGTCCGTCCCTGTCTTTCTCAACATGCGCGCGACCGAGGAATCAAACCCGGCGATCGCCCACTTCCCGTCATCGCGCAATGCATCGTCGGCCGCATCGTCATCCGCTCCCGCGCCTAGCGCGTCTGCATCACCAGCTCCCGCATCGTTTGCGTCTGCATCGAAAACCGCGTGCACATCCCACCGGTCCAAATCCCGTCTGGCCTCATACGCATACGCAAACTGACAAGCCAGAATATCCGCGTCAATCAGCAGATCCATACCCGTCCCCCTAACCCCATCAGACACAAGATCAGTCCCGGCCGGGCCGGCCCGGCCCAGCCCGGTCCAACCCCGGCCAGCTCAGGCCAACCCAACTCAGTCCAGTCCAGCTCAGTCCAGTCC
>DHON01000024.1:2141-3608 GCA_002409965.1 Firmicutes bacterium UBA5389
GTCCAGTCCAGCTCAGTCCAGTCCTTCTCCGAACGCGAGCCGTTCTCCTGCGCGCGGCAGAACGTGCACTGCGAGGCCGCTGGGATGGCGTATTGCGCCAGTCAAGGCAATATGGTAATATAGCCATAAATTCGTTCTACTCGGAGGTGCGGATCATGAGCGGTCGCAGTGGACTCGGTTTCTTTGAGAGGTACCTGACTGTGTGGGTCGCAGGATGCATAGTGCTTGGAGTGTTCATAGGCCTTAAGCTGCCCTGGTTTCCCCAGACTCTGAGCAGATGGGAGTATGCCCACGTTTCCATACCTGTCGCGATCCTGATCTGGTTCATGATCTACCCCATGATGGTTCAGATAGACTTCGGAAGCATCAAGCGGACCGGACGTCATCCCAAGGGGCTGATCGTTACTCTCGTAGTCAATTGGGTGATCAAACCGTTCACCATGTTCGGGCTTGCATGGTTCTTCATCAAGGTAGTCTTCGCCAGGTGGATCCCTGCCGATCTGGCACAGCAGTACGTCGCCGGCGCGATCCTTCTGGGCGCCGCCCCATGCACCGCAATGGTCTTCGTTTGGAGCTACCTGTGCGGCGGCAGCGCAGCCCATACTCTGGTACAGGTCGCCATCAACGACCTTGTACTGCTTTTCCTCTACGCCCCAATAGTCATCTTTCAGCTGGGGCTGACGGAACTGCGGGTTCCCTACGACACGATACTCCTCTCAGTGATGCTGTACGTAGTCATCCCACTGACTGCCGGCTACATCACCCGGGTCCGCCTGATTCGGGCCAAAGGAGAACAGTGGCTGAACGAATCCTTCTTGCCAAAGCTCAAGCCCTTCACCACAGTCGGTCTGCTGCTGACGCTGATAATACTCTTCTCGTTTCAGGGCGAGACCATCGTCTCCAACCCCGTCCACATCCTGCTCATAGCAGTGCCTCTCACGATCCAGACCTATCTGATCTTCGCCATCGCTTACCTCTGGGCCAAGGTTTGGCGTGTTGACCGGACCGTAGCCGGCCCGGCGGCGATGATAGGCGCGAGCAACTTCTTCGAACTCGCGGTCGCCGTAGCCATATCCCTGTTCGGCCTGGGGTCCGGCGCGGCGCTCGCAACGGTCGTGGGCGTGCTGGAGGAAGTGCCCATCATGCTGAGCCTGGTGGTCCTCGCCAACAGAACTAAACACTGGTTCCCTGAGCCGGAACCGACAACAGCAGTAAAGGCGGCCGCAGCGACGGCAGCCACAATAGATGCGAAAAAGCAATAGCTGAAATAGCTGAAAGGCAGCACATCGACTTCTCCTAAACCGTTCAGCGCTCGCTCAACGCGGAGCTAGGCCTTTCTGGGCAGCCCTACCCCAGTCACGAACAGCGATGGCCAGGCAGCGGCAGACGAGGCCTAGTTGCTCGTAATAAGTCCTTGCGCCATGCATTGGCGTGGAAACCCCACGGCAAGCGGTCGCGAGTTCCAAC
>DHON01000111.1 GCA_002409965.1 Firmicutes bacterium UBA5389
ATGTTCTCGGGGTTGCCCGCGTAGGTGAGCTTGTCGAGCACCGTCACGTGCACCTCGGGGTGGTTGGCGGCCACCCAGCGCACGAAGTTCGACCCTATGAAGCCGCAGCCGCCGGTGACGATGATGTTCCTCGGCTCGAAGACGTCCTCTGCCATGCCCCTACTCCCCCGTCCTTCCGTCGGGCACGATCCCACCCTCGGCCACGACCCGGAGGTGCTGGCCGTAGGTGGACTTCCCGTACCTCTCCGCGGCGCCGAGAAGCTCGTCCCTGGTTATCCAGCCGTTCTCGTACGCGATCTCCTCGGGCACCGAGACGGGCAGGTCCTGCGCCTCCTCGACGGTGCGCACGAACTGTCCCGCCTCGAAGAGGCTCTCCACGGTGCCCGTGTCGAGCCAGGCGTAGCCGCGCCCCAGCGTCACCACGTCGAGCGTGCCGTCCTCGAGGTACATGCGGTTGAGGTCGGTGATCTCGTACTCCCCGCGCGCCGAGGGCGTGACCCTCTCCGCGTACTCGGTGACGCGCTCGTCGTAGAAGTAGAGGCCCGTCACGGCGTAGCTCGACTTGGGGTGCGCCGGCTTCTCCTCGATGGAGACCGCGTTGTAGTCCTTGTCGAACTCCACGACGCCGAAGCGCTCCGGGTCATCCACGCGGTAGCCGAAGACCGTCGCGCGGCCGGACGCGGCATTCGCTGCCGCGCGGCGCAGGTGGCGCGAGAGGCCGTTGCCGTAGAAGATGTTGTCGCCCAGGACCAGCGCGCACGGGCCGCCCGCGACGAACTCCCTGCCGTAGTGGAAGGCGCGCGCGAGGCCGTCGGGCTCGGGCTGCACCGCGTAGGAGAGGGAGACGCCGAACTGGGAGCCGTCGCCCAGCAGGCGCTCGAAGTTGGGCGTGTCCTGCGGCGTCGAGATGATGAGCACGTCGCGGATGCCCGCGAGCATGAGCGTAGAGAGCGGGTAGTAGACCATCGGCTTGTCGTAGACCGGCAGCAGCTGCTTGCTCGTCACGCTCGTGAGCGGGTACAGGCGCGTGCCGGAGCCGCCCGCCAGGATGATGCCCTTCATTGCAGACAGTTCTCCCTTACTCTGTTACATCTTGTGCGTTGCTCAATGATACGCGTGAAGCGGGGAGACTTGAACAGGCAGCAGCAAGCCAGCACGGACACCATGGAAAACAGACGGGCAGAGAGGGGCAGCCGGCGGGGTTCTCGCCCACCGTAGCGGGCCTTCACTTCTACCAGAGAAAAACGATTGTGCGAGAAACCCGTTGCCAAAGCAGGCGCGTACGTGACTCTCGCTCCGGCGCCGTTTTGGCGCCCGAGAGGCCCTTTTCTACGTGATTGCTTCGATAATGCATGCTCCGGCGCCGTTTTGGCGCCCGAAGGCCCATTTTGTCAGTGACTGCCGCTATAACGTGCGCTCAGGAGCCTAATTCTCGCCCGAAGGCGCATTCCTGCAGCGGGGGGGGGCACAAACCATCGCCCGGGCACCTCTCCCATCCCCGCCGCAGTGCCAGTTGGCAGCAGTTTTTGTTCAAGCCCTTATATATCAGACCGCAAGTGGCAATTCTCTGACCTGCGGTTCAACAATGTTTAAATCAGTTTGTACTTGGGGCACCTCGATAAAACCGTATCCCAACCGTAGATTCTCGCCAACACGACGCCGCTATGCCAAACGAGACAGCATGCCCCAGCTCCTGCTAGAATAGTGCCTGGCTGGGACCCCCATGAATGTGGTAAGCCGACCGAGCTTCCGGCTCTGCCGAGCCTAACCAACGTTGCCCGCCAGAGGGCCTTAGTTTCATGACGGGGGTCCCAGCCATTTCGCATTACTTGATCTCGCTTGAAGACAACTCTCTCAATACCTCTACAGCTCGAACATCTCATCTACCGTCACAAGGCGCACGTTGCCCCGACGAAGCACATCGGCCTTGCACTCATCGGTAAAGCCCGGCTTCGAGAAGAGAAACAGCAGAGTACGAGACGCACCATCGCTAACCAGCTCCACCCTGTCCGCAAAGGTGCCAAGCACATCTGAGCCAGTCGGCCTGGCCTCCCACTTGCACTCCCCAGCAACAAGCTCGCCATTCAGACCAGTTGCCACAACGTCCACGTTTAGCGGCTTGGCATAGAGATGCCCACTCAAACCGAGAATAAGGTTTTGCTCTAGCACGCTTGACTAAAGTGTGCTTGAGCAAAATGAGATGCGATTCATAGGGCTATGCCAGACGGCCAACACCATCAATATAGAAGCGCCAAACGCAAATTAACTTATTTTTCGCTTTAAATAAGCGAAGGCCTGCACAATTATTCTTAACCATCACCTATGATGTCATTTAATGACATCATCATCGCTAGCTATGAGAAGGAGATAAGATGCTTATCCTCTTTTCGGCGAAGAACTACAGATCTATTCGAACCGAGCAGGAGCTCAGTCTTGTTGCGTCACCGTACTATGCTGGGAAAAAGGCTAGTGAATCTGACCGCAAGAATCGTGAGCGCCAGACAATAGACAGAGCCCTACCTGGACTCTCCGGAAAGACATACCTTCGCTCCGTCGCAATCTACGGCGCAAATGGCTCGGGGAAATCAAACATTGCTCACGCAATGGCGGCTATGCAGCAAATAGTCGAGGGTTCCGCATCTTATCTGCCAGCCAATCACATTCCGTATGACCCGTTTGCTTTGGACGCAAAGTCCAAGCGATCTCCCACCGAGTATTTCATTGCCTTCTACTGGGGAGATAGGCGATACGAGTATGAGTTCTCCCATGATGACACCAGAATCGTCTACGAGCAGCTCAGCTCCTTCCCCAAGGGTCAGAGGCGTGTCCTGTATAGGCGTTCCACAAACTCGCAGAATCATACAGAGGTCGACGGATCAAAATACCTGCCTGTCAGCGACACAATTGTCAGTATGCTCAACCCCAACGTTCTGCTGCTCTCCTTCCTCTATGCTCATCCGGGTCTTCGCGGATACGAGGAGATAGAGAATGCCGGGAAGTTTTTCCAGGATGGTCTCATCGTTTTGGATCGTGTTTGGGACCGCTGGCGAGAGTTCCCCGTGTCTGGAGAAGTGCTCGATGGCACGATGGGAAGTGAGTACCAGCGAGCACTGATTCAGAAGATGATGAGAGACTCCGACGTTGGTATTCGCTCCGCTAGGGTCGTGCGGAAAAGGAGCAAGGGACAAGACCCTCGCGGTGACTCAGGGGATAGCAGCGCGGACAACAATGAAGCCATCATGAAAACAGTCGTGCTGGACCACAGGGGTGCCGAGGGGGAAAGCGAGATTAATCTCGCCAACGAGTCGCTTGGAACAATGCAGGTTTTCTCTTTGAGTTCTTTCATCGGAGAGGCACTGGAACGCGACGCGACACTTGTTGTCGACGAACTTGATGCCTCGATGCACCCTATCCTTGCGCAAGAGATAGTAGAGATGTTCGAGCGGCCGGATCTAAAGGATCGTTCCGCGCAGCTTGTTTTCACGGCTCACCAGACATACCTCATGTCGGGCGGAACCTTGGAGCGGGATCAAATCTGGCTAACCGATAAGGGCACCGATGGAGGAACCGTCCTATATCCGCTGTCCGACTATTCGCCTCGCAAGGGCGAGCCCATCGCACAGGGATATCTGCTTGGCAGGTATGCCGGCGTGCCAGTTCTTCCCGAGAACTTTGGGATCTCACCCGCAGCGAGCGGGGATGGCGATTCGAGTGAGTAGACGTCACGGATACAATCGCAAGCGTTCAACCAAAGACCCTCGGCCTCCCATTCCTTGGACTTCAACTTCCGTGTCCAAGAAATGGGAGGCAGTTCAACATTCAAGAGGGGGTTACACGTTGAAATGCAGGGCTCGTCGATAACCAGGATTGATTTGCGAACACCTGGATTGCATCTCGCTCATAATCGCGACTTAAGCACCCTCTCCGGCAGTTCACGATGGTGCTTGTGTATAACAACGCAGAGCTATCTCAACTGGAGCATACAGCTATTCTGCTTGAACCAGGCGATGGACGAGTGGCCGGGAATCACAGGGTGGTCAGCCTCATACTGATGGTCGACGATAATCTTCACAACCCGAGGCGAGCCAGCAGACACCCGTTATCCCGAATGTCAGATGCAATACTACTCCTCCGGCATCTTCATCCCAGGACCAAGCACGAGACGCTCTGAAGCGACGTTTCGTGCATTGGCAGCACTGTATCCTACCTTTATCTCGCCAATTGTGATTTGCCAGTCTTCAGACGGAACATACAGTTCGTCCACGAGGGCATTGACATCGTATGTGACCATCCATTTACCCCCGTACGACCTTATGCTCTTAGCCAATAGTCGATGGTCGTTTTCTGAAAAACTATTCTCGTATAACCCCGGCCCCTTTTGGACATAAGGCGGATCAAGGTAGAGCAGAGATATATCTCCCAGAGTTGGGGCAACATCATTCATAAAAACAAACACGTTAAGGTTATATAGATTGATGTCTGCTGCCCGAGCGGAGATTTCGCGAACCTTCTTGCACAGCGTTTCTCTGTTGAATCGTGCATCAATCCTGTAGGTACCCGTTTGCTCCTTTCCGCCAATAACGCCGCCGGTGAGTATGCCGGAGCGATTCGTGCGGTTCAAATAGAAGGCCGCTTTCCCCAATTCAAGTGAAGGCTTGTCGGCGGCGCTATACACCTTACGGCAGGCGTTCCATTGATCCATGCTCAGCGGCACCGTCTCGATGTATTCGCACAGTTCATCAGGATGGCTAACGATGGCATCCCATATACTGTAAACAGCGGGGTCGTAATCATTCAGCACAACCCTCGACACATCGCCTCGTAGAAGAAGCTTCATTGCTAATCCGGCTCCGCCACAGAAGGCTTCCGCATATGTGCACTCGCGCAAGCCATTGGTCTCGACAAGCGATGCGACAAATGGATAAATCTTAGATTTTCCGCCAGGAAAACGCAGCGGCGTATACGTAATTGGCATCTTGTTACCTCCCCCCTGATATCAATTACTCTGCAATGGAATCACATATTAGACATCAGCCTGTCTCTTCGCCTTGACCACGGGGACAGCCGATGTCCTTCGCGCAACCCTGTTATATGCTTCCGTAAAAGCATCAATGAACCCCCATGCAATATCGGGGTTCGCAGCAATCCAACACCTAATCACTCCTGCGCGCCTGAAGTCATCTTCACAGTCGTGCAGCCAATTCTTATACTTATTTCTTTCGTCGGTACACCCCTTGTACATAGCAGACATCGGCCCGTTCTCAATAATTGACCTATAGCTGTAATCAAATGGTTCGAGACTATCCCAGACGGGATCAGAATTGTCAGCACTGCTCAAGAAGTCCCAAATCAGCTTTTCAGGACGCACCGTTCCAGGGAGCTTTACGATATTCTTTGCCTCACTACGAGAACGTTTAGGAATCTCCTCAATCTGTTCATCAGCTACGTCACCATCGAAGACGATAATCCGGTCCTTCATATAGGGATAGTCATGCTTGTACAGCTGGATTAATGTAAGGCAGCCGAAGCTTGCCTCGATAAAGTCAACATGCGACATAAGCATAGGATGCAGAGCCTCGATGATCTCTTTCATCAGCCATACTGCCTCATCATCTTCGGAGAAGACGCCCACTCTTGGTGCAGATCCGCCCGGCCCTCTTACAAAAAGGTCATTGGTCATCGCATGCCAAGACGGGTTTCTCTTTACCTCAAGCTTCCTGTTGGCGTCAGTAAGATAGGCAATCCCAACGTCATTTGGCGCATCTGAGGTAACGTGTCTTGTCTTATCGACGAGATACTCGAGCACGACGGTACTGTGAGTCGTGAACACGGTTTGGAATCCGCATCCTCCGGATTCTTTTAGAAGCAGATCTACCAACCGACGTTGAGCTGCTGGATGCAGGGTTGCATCAACTTCATCAATAAGAAGCAATCCCCCATCCCAATCATCACCAAGCTCACGCCTCAACTTCCTGAATGAGAGAACCTCCATGAGTATCTGCCCAAGGTTATCCTGGCCAGCCGAGTTTGCAGCAGGCCCATAGCTCCCAGTCTTTACGCCAGTCCCACGCTTCCTTGAATAAGCAAAGTCGAAGCTACTTACAGATTCGATTGTTGTCGAACGGATGCTGAGTATCTCTTTGTATTTTTCTACAAACCAATCATGGTCCTCATCGTTGTCCCATTGCTGGCTGTGACACTTTACGGCACCTTCAGCAGCCTCACCAAACGGGTACAGCCGAGAAAGACCAAGGTATATGACTGGAGATTGCAGCTTGGCTTCAGTTATTTTGCCATCTGCCAGCTTTCGCTTTGGTATGACGCGAAACCTAGTTCCGCTATTCTGCCACGCAGTTCGAAACTCTACCGACTTCCCCTGGCCGCTCTCTTCATAGTCAAGGCGTATTTTCCTACCCGTGGGATCTTGGCCAGGCGACCCCGAAAAGAGTTCGGAGAATTCGCCTCGGAATGCTTTGCCTGTATAGGTCTTCCTCCCCGGCAGTTGCGACGAATTAGCAAGCAGCCCCAAAATCGTGGACTTGCCTGTTCCATTGTTGCCTGCGATAGCCGTAAGCTTGTTTCCGATTACAATCTCGCAGTTCTCAAACTGTCGAAAATCTTCGATGGACAGACGAATGGCTTTCACTCTCTCCAACGCCTCCTACGTCCAGACCTCGTCGATGATCAAGGCGACGAGTTCCGACTGTCTCACCAGAGCGGAACGATCAACAGCAAGTGTCCCATGCGCCCACTTCGCGAAGAAGGCTTCGAAGGCATACTTGCCATCAATCCACTCGGAAGCCAAGGCCAAGTTATTCCGCCCAACAACACTCATCTTAGCCGCAACAGCAGGCTTGGCCACATCCTTAAGGAATTTTGTAAGTGACTGATCACCGCAATCTTCGCCGAGAGATTCATAGTATTCGCGAGCCACGATTTCCATCAGCAAGCGAAGCGAGAACCCCAAAATGGGAAGGAGATAGGCAAACTCTTCCGGACGCCTAACATATTGCTCATCAATCCAGTCTATGCCTCGATATATGTCGTTCGATTTAGGACCTTTCGGCCGAAGCGTATGACCGAACATCCTCTTGTCGGCACTGCGGGTCACGGGTTTCCGGCGAATTGTGCCACCAGCAGACATCACGCCTGATTTGCAACCGCCGGAGACCGTCTCACCAGAACTGTTAATGTCAGCCTGCCACTCGCCGGTATTATCTGCGACCACCGGAAGATGAGCCTCATTGAAGACATTTGGCAGCGTTGATTTGTTGCTCACAGATGCGTTGGGACCGGGTTCTTCGGCATCGGTGCCAATACGGCTGTTGCAATACTCTTCTTGCGTTTCTCCGCGGTCGACATCTGAAGCCATATCCAGAGGAAGTCTAATCCGACTTAGGCTATCAGGCTCAACGCGTTCGGCAGCTGACTCCACAAGCTGCACTCGGGCTTCCTTGGAATAAATGGGACCAACACCACCTTCTCTGACCGCCTTCAGCACGTCGAGAAGAAGGGCGTCATGTCCGCCCAAATAACATGCGGCACTTCCGTCCACTTTAATACCAAGCATCTGCCTAACCTCTGGTGTAGAGATAAGCCTCCCGAGGTTGGTAGCAGGGATGGCAGCGGCTACATACCAGAGCTCACCTTGCCCGTATTGGTCACGTAGATGATCGATCAGAGATAGCGCACGTGCAGACTGCGAATTGCCCTCTTGCGAGAAGCGTGCCGTTTGCGCCGAATTCCACTTCACAGTTCCAACGCCGCCGCTTTCGCCACCATGGCGAAGCATGAGGAGTCTTCGTATTTCTTCTTCGTCATCACATACATAGCACTCGATATTTCGATGGCTCTGCATGGCGCCAGATAGCTCCGCAAAGAACGGAGCCAGATTGTTAAAACCAGACGGAATGCGGTCTGTATGCAGGGATAGCTTGATGGCAGTTACGCGGCGGTTCCCTTCGCGAACGAGGAAGGCCTTCGTTCCGTCTATCGGAGTTACAACAAGCAGCTCGGAGACATTCAGACCGTGCTCGACAATATCCCGTGCAAGGTTCAGAATTTTGTTCCCAGAAGCTAGAGACTGGTCTTTGAGTATCGAGAAAAGCGCATCGTCCTCGGTAGATACTGCCTCAAATCGCGGATTCTCCTCGTCAACGATAAGGTCATCAACGTCTATTATCTGGCGCTCTTTCATGGCTCAGCACCCTGCCCCTCACACAAGTATTAACCTCATCCCGGGCAACAACGGAAAACTTGGATTAATACTCCTATGCTGCTTACCCCCATTTCATTACGATACCGCATCGGACTCCCAGAACCTAGGTATCACTAGTTCTCGCGCCCACGCAGCATCAGAGATGGCCGCAATACGCCTCAATGAACTCTTGGGACACATCGTCTTTCGGGTTCGCACGTGATTCCGCGAGTCAAACTTCGTTAAGCATACCCCTAGAGCCTCCACGTGCAGCCACCTCAGAGTCCGGCTCCTTCACAACGCTCTCGATCTCCACAGCGTAAGTTGCTCCAACCCTCTCCGACGGCGAGAACTCTCTCCCACACGACCCTTGGAAGCCACTGGGACGCCACACTTAGTCATGGCTGATTCGTTGCGCTAAAAGGGTACGCTATCGGAGCTTGCACAATCCCATGCACCTGCTGCGCTGGAATCACCTGCCCCATCATCTGTGGCAAGGATTCCCAGCAGGTCATCTACTCTGCCGAGAAGCTCATCGTATGTGAGCACCGTCACTCCATTGAGGCAGGCGCGAAAGTTCTCGAATGACCCCATCTTCGTCCTGTCTGTTTGAAGCTCATTTGTGTTCCCAAGCACAACAACGCAGCGGGGAGAGAAGGCCTCGACATTTCCGCCAGAGTTAACATAGATACTGTTAAATTCATTAAGGAGGCTCTGCTTGTAGCTTAGCACCTGGGATATTGCCCCGGAGAACTCTTTGCTCATGCTATAGCTGTTACCGCGATATGGCTGGCCGAGCAGCTGAGTTTTTGGCGTCTTGATTTCCACGATTGCCAAGTTCTTCGTCATCTTATTCTCGTACAGGAAATCAGGGAGATTCCCGCCAGTCCCACTAAATGATTTGCCGCCCACATAAGCCTGATCGTCGTAAAGGGTACATGGGATAGAAAAGACTTGCGAGATAATCCAGGCATTTCTTTTGAAGAAATCCTGCCAATACTTCTCTGTCCCATTGCCTAGGTTCTCACGAAACTCATCACGCACGCGCTTTAGCCGCTCAACACTCAACGAGGCAGAGAGGGATTGGAGATTACTGTCCTCAAGGCCTTTCAGAATGTCACGGAGTTCATCCATTGACGTGCCTTGGGTCAATAGCTTGAATAGTTCCTGAATGAGCTCAAAGGTTTCGTTATCAGCAATCATATGAGCTGCCGCTGGATCTTTTCTCAGAAGGTCAAGCAGTGTACGGACTGCTTTGTCAAGGGCAACATACTTAGTTGTACCGTACGGGATGCTGCCTATATCGCCTGCAGCAGCATAGAGTTTCGCCAAGCCGTCGAAAAGGTTCCTCGTTTCGGCTGAGTTGAGATGGAGTTTAAGCGCATCGCCGTTCTTTATTGTCTGTCTTCCTACGAAATCGGCACCACGGTCAAGCGGGAATTTTTCAGTGTTCTTGCCTCTTTTCTCATACACAAGGTCACCCTCAACATTGTTCACGGGGTTCGTCCTATTTGAGACAATCTTTGGCAGAAAACGCAATCGCACAAGAGTTGCCTGATCATTTAAAGTGATGGGAGAGACATTTGCCGATTGCGCAGAAGTTGATGTAACGGTAATGGCAGACGAATCGTCTATTGGCAGGTACCCAAAGGTGTGTAGAACCGGATTAGCATTCACGAGTTGGCTCCATCTTCCATCTCTCTTAGTCGCTAAAGCCCAACGCGAAGTTCGTAAAGAGAGTAATTGTACTGTTTCATTGTAGCTTTGAGCTATTCAGCCTAATACCTACGCAGGGGCAATGCGCACCATCCAGGCGGCCCTCTCCTACCCCAGCAGTCTGTGTTACAACCCAGAAAGCCCCGACCTTCTGCCTTAGCGGTGGCTCGAAGGTCCACTTCCGCGTGAGCTCTTCAACAGCCATGCCGGTAGTAACATCCGTCAATAACTCGTTACGCCTACCAACATGGCTTCATACAAAAAACCAGCACCGGATTGCCCGGAACTACCTCCTCTATCTAGGAGCGTCATCTACTAAATCGGCCTCGTAGTCCTGCTGGGTAGTACTTGATAGGTAGCTCACCAGCGAGTCGCGCTGGGCAAGAAAATGGTCATAGGTTATCACCTTAATGCCAGAAAGCCCGCTGTTAAAACCCTGCAGCGCCTTGATTTTGTCATCATCCCAGTCGGCAGATCTACCAATAACAATCGTTGCCTCAGGATGGTATGAAACGATATCCCTATGACCAAGGAGACCTTTGCCAGCAACCTCACCAACAACGTCAAGGTAACGGTGACACCGTCCAATCGCCACGGAAACATCGCGGCTGAAGAAGTAGTCCCGGTGAGTACTGTCGTAAGGAACCACATCCATGTCAGGCCGCTTCAGCTCTATTATGTCACGATCTCCAGCAGCTATACTTGGCATGAGCAAGTCCACCTGGTCCTGAGAAGAATTGTTTCTGACACTGTCGGTAACGACAAACTGGTTACCAAAAGCCCAAGGGTGCTGCTCGCACCAATTCTGATGGTTCTGCTCAGCCGAAATGCCCCCGTCAAACATCTCTCAGAGTTCCGACATAGCGGATTTCATCTCGGAAAGTCTCACAGAATGCTGAAGCGCCTTCACCAGCTCCCTGTCAAGCTTACTGCCGGCAAGATGGCTAGCAACCTCCTTTGAGACAGAACGTTCAGTATTGCAGTAGCCACCGCCTCCGGGTCAAGTCTCTCGAGCGTCGAGGTGCCATCCGCGACGTGAATCGTAAGGTATTCCCCTATGCCACCCTCGTCAGATACAGTCTTTAGCCGAGGCAACTCGTCAAGAAGAAGCGACATAGCTTCTTCGTCGAGCGAGACGGACTTGTTCTCCACATCAACCCATCCAAAGGGCGGGCATGCTTTGGCGTAAGTCACAATCTTCAGCTTAAGCGCGGCGTGGTGGGAATGCTGGATGTTGAAAGGCGTGAGAGTGATCTTGGACTTGCTGGATTTATGAAGGATGGCTGAATCACCAAACTCAACATTACCGCTGGAGGCAAGTTTCCTCGTATTGGTCTTGCTGAGAATTAATCAAATCAGAGCCTGCGGAGCAGGTATTCTCATGAATACTGACAGCCTATCGAACCCATCGGTGAACCACCGGTTAAAAAAGGAGCTACACAACCATTGGCTCAAATATTACGCTGTGTATTATGTACATTATTATAAATTATATGCGTAACCGGTTGGACAGATTTCTGTCGGACGCATTGCTGGGACATCGTAGACTTCACGGTATTTCCCCAGATGAAGTCAAATTATGGAGCTGATACGGTAGACACGCGTACTCACAGCGAAGACGATGTTGAGGCAAACAGGCTTTCCCAGAGAGTTTAACCGTTCTCTCATCAAAGTAGTAGGCCTTGTTTCTCGTTACCCTCAGGGACCAAACGACTCGTAGAGATGCATAGGGGGCTTTCCCTATCCTGATTGCAATGAGAACGGAACAGTGGTGGGTGCGTCCGCTTTCCCAAACCCGTAACTATTTCTTGGTCAGAGCCGAATCCCTCCTGCGCTCAAGCGAGCAAGTCCGAGGTCATCGAGTACGCTCGGGCTCGCCATGCCGCACTGCCCCTTCCTCGAATTCGCTTTTCTACGGCAACAATCGTGCAATGGGTGCGTGACACAAATTAGCCGCCCTTATGAGTGAGCTTGAGGACCATGTCTATAAATTACTGATTACTCTAGGGAACCTCCTTTTTGTGCACTCTGCTTTTACCCCCTTATCCAGAAAGAGAGTGAGCAGTACTGCTCCCATGACCCTTATGCACGCAAGGAGCAAAGCAAATGCCTGTGGAAGACCAATCAATTCGCATGCTTTAGCGAGGAGCCACCAAGGAAAGCAATCAATTTCAACGTTATGAACGCACAGTATTCGGAGGGTCTTTTGCCCCATTGATGAAAGAAGTCCCTCTGACGGAATCCTGCCCTCGAGTTTCCGACAGGCAAGGAGCACACAAATGGAACAGCAGGAGGAGCCTGCATAATCGATTACCAGTAACGGGTATGAGGATGAGACCATGTCGATATGGACATTAAAGAAGAGGCACACAGCCAGATAAGCCAGTGCACCGCAGAGGCAAATTGTCTTTGACCTACGTGATGCAGTCTGGAAATAACGGCTCTTCTTGCATTCATAACCAAGTGCAACGAAGAAGCTCGCAGACAGTCCCTCGATGATGGAGAACGGGAGAACGAGAAAGCAGTTTAAAACAAGGCCAAGGACACTAATCAATCCTCCCAGGATAATCGGGTGCCGAACTCCCTTGTAAACCTCAGCAAGAGCCAAGGCCCAAAACATAGCCAGCACAAACCACATGGGACCTATGGATGGCAACTGAGTGCCTGAAACCTGAGCATGGTAGCCGAGCCCGCAGACACCAGCTAAAACCCAATATCCTATTATCTGGGAAACGTCATACTCTCTTCCGCCAAAAGCATTCGATATCGCTCCATACAAGGAGGCGAGCACTATAGTGAGCCCCCATGAAATGACATAATATTTAAAATATTTTGCTTTTTTCGCAATGAATGTCCTAGGTGTCTGGAAATTCGAGCTGATAAAATAACCGCTCACAATGAAAAATAGGGGCATGTGAAATGAATAAATCAGGTCATTGAGTGCCGAACTAACCTGGCTATGCCCAACGAGGACAGCCAGAATTCCGATGCCTTTCGCGATATCGAAATAGACAATGCGATTCATGGGAGATGCCTGATTCACTCGTGTTTTCCTCATACGTAAGCCAATTTGACAACTTCGAACTGCCCGGCCAACGCCGATCGAAGGCGAACTAGCCCATTGCAGCATGCAAGCGCATTGGCAGCCCCCTCGATGCGTTATTTGCCAATCCCCCCGTCAGACCGACCAGCCGCAGCCATGCTCTTCAGGCGCTTCTTAATATAAATTGGATACACAACGGCCGATAACAGCATCGTGAGCACGGTCCCCAACAGCACTCCTGAGCTGTTGCCAATAGTAGACGCTAGAATAAATGAAAGCGGGATGTTAACGATTGCCTGCAACACTGCCACGGCAATCATCATCCGCATTATTGACATCCCATTGGAAACCTGTGAATAAATGGCATTCCAAGAATAGATTATGGCATAGATCAAATTGAGCCAAACCAGCCCAGCAGGCATGTCGAGCCTCTGACCCAGCCAGAGCGTTGTCAGCGGTTCAAACACGATAGTCAATATGGCGCAAGGGACTATCACAATCCACAGTAGCGTCTGCATCCGCCGAATTCCCCTGCGCACGCCAGTCACATCACCCGTTGCGCATTGGGCTGTCACCGAGGACCAATAGGGCGAAATAACAGCAACGTACAGGCTCACGGGAACCGTAAAAAGCTTCAGGGCGGTCGAATACGGTGTGACCGCAGCGGGACCGAAAATGTTAGACACAATTATGTTGTCTGTTGTTGAGAGGACGAGCGAAGCGATTTGGACGATAAAAAACTGAATACCAAGCCCCGTAACGCTCAAAGCATCCTTTTTCGACACCATCGAGAACGATGGCGTCCAACCCCTGTTCTTCATGAAGAAGATAACGCTGAAGACGAGCTCGACAATCAGAGCAGACACGCCGTAGGCAACGGCAACAGCCATGAGCTTATCGCCGGAATATCCAGTTAGGAGAAGGACGCTTGCCAGCATAGCAGCTTGCTGAACAACGCCCATCAGATTAACCATGTGAGCTTGTTGCACCGCAAAAAAGAGGCTTTTGCATATGGAAAAGATAAAACCTATGCACATGAGCGCGTAACTGAGTTCGATGACCGCCCCAGCCCCACCGTACAAATCATCCGAAATGCCGAGGAGCGAATCCCAGTCAATGAACTGGAACACGACGAGGGATATAATCATGACCCCAAGAACTACAAGCGCAAGCATAAAATATGCGCTCGAAATGAGCGATTTAATTGAGCTATCAGACTCTTTACGCGCTAGAGCAGCGCTGAGTTTGTTTCTGAGACCATTGCCAATGCCGATATCAAAGTAATTTACCCACGAAACAATGTTCAAAACCGTGGACCATATCCCATAGAGCCCAGTTCCCAGATAGCCCAAAACAACCGGAACGTAGGCAAGGCTAAGAAGCATGCTGACCACGCGGTAGACAGCGAGAAGTCGACCATTACGCTTCAAGTTACTTTCAGAGTAATCTGGCATGAAGTATATGACCCTTTCGAATTAAAAGTTCTAAAAAACGCTACAAGTGGCTGGGAGTCGCCAACAGTTCTCTCATTAACAAGTTTGGCTCCAACGATGTGATGCAGAACGAGGTACGTAAGCATCTCCAACAAGTCTCTTCAAATTCCAGCTCTACAGTTATCGCTTATGCACCTTACGGAGCGCCAAAGAGCAACGCTACCCCTTCCTCCACACCATTTTGTTCACGATATCCGTGTAGCTTTGGATAATCTTCACGACCTTGGTGGAAACAGTTTCGTCAGCATAGTCGGGCACGGGCGCCTGCGGGTAGAAACCATCGGCGTCGAGACCCACGGCAACCTTAACAGCCTGAAGGAGCCCCTTCTCGGAAACGCCGGCCAGCGTGAAGCAGCCTTTGTCGAGAGCTTCGGGGCGCTCCGTGCTCGTACGGATACATACCGCCGGAAAGGCATGGCCAATCGAAGCAAAGTAACTCGACTCTTCTGGGAGTGTTCCCGAGTCAGAGACAACGCAGAAGGCATTCATTTGTAGATGATTGTAGTCATGGAAGCCCATCGGCTCGTGCGTGTGCACACGCGAATCCAACTCGAAACCCGTCTCCTCCAGACGCTTGCGGCTCCTTGGGTGGCAGCTGTAGAGAATGGGCATATCGTAGGTCCCCGCCAACTTGTTTATCGCATTGAAAAGCGAGTAAAAGTTCTCATCTGTGTCTATATTTTCCTCACGGTGGGCGGATAGCAGGATGTAGCGTCTGGGCTCAAGCTTCAGACGATCCAGCACGTCTGAAGCTTCAATCTTCTCCAAGTTGGCATGCAGGACCTCGGCCATGGGGCTTCCCGTCACGTAGGTACGCTCCGGAGCACAGCCCGTGGCAGCGAGGTAGCGCCTCGCATGCTCTGAATAGGCCATGTTCACGTCTGAGATAACATCTACTATGCGGCGGTTCGTTTCCTCAGGGAGGCACTCGTCCTTGCAGCGATTGCCCGCTTCCATGTGAAAAATCGGGATGTGTAGACGCTTGGCAGGAATAGCGCTGAGACAGCTGTTCGTATCACCTAGTACCAGCAAGGCATCGGGCTTCGTCGCAGCCATCAACTTGTAGGATGCCGCGATGATATTGCCTATGGTCTCGCCCAAGTCATCTCCCACGGCGTCCATGTAGACTTCGGGGCAATCGAGCTCCAGGTCGCGAAAGAAGATGCCATTAAGCATGTAGTCGTAATTCTGCCCCGTGTGGGCCAGTATCACATCGAAGAAGCGACGACACTTCTTAATGACCTCTGAGAGCCTGATAATCTCTGGACGCGTACCCACGATGATGAGGAGCCTCAGACGTCCATCCCCGTTGAAATGAATATTGGAGTAATCTGTTTTCATCTGCATTGCTAGTCCCTCTTGAACAGGTCGCGCGTGTACACCTTGTCCTCCACGTCTGAGAGGTCAGCGCTCCAGCGATTTGCCACAATCACGTCACATTTCGACTTGAAGTAGTCAAGATCGTGGGTCACTTCAGAGCCAAAGAATTCTGTCTCGTCAAGCGTCGGCTCATATACAACAACCGGAACACCTTTTGCCTTGATTCGCTTCATCACGCCCTGGATGGAGCTTGCGCGGAAGTTATCGCTCCCGCTCTTCATGGTCAGGCGATAGACTCCCACGACGGGCTTGGTGGCACCCCCATTCACGAGGTCCCACACTCTCTGCAACGCCTCATCCGCCACAAAGTCCTTGCGAGTCGAGTTGGATTTCACGATAGCCTCGATGAGGTTCTGTGGCACGTCGCGGTAGTTTGCGAGCAACTGCTTTGAGTCCTTTGGCAGACAGTAGCCACCATAGCCAAAGCTTGGGTTGTTGTAGAAATCACCCACACGCGGGTC
>DHON01000117.1 GCA_002409965.1 Firmicutes bacterium UBA5389
ATTGAGAACGGATTTCGGGATGCGTTTTCAAGAGCAATCGTGCAGAGACACCCTTTAGTGCCAAGTCATCCGCCCATTGAGAGTATAACATATATATGGACGGGTACAGGCAATTGCAGGCTATTCTGATAGTTCTTGCACAACATATGGCGCCGCTTACTCACGACTGAAGTCACGAGTATGCGCGGCGATTCAATCAAGGCCGTCCCGCCCCCGTGACTCTCCCAGGCACGGGGTTTGGGCCTGATGTCCGTCCGCCTCACGGCAGAGTGTCGCTTTCATCATGCTCTACTTCCCCGCAGGAGGGCGTCTGCCCTTCTGCTTTTTGGAGGTGTTGCTGCCCGTCTGAAAAGCGCCTTCGCTTAGTCGCGACTCTCCTCAAACTCGTCTATCCATGCGGAGGCTTCGTCCCTTATCTCTTTCGCAATCTGGTCAAATTGGCGTATCGTGGGACTTGTAGAGACCGCAGCGCTGCTGTATGCTGTTTCGGGTGCCAGGCGACTTTAATGAAGCTTCGTCCTGGTCTTCCAGCCCGACAGAGAGCCTCACCATGCTGGGTGTCAAACCGGCTGCGGCGATCTCCTCCTCGGTGTACCCCCTGTGGGTCATGGCGAAGGGGTGTTGGACCAGGCTCTCGCAGTCGCCCAGGCTTACAGCCAGCTTGAACAGTTTCATGCTGTTCACCACCTGTTTGGACTGGGCCAGCGTTCCGTCGATATCGAAGCTGGCCATACCGCCGAACCCGCTCATCTGGGCCTTTGCCGTCTCGTACCCAGGCGAACTGGGCAGGCCGGGGTAGTATACCCTTTTCACCCTGGGATGCTGTTCGAGATACCTAGCTACCGCCAGAGCGTTCCTCTCGTGCTCGCGCATCCTGATCGCCAGGGTCTTCAGGCCGCGCAACAGCAGACAGCCGGTGAATGGGCTCATGACCCCGCCGAATTCACACATGTACCCGAATTTGAGCTCGCCGGCGTAGTCCCCATCCTTGGCCACAGCAATGCCGCCGATAACATCCTCCCTCATCGACTTCAAGATTCGCCTCGCCATTGAATGGTGCATCCTTACGCTGTCCTGATCGCTGCCGTCTTTGCCGGTGCCCTCACCAAGCCGGCGTAGCAATGGATGTGCGCCTTCAGCCATTGCTTTACCCTGTCCAGGAACCTGCGTATGGCTTTCCTGCCCGGGATGCGGACCACCGCGAACTTGCCGTTCCGGTCCCTGCCGCATACGTGGGTGAATCCGAGAAGATCGAACGCATTCTACCACGGCGTTCAGTTCACGTCCCCCGACAAACCAGGCCCAAACGCACACCCGAGCGCGGAAGTTGGGCTGGAAGCCTTTGTGCAGGTGAGCGGGGTAGAGCCATGCTAAGGCGCCAGTGAGGATCGCCTAGCGCGGCTCTACTGCGAATCCCCTTCCAGCATCTCCCGAAGCTCCGCGATGCCTTTTCGCAACGCGGGGGACACGCATTCAACATCTATTCGGTTCAGACAGCGAATGGCCTCATCATCATCGCCCGACTCCACGTGGTACTCAGCCAAGCGGAACAAGAGCATGGGGGTGTCAGGCTCTATAGCGCTAAGCATGGAGAGCAGATCATGGGCTCGGTCAAGATCGCCCTTATACGTGTATGTGGATGCCAGAGCAAGCAACACTCGGAAACTGACCGTGTCCACCTCAGCCGCTTCACTCAGGATCTTGATCGCCTCATCGTACCTTTCGGCGCGACCCAGTTCAGCCGCTCGGCGGATGATCTCTCTGTCATGTTCGTCAACGTCCATAGTGACGGACCTGTGTTCAACCGACATGCGAATCTCTCTTCCTTGCTCGTCTACTGCATCGACAACCTGCCCTTTCTCGTATACACCATGCTCCACCAGAATATCGAGGGCAGCCGTTTTCACTGTATTCGACACTGACGGGTGTGCCAGGATGCTCTTCGCCAACTGAAAGCCCCATTCGCGGTCCACGTCGGCAGCTAGTTTGAGAAAACCGCTGGCTGTACCCATTTCTCCCGCCGATACCCGCTCTGTCAGCAGGAAATGGGCGATAAACATGCGACCGGCGCCTGTCTGAAGTATTTCGGGGCCAACGCCTAGGTTAGGCACACGATATTCGAGCAAGAATGGAGGGACCACGCCCATCTCCACTGCTTGAGCCACATGGGCATAGTCATCTGCAAACTGCTCTCGCACTTTCCTCCAGTAGTAAGCAGCTCGTTCCATCCGTCCAAGGTTGAACGAGGCGACACCCGCAAGGAAGCGATCCTCCATGTCGGAACTGTAGGTTTCGTAGCGGCGGTACAGATCAAGCACCAGCTGATGATGCCCAAGATCGCCAGCCGCCCTTTTCAGGGTAGTGGCGTATCGATACCACTGCTTGGCTACTGCATCCGGCGCCGAGCGCGCCTTGGGTATACCAGCTTCATAATCGCGGATAGCGCTTTCCAAGTATTCTTCAGCCTCAGCTCGATGCCCCAACGCAACACATATCTGAGCTGCCAGCGCCTGCGCGAAAGGATGATGAACGTCAGGCGCGAGGTTTGGCTGAAGTATCTCGAATGCCTCCTTGGGATCGTCCTGGCTGAAGCGGCAGAAAGCCAAGTTGTTCAGAACCGCGGGCACCGGCACGACCTGTATTGCCTCCCTCAGTATGGCCTCAGCCTCAGCGAACCTCATTTTCCCGATCAAGCGGTTACTTTCCTGTTCCATCCGCTTGATGTCCTCAGCGTTGTATCGCAACATGGCACCCCGTTTCCGGATTCTGTTCAGAACGCACGCCGCTACAGCCCATCTTGAGTTTCGTTCCGCGCGCACGCCGCTACAGTCTACTCCTGTTATGTTACCGCAAGTGGCCCCGGCCAAGCAATCCGGCGCATCCCCTTCCTCTTCTCCCCCTTGCACAGAGGCCAGTTTCCGTGCTAACCCTGCTGCTTCTGCCCACGTTTCCGCTGGTACCAATGGTCAGCCCCTTGGGCAGCATGAGGCGACTTAGGTGATCGCAGCCATAGTCTGCCCTTCATCTCACCAGAATCGCCGGGCGCTGCACAATCGCTCCATCGGCCTCCACCTGAATCGCAGGCAACTCGGCCGATGCCCCGGTCACTATCTGGATACCGTCTTCACTTACGTCCTGATACTTGGCTCCCACCCTGGTAGCCATGATCATGGCGGCGTGAACTCCGGCCGCGGCCTCGTGTGCGCTGGCGATCTCGTGCGGAGGCCGCCCGAAGTGTA
>DHON01000045.1 GCA_002409965.1 Firmicutes bacterium UBA5389
CAGCGCAAGGAGAAGCGCCGCAGCTCGCCGCGTGTAGCTGGCGGTTTGATGTGGGACGAAGTGGCTGCCGATCCCAAGCGCTGACGGGCACCGAGGGTTAGCGGCGAACCTGTGTCTTTCTGCCCAGCCTTCGCGCGCATCCTGGGCAAAATGACTCAGGCTGGCCGAGAAAGGTGGCCCGTGGAACACAGGGTGCGACCGCTGACCAGCCGCCGCTACTCGCCGTTGACCGCAGAACCCGCTCCGATACACGTCGCCAACTCGCCCTGGCTGATGCGCGTCTGCTCCCCGGTGGACATGTCTTTGATCGTCGCCTGACCCGCTGCGAGCTCCTCGTCTCCCAGTATCGCCACGAAACGCGCCCTCATCTTGCCTGCATAGCGCATCTGCGCCTTCAGGCCCCTCCCTACCATGTCGAAGTCGGCTGCGAGGCCCGCGCAGCGCATTTCATGCGCTAGCTCGAAAGCTCTCTCCCGGGCGGCGTCTCCCATCGACACGATGAACACATCCAGCCCGGCCTGGTACTGCTCATCGGAAGCGTTGGCGCGCGCCGCCAACACACACCTCTCCAGCCCGCACGCAACTCCGACTGCGGGCGTAGGCGCTCCGCCGCATTCCTCGACCAGCCCATCGTAGCGCCCGCCCCCGCCTATTGCGTCCTGCGATCCGATGCCGCCCACGTTGTACTCGAACGTGGTCTTGGTGTAGTAGTCCAGGCCTCGCACCAAACGCGGGTTGATCACGTATTCGACTCCAAGCTTGTCAAGCAAGCGCCTCAGCCCGTCGAAGTGCGCGCCGCATTCCGGACAGAGCTGGCCGAATATGGTGGGCGGTTCGGGCAGGGCAGCCCGGCACTCGTCCGACTTGCAGTCGAGCAACCGGAGGGGATTGCGATCGTAGCGCGCCCTGCACGACTCGCACAGCCGGCCTAACACGGGCGCGTAAGCTTCCCGCAGCCGCTGCCGATAGGCGGGCTTGCACGCAGGACACCCAATGGAGTTGAGGTTGACCACTACATCCTGAATGCCCATGGCGCCGAAGATCGCAAGCGGTGTGGCTATCACCTCGGCATCGGCCTCGGGGCTCGCGGCGCCTACGACCTCCATGCCGAACTGGTGAAACTGGCGATACCGCCCTGCCTGCGGTCGCTCATACCGGAACATCGGCCCTATGTAGTACA
Organism: Firmicutes bacterium UBA5389; assembly: GCA_002409965.1. GTDB lineage: Bacteria > Bacillota > DTU025 > DTU025 > DTU025 > UBA5389. The sequence goes on from DHON01000045.1 coordinate 1,181, forward strand.
GCTTGGCCGGCAGCGATCGGCCGGCCAGCCCATGCTCGACGAATGCCCGCACCGCCGGGGCCGTGCCTTCGGGCCGCAGCGTGATGAGGCGCCCGCCTCTGTCTTTGAACGTGTACATTTCCTTTTCGACTATGTCGGTGGCGGCGCCCACGCCCCGTTCGAACAGCTCAGTGTGCTCGAACACGGGAGTGCGTATCTCCCTGTACCCACACTTCTCGAAGGTCTGCCTCACCAAGCCCTCAACGAACTGCCACAGCCCCGCATCGTCCGGCATTACGTCGAATGTACCTCTCGGCGCAACTATCTCCACTGCCACACCCTCCCACAATCTGGGTTATAGAAACGGGCGAGCCCAAGCCCGCCCGCATACCTCTTTCACATGTGGGCAGCCGGCCTCTCACGCCGCTTCTGCTCCCACTTCTGCCTCCATTTCTACTCCTGCTCCGCGCCCTGCGCGTCCTCGGCCTCCTGCGCGTCCTCGGCCTCCTGCGCGTCCTCGGCGTCCTTCGCGTCCTCGGCCTCCTGCGCTGCAGCCTCCTGCTGAGCCTGGTAACGCTCGAGCATCGCCTTCTGCAGCTCCTGAACCTTCTCCGCCTGGGCCTGGGCGTCTTCCTCCAGCCCCATCTCCTCGAAGGCACTCTGGATCAGGCCGTGCGCGAACATGTCGTCGCCCGCGACTTTCGCCGCTTGGCGGTACACCTCCGCGGCAGCCTCGTCCTCGCCGGCCTGCCTCAGGCCGTCGGCCTGCGCAATCAGGATGAAGCGGTCATCGGCCCTCAGCTTGACCGCCTTCTCGAAAGCGGCCTTGGAATCCTCGCCGCGGCCGGCGGCTGCCAGCGCTCTGCCCAGCGACACCTGGAGGTAGGGATCCTCAGGTGACTGCTTGATGGCCTTCTTGTACAGCTTCACGGCCTCGTCGTACTTCTCGTCCTGCATAGCCCGGTAGGCCAGCACCTGAGGGTCAGTGATCTTGATCTGCGCCTTCTCACGTAGTTCAGCGATGAGACCGTCGCGCGCTTCCTTTTCCTTTCGCGCGCGCACCAGCTTCTCGATGCTTTCGCGAGCCTCGTCAAGCGTCAGTTTGGGATTGGTCTTCTGAGCGCGCTCGAACTCGGCGTTCACATCGTCCTCTGTAACCTCTACAGGTTTCACGTAGAGCGGATACTTCTCAATCAGCTGACGCTCGCCAAGCTCCTGCTTGTAGGTTTTCGGAGTGTAGGCCCAACCCGCCATGGCCTGCGTGAACTCCTGCTCGTTCTTGAAGTAAGCCAGTTCGGCCTTGTAGGCGGCTTCGACCTGATCCTGGTCGGGCTTGAGCCCCGCCGACTTGGCAGCATCGAGTATCATAGCCTGCTCCACTAGGCCATCCAGCGCCTGTGAACGCAGGGCGTCGAGGTCCTCCGCCTTCAGCCCTCCGAAAGAGGTACGATAGTAGTAGGCCCTGTAGAACTCTCGGCTCAGGTCGAGGGCGGACACGCGCTCGCGGTTGACCTTGGCCACTGTGAGCCGGGCGGCGGCGCCGCCAGGACTGGAACCAGAGAAGAGCATAGGGATTAGTAGCCCGAGTGCTAGAAGACCCGCGATCACGGCCACAAACGTGCCCATACGCTTACGCATACCTGATATCAACGCAATAACCCTCCCACCTGACCTGTGTAACCCACGTCATTGTAACCTACAGAATTGCCCAGTGTCAACGCCACCAGAGTGTTCGTGTAGGGCCCCGTCAAAGTCGCGCTAGCCCCGCAGACCGCATGTCTTGGCCGCTCATGGCCTCGCGGACGGCCGCGGACCTCGATCAAAAGGGGTTGGCGCTGGGCCGGGACCGGGGCGCGGTCCAAATATACCCGCGCTGACCTGCGATTCCCCCGACCCGCTCCAAACCGAACGGGTTGCCCAGCTATGGCTTCCGAGCGACACTTGACGGCGGGCCCGCTATCGTGGCCAACGTGTGGGACGAGATTTTCGTAGATTGGTCATCCGGCAAGCTGCAGTCAAACAGGCCTTTCACCGACCAGGACGTAGTGTCTGCATGCACCACGTCGAACTCGACGTCTCCCCTGAGACCCGCCCCCATACCTGCAGCTCCGAGCACCTTCTTAGCGCCGGCGTCGAAGATCTTGTCCAGGGCGCGGCCTAACGCAGAGTCATTGCAGGCCTCCAATTGGCTCAGAAACCCGTCACTCTATGCCGTCAAGGGTGCTGAAGATGGGACAGATACACGTGGGTGCCATTTGACGCCTACGTCAAGATGACCCCTCCCAGCAAGTGGAGTATGCGGGAATGGGGGAAAACGGTATGCTCAGTTTTTGACGTCTGCTTTTGAGATGTGCTCACTTTCTGACACATGGGTTTCAATTTCGCAGCAGGCTTTGGCACAACAACGCTTGGCGAGCCTCCGGGGAACCGCTGATGGTCGCTTGATTGTCACTTCGAGCGCGTTCGGGGCGCTCCGCGCGCCCTTTGACAGATTTGCGCCCCAAGAGCTACCGCATAATGACACTGTTATCCCGATTGTTGTCTATACATTGCTGCATATGTCACTTCATGAACATCGCCTGTTCACTTTCTGCTCGTATCTCGCAAACTTTCGTCAAAAAACCGCCACATCTCCGTCAAAAAACGAGCACATCTCCGGTAACCCGCCGTATGCAGGGCCAGGTATCTCAACAGCAGCT
>DHON01000096.1:0-413 GCA_002409965.1 Firmicutes bacterium UBA5389
CCACCTGGGGGGTTTCCCTGCGGGTCCCAAAAAAACCCTGGGGGAAAACCCGCAGGTACCGAATACATTCCAGCCGTCAGCCTCGCTAATGCCCGCGCTGCCCTGACCCTCGGTGAATCTTCACCAACGAATCCGGCGCTCACAAGCGCATTGTCGATGCGAGCATCGAGACGTCCGGTGCGCCGAACACGCCCTTTCTCTAGTTCGTGCCGGGCGTTGGAACTCGCGACCGCTTGCCGCGGGGCTTCCACGACAATGCATGGGTATCACGCATCGGAGCGATGCAAGGGGCGTGCAATTGCGAAGTGTTGTTCGAAAGCCATCGCGGGGCAACCTGCTTCAAGCGAGACAGGTCAGGGAATTGCCGCTCAGCGGGGGTATGGCCGCCGCGTCTCGGCGGTGCCTCGGTCCAG
>DHON01000096.1:637-44697 GCA_002409965.1 Firmicutes bacterium UBA5389
GGAGCGCCGGAGGATCTCAGAAGGTCCTCAACCTGAGGATATACGTTCTGAACGGCAAGTGGGATGAGTTCTGGCGCAGTCGCAGGGAAGAGACCAGATCAGGGGCGAAGGCCAACCTAAGCTCCTAAGGGCAGCCTAAACAGCCACTGTGGAGGAAATGACGCCAGGCCTTAGGGGCAACAATCTTTACACGCACCCCCCAACTTCGTGCCCTTGACATCAGTACTACCGTCTTGACGTGGTGGGTATGGGGGAACATGTACGCAACGAGGGTGAGATGACGGTTGAATCCGTGCCACAGCCTTCCCTCGTTTGCGCAGAGAGACGATTTTGCCGTCTACCTCGAGAACATCAGTGGCGATGAGCATATGCGAATAATGGTTGGGCTCTTTGAAGGAGTTGGAGCTCCATCTGCCCGGTTGGACAAGTTTCGCAAATCGATTAACAGCGCGTACGCACACCTCTACGACGAGGGAAAATTCCACAGCGGCAAGAAGACGAGACCGCGTCTGGAGCAGTGCTTTGCCGGCATCCTTCTGACCTCGTACGGCCCGGATTCCTATATTCTCTATCGCTATACCGAGTACAAGAAGACTGCTGAATGGATTGGCCTGACAGTCCCTTCAACCCCTGAGCAGTGCTATACGCTCTTCCTGGACATGGCCATGTACATCCTGGACCGTGCAAGAGAGGGCAATTGGCCTGTTCGGGACCTGGTGGACGTGCACAACATGATCTATATGTTGTGGAGGTACGACGAGTTCAAGGATCTGCTGACTGAAGATGAGAGAGTCGCTGCCGGTGAATCGGTCTACACTTTCATCAGGAAGCATCACTTCATCTTCCCCGATTGGCTGGTTACGGATTATGTCCTTTCCCTTGCCACCAAACCGTTTGTGATTCTGTCGGGCATATCAGGTACAGGAAAGACGAAGCTGGGCCAGCTCGTAGCGGAATATGTGGTGCGTGCCACTGGCGGACGGGCGAAAACGGCATTCGTGTCTGTCAGGCCGGATTGGACAGACAATTCGTACCTTCTGGGCTGGTACAACGCAATAGCTGAGCGGTATGAGACCACGGCGGTTTTGGACCTGATTCTCGAGGCCCCCGGCGAGCCCGAGGTTCCCCACTTCATCATCTTGGATGAGATGAACATTGCTAAGGTAGAGCACTACTTCTCCGATTTCTTGAGTGCAGCGGAAAGCAGGTTGATTGATGTCGATGGCAAGGTTCATCAGGAGTCGATCCGCCTTCATAACCAGGAAAACGAGGGTGAGTGGGGTCCTGACCTTAGTGTACCCTCCGAGATTGTCCTTCCGTTGAATGTTTATGCAACAGGCACTGTAAATGTGGATGAGTCGACTTACATGTTCTCGCCGAAGGTGCTTGATAGGGCGAACGTGATTGAGTTCAACGACGTTTGCCTTGACCCGGACCTCTACAGGCAGATGGAGATTCCGGGCTCGGAAGGGTTCGTGCTCCGTCCTGATGTGGATCTTGCAGAGATCCTCGGGCCACACAAGCCTGTCTCCCCAAAGAAGCTGGTTGAGATGAAAGAGGTTATGCCGGAGCAGCACCGTCTCCTGCTGGCGGTCCATGATGCGCTCAGGCCTTATGACATGCATTTCGGCTACCGTGTTGCCAATGAGATCGCCGCGTACATGCTGAACGCTCGGGAGTTTTGTGAGGGTGGCGATGATGTGTTGCCATTTGCCTTCGATATTCAGGTGATGCAGAAGATCCTGCCCAAGCTGCATGGAAATGCCGCAAAACTACTGGAGCCGATGGAAACCCTCAACGGTGCGCTGCCGGATTGGTGTTCTATGAGCCGCGCCAGACTGGCACGCATGAAGATGCGGCTGGAGCAGGTGGGGTTCGCATCGTTCATGGAGTAGGGGGGCGGGAGCATGGCGGCGATGTCATTGGCAACATGATGGGTGCAAGGATGCTGGCGCCAAAGCAGTGGTTTCCCAGCTCGAAAGGCAAGGGGCTCGATGGGAAGACGGCGTCGTTAGGGTTTCGTCTGATCGCACCTACTATCTCTACTTTCAGCCCGACAATGTTCCGGGATGGGTGGGAAGTTCGCCTTTTCTCCAAAAGTGTGGGGAGCTTGACCTGTTTCTGCTCAACCTGGTGAACTGCGTGGGGATGATCCGGCTCGGGCCGGTCGGTCTGGATGTAGAGTGCAAGAAGCTTTCTTCAGCAGAGTTTCGCAGGCTTGTTAGCGAGGTCTCTGAATACCTTCTGCAGCTGCCGTTTGGCTACAGGGGGGCGGGGGCTGGTTATGAGCATGTCCTCGAGTTTGAACGGAGCATTGACTACCATAGATTGGTACATGCTAGCAATCTGCTCAGGTCAAATCGGCTGCAGGCAGCAGTAGCACAGATTGCTGCCGACCCTCATGTGCTGTTTGTCAAGGAGCGACAGCGGGTGCGAGTGGAGCGGGCCCGCCGTGCAGATTCGGTGACCGTAAGGGACATATGCGCTGTGCCCCGCTATTTTGAGCCTATCCGTCCGGGTTCGCCTCTGTCAGTGAGCCATCTCTGTATGCGGCTGGAAGGGAAGCCTCTCCGGGGGCATTTCCCGGGTCAGATCTTGTCGGGCAGCATGGTTCCAATGGTTGATAACCCGGAAAATCAGTTCGTTCGGCACACGCTCGAGTCGATTCTTCGAGCCGTGGGGTCGGTGATGGCGGCCGCCCAGTCCACGTCTGACATTCGTGCTGAGGCTCGCTGGATACAGGAAGAAGTGGAGCGCTTGCTCGCGTATGACTTCTTCCAAGAGGTATCAAGGCCGCGCTGGCTGAATCTTTCATCCCAGGTATTGCAGCGCAGAGCGGGTTACCGTGAGATGCTGATGTTCCATTCGCAGATGGCGCTGCCGCCAACCCCTGCCTGGTCGCATGATCTCAAGCGGATTCTGGAGCTCAAGGATGTTGCCACTCTATACGAGTACTGGGTGTTTGTGCTGGTGTGCAAGGGCGTTGAAAAGATGATGGGCGCAGAATGTGTCGGGGCAGATGGGGTTGAATACGATCCTCTTGGCGCAACGCTCCGCCGCGGGATTCGTGTCAGGTTTCCCGGAGGAGTGGAAGTGCACTACAATAAAGGAATCAGGGGATACTCCGGCCCATTGCGTCCTGACGTGATACTCGCGACACCTGCGGGAATGTGGGCCTTTGATGCAAAAATTCGGTCAACTGGGATAGCCTTAAGGACAAGAGAGCATTTCCCGATCCAAAGCCGATTGCTCCTGAGAGAGAATCCTTACCGACCGAGCCCCTTGAGTCATGGTCTGAGTTTGAGCCCCTCCTCGGATTCTTTGACAAGATAAGCAGAAAGGCTAGGGCGAAGAAGGTTGCAGCGGTCGAGCAGCGTTTCAAATTGGCTCATGATGATTGGAAGGCTCCATGGAGCAGTAGATGAACCATGACGGCAAAACACATGGTCATGGCAGTGCCCGTGAATGTCAGCAACGCCTGAACAAACGCGGTTGCCGCGATGCTCCCGTAGAATCCCCTGGCGAATCGCAGAATGTACCGATTGACATACATCGATCTCACCCCTCCTTATTTCCCGGGCCCGGCTCTTTGGGTTCGCGGTCGGCCTTCCGCAGCACATTCATCCATGCACGCATCCATGCACGCTCGCCAATGGTAAGTTAGACTTGCCTAACTTACCTCCAATTGTAGCTCGCGGGCTCTTCAAAAGTCAAGAGCCATAGCGCGTTCCCCGGCTGGCGCCCGTTCACAATCCTCGTGGTCGATTACGGCGTGCGGCGATCTTGTACGCCTTGAGCCCGTTGCGCGTACCGATGGAGACAACTGCCGCGACCTTCACGCCTCCGCTATCGTCCACCTGCCATATGATGCGTATGGTCTTGCGGTCAACGTAGGTGCTTCTGCATCCGTATAGGGGACGGCCAGGTTGGTTCTCCAGAGGCTTTCCGAACTGATCGGGTGCGATGGAGATCTTGATGAGTGCCTTGACCACAATCTTCTGTACGCGTCGGTCCAGTCTGAGCAGATCCTGCCGAGCCTGCGGCAGTAGGCGGACATTGTCCGGCAGGTCGTTACTCGTCTTCGAGGTCGACATCGGGCTCGGCCTCCAGTTCTGCCGGCGAGATTCCCATCTCCGCGACCATCTCCGGAAGGGTTATTGCGGCGCTGCTGGAACTCGCGTGGGCAAGGAGTCGGCTGAGTGTCTCCGCCTTCACTTCAAGCTCATCGGCTCTGGCCGCCTGCTCCCACAATGCCTCAAACTCATCGTACGAAAGCACTACCGACTGGGGTTGCGTACCGGAGAACACAACTACGAACGGGTACGTCCGGAATTTGTTCTCGATAGCGGTGCGCCATCTTCTCTGAACATCCGAGCTGCTCACTATCTGGTCCTTGGTAAACGACGGCTTGCCGCCATGCACGGCAACCGTTCTCTTCAAAGCACTCTCCTCCTTTGCCGTTGGATCGATGCGCATCCTGCTGCTAGTGCTATTGCGCCCATATCTACGTCCATCATCCCACACTTGCGTTCGCGCGTCAATACGCGCATGAATACGTACCCACCCGCGTGTACCTCGCTGTGTCCCCTCGACACGGGAATGCCCAAGTGCCATTGAGATCTCTGATATGCACAGCCCTGTCATTCGTCCCAGTCCCGGCAGTAGTCCGCCTCATCATTCGGCTCCCGCACCTCGATCTCAGGTTCCCTTTCTAGTTGATCCTCAGGAACGAAGCAGATACGCATGCCCCATCCTGCATACGTGGTAAGCATCCTCCCAAACTCCTCGATAGACAGCTCCTGATCATCAATCTCAATAGCAGCCTGACTACCCGAGTCTGAGCCGCAGTCATGAATCACGCAGCGCAAGACATCGCCGCGGGGAACCCATTGATCGCCCCGCGCGAAGTACCTCAGTTGTGGTTGACCGGGCGGTATTTCAACCGCAACGCGGTAGTAGGTAGCGGCGAGGAATTCCTGGGCCATAACACACTCGTTGTACTCCTGAAGGATCTCCGCGTCGCTCATCTCTCGCATCTTGGGGCCTATATGCAGGTGCGTAGTTGGGCCGCTGCCGTCCAGAAAGGCAATGACTGCAACATCGTCTTCCCGGGTGATCTGTACCTCGTCCAGGCGTGCAACCCGCTGCTTCTTCCGGCGCATAGCACTCACTCCTTCTCAAGATGGGCCCTACGGGAGGGCCCGCGTGTGGCCAGATGACTTCTATCAGATCGCGTTGACCATGAGAAGGCATGGATCCCGCATGGATCCCCTGGATTACGGCAAGTACTCATCGCTCCTGCATTTTAGCCGGAATCCGATGGAATGTCGATCGCCATCCTGTGCCTCGCACTCGCAAGACGCCCCGACTCCGTTCTCCACAGCGCCTTTCTCATTTCCCTTCCCGGGAGCGCACAAGTCAGAGTTTTCCTCGCGCATCGGGCCCAAGAGAATCCTCAGCACAGCCGTCTTGATGTTGTCATGTCCAGCGCTCCGTACCACACCGCCAAACCATTGAAAAGCCTGCACATGGCCGTCGAAGAAGGCCTCCGACTTCTCGACTTGAGATCTCTCGGATCGGCCTGCCTTCACGTAATTGCATCTTTCGGATAGACTCAATAGTGACCATCTTAAGCGATTCCTTTCCTCCTGTTGCCGATGAACTGTCCATCCATCAGCATACAAGAATGGGTTCTTAAGGCGGTCAGCTTTTCGACGCCCGCTGTTTGCACTGGTGGTCAAGTTCTAGATTAGCATACACACGGAATCCGGCATCGCTCCAACACCAGGCCAGCGAGAAGAGGAGCATGTCCCAAGCGGGGCGAATTGAGCTGCAGAGAGCTCTAGCTTTTGGTCGCTCTTACCTGAAACGCGTTCTCATGGAGGAAACCATGATCCGAAGGAAGGCCTTTCCGCTCGTCCTTATCACTCTCTCCCTCATTCTCGTTCTCTGGGCACAGCCAGCGGCGCCGGGGATGTCTTCTCGTTTTTCCTTCGTTGCCGTGGGCGATGCCCTCATTCACCAGGGTGTGTACAACGCTGCCAGAGTAGAGGACGGCGCCTTCGACTTTCGCCCTATGCTCCGACTGGTCAACGACCGCATTGCCCGCCATGACCTGGCCTTCTACAACCAGGAGACCATCCTCGGCGGCGCCGGACTCGGCCTGTCCACGTACCCCTGTTTCAACTCCCCTCAAGAGGTCGGGGATGCCTTCATCGACGCCGGGTTCAATCTCGTGTCCCTGGCGAACAATCACACGCTGGACCGGCGAGAGAACGGGGTTTTGCGTTCACTGGAGTACTGGAGCGACAAGGAGCGCGTCCTCACCGCCGGAAGCCACTCCACCCAAGAAGATCGAGACGAAATACGAACGGTGGAGGTTAACGGCATCACGTGCGCCCTGCTTGCCTACACTACCCTCACCAACGGCCTCAAACCTCCTGCAGGCAAGAAGTACTACGTGAACGTCTACGACCCGGAGACGGCCACGGCCGATGTGGAGAAGGCCAAGGGTAAGGCCGATGTGATCATCGTCTCCATGCACTGGGGCAGTGAGTACGTTTTCACCCCTACTACAGCGCAGACGGAGATAGCGGAGCACCTCGCGGAGCTCGGCGTCCACATCGTACTGGGGCACCATCCTCACGTAGTGCAGCCCGTAACCATGGTGGGCGATACCCTGGTCATCTACTCCCTCGGCAACTTCCTCTCCGCCCAGAGGGAGCTGTTCAAGCTGGTCGGATTGCTTGTCTCCCTCGACGTGGTCAAGACAGAGACGCCTGAGGGCGTGAAGATCAGTTTGGAAAACGTAACGGGGACCCTACTGTACAATCCCCGTTGCTCCCCTCTGGGGCGCTACGTAGTAGTCCCATTCGATATGATGACAGAAGCGATCCTCAAGGACTTCGCCAAGGTCCACAGCAGATTCGCGGCCTACGTCAAGAAGGACGACACCATCGACATCATGGCCCCTACGCCGGCACAGGAGCAGGAATAGAAGCCGAAGCGTCAATACGCCGATCTCGCACCAGAACAGAAGTCTCAGAAGGCGATCTCCGTCTATCAATGCTATCGGCAACCGGGTGCTGCCGCCTCGCATCGCGTTTGCCTACACGGTGTCGGACCCGGGCAAGGCCAAGAGGAGCCACGCAGCGAACTGAAGCGCTCAGGTTACTCGCCATCGCCGTGGAGGAGAGCAAGTCGCAGTTCGGCTGCCCTAACCCGTCAGGAGTGACAAGAAGACCAGCAGATCCAGTTCAGGCGAAGAGTGCAGGTGCTTAAGTATCCCTCCTCTGATCAGGCCGGAGAAACGGCGTCCGGTTCTGGCGGACGCCCGCGGCGACCGGCGGTCTCTTGTACGTGATAGCCACTGACGGCTGAAGCCGGACGATCATCGCGTTGCCTAGCCTGGTCGCGCGGAGTGGGCAGGACATGCAGTCTTCACTCGTTTGTCCTGCTCAGTGCTTTGTACATGCTGATTTTCCTTGAGTATAGACATGTTGGAACCAACAGCAGCGAAATGGCGATGGCGAAGAGGACCCAGGGTATCGCTGCAATCGGTGCAACAAGCCTCAACACTAGCAACATGACAACAACCCCAAGCAACGCAATGTACATGCCACGTATTGAACGATAATAGGCGATCGCGTCTTCATAGTTGCTATGAATATCGAAGTCTTCACCATCTGCCTTCTTCTCTATGATAAAGATCTCCTTGTTGTACCCGCCCGGAGACGTTGCGATCTGTCCACGTCCCTTCCCAAACGGTCGCCACCGGATCTTGCCAAATGATATGTTGAGGTTAAGGCTCTTCGTGAGTACCTTATACCCTAACCCCAGAAGGAAGTCTCGGTAGTCTTGCATCCTGCTGTATGACAGCGCCCCCACAAACTCAACACGGTACTCATATGAACCAGGTTCACATGGCTCGAATTCATAGCAAAGTATCGAAGTCTTGACTAGCCGCCATCCGTTCGCCGCCATTCTGTCTATCCATTTCTCTTGAGCATCAAGAAGACCCACGAAGTAGCGGAATTCCCCCTTACGCATTTCCGTTCCCCCCCACTACTCTGGTGGCCAGTTCCATGACTTCGTTCAGTCTGCTCAGTTCTCTCTCCACTATCTGTTTTCCAAGTCCCGTAATGACATACTGTTTCCTTCTCGTATAGCCCTCATCCTCAAGCGGGGCTATCCACTTTTTCTTCACCAAAGTGTCAATTGCCCCGTACAGGGTTCCCGCCCCCAACCTGACCCTACCACCCGTTTCTTCGATTGTGAACCGCGATATTCCGTAGCCGTGGTTGGGTTGATATACAGCCAAGAGTACCAGGAGAGTGGTTTCTGTCAGCGCTCCGCCCCTGATGTTGTCTCTGATGCCAATCACTTCGCATTCCGTTATTACGTTTACTGTACTATATCACTAAACGTACTATCCGTCGAGCCGGTTTTCGGCAGCACGTCTTCGACAGAGCGTAAGCAGATGACGCGCCCAACCCGCTGCTTTTTCCGGTGCGAGTCACTCGCTCCCTCAGCAAAATGAGCCCTGCGAGATCGCCTTGACCATCAGCAGGCACGGATTCACAGATCTCCACAGCTCGAGGAACTCCTCCAGCTCCAAAAAGCCGACTGAACGATAGAACTCCCTGGTCTTCGCGTAGTTGAGGTCAGGATGCGAGGCCGACAACGTCTTGACCTGGAGGAAAGCAACCTCTTGGTCGGCGCACCACTCTTCGGCCTCGTCCAGAAGGAGATTCCCAATGCCCTGGCGATGGTACGCTTTCATGACCCCCCATGACGTAGATCTCGGCAGCCTTATCGAAATGCTTCATGACCGCAATGAAACCCACCGGCACCGCGCCGTCGAAGGCCGCCCAGAACGGCAATGCCGAGCTCTTGTCTCTGTATGATTCCGTCGCCTCAGGTATGCCGAATCACCATGTTCCCAGCCCAAGTCGAACACACATGACCGATGCAGCGCCAATCAAGACTGGAATCAGCCATGGCCATATCTTTGGGTGTGATAGCCAAAGCTCCATTTCGGCTCAGCGTCCTGGCAGTAGTTGCTGGGCAAGCAGGGCTTTCTACGTGACACGTGCGTACTCAGCTGCCAGCCCGGATCGGGCCGCCGAACACGACCTCTTAACATGGCTCTTGCTGACGCCTAAGCATCTCCCGGACCTCCTCCACGCTGCGTACCGTGCCCCCGATTGAGTGCAACACCGCGTGGCAGTTGGGGCAAACCGGTACGAGGTGTCGCGCAGGATCAATAGAGTATCCTCCGCGAGTCTCTGAAAGCGGAACTAGGTGATGGACATGGATGAAGCCATCCATCTCAGGACCATAGCGATTGCCGAACGACATGCCGCATACAACACAGTTGCTTCCATACAGGCGTACACACTCATCACGCGCCCGGCGGTCTCGTTCAAACCTGGTTACGGGTACGCGGGTGGCCGAGCCTTCCCAGAAACCAGCAGCATCGGAAACAACCTCGGCCGCGGGAAGCAGCGCCGACTCCACGCCCGGCATTGATCGTTGCAGAGTAACACTCAAGTACTCCACGATAAGTGGTTCATGCCGGTGAACGCTGCGAGGATCGAACAAGCGTGGCCGAGCCAACACACGATCAAGATAGCTGAAGTGCGCCGCCTGGACGGTAGGCCACTCCCCGTGTTCGTCGTGCAAACGGCTGTATGTTCCGTTGCGGGAAGGAGGACGCTTGTATCGTGGATACACCTTGGTCTCCCACGCCCACGAGCGCAGGGCTGACAGATGGTCTTCATTCTCCGATGCATCGGTGGTCACCCAGACAGTGCTACCCATCAAGGTCAGGACGATTGTGTGCCCAGCGAAAAGGCGGATCCGATCCGGCAACACATGCACAAGCCATATATCTGGATTCCGAACGTGAACATAGGCCAACGAGTCCGCCAAAGCCGCCAGCTGAGCGGCACGAGTAATCGGATCGGGAAGCGCCCTCTCAACTCTGCGTGCAAGTGTCTCCAGGTCAGAAGCCATTGACGTTGCCTCCTAGCATACCGGGCTCGGAATATCAACCGCGATGCGCCCGCTTACCACGCGAACCGCCCACGCGGGCCCTTTGACTTGTTACGCTGCACTGGGGCAGCGGCCTCGGTGCGTAAGCTCTGGGCCGTTGACAGGACACCTTCCATGGTCCAGAGTATACAGCCACGTCACAACGTCTCGTACCCGGCCCGTATCACCTCAGCCAGCAATTTCCTTCGCTCATCGAGGAACTGGCGATACTCCTTGCAGTGCCAACCGTCCGGCAGCGCATGGTGCTTCAGGGTCAGGTCCCACGCCGCGGCATCTCTGGCCAATCGCTGCTCGTACTTGGGGTAATAGTCCGAAGGCGCGGAGTCAGATATGTGGACGTTGTCGTCCCATTGCACCAGTGCGTAGTTGGCAATCTGATTGGTGTCGCGGATGTCAGTTATTCCAATGGTTTTGAGATAGCCCTTGGGGAAGAGATGATGGCGCTCGATGGCCGACTTCCTGGGGCTGATGGCAGGATCCAGTAGCTCGGCGACCCTCATCTCTGAGAAAAGAACCCGTGCATCCAGCAGGTTCAGTGCCGCATAGTAGGCAAAGAGATACGGACTTCTCGCTGAAGAGGTTTCGAGAGCATTGGGCAGAGAAATCGCCCAAAAGTCTTCGGTCAGTGCATCCCTTGCAATCCCATCGAGAACAGACACGAAGTCATCGGCAGTCCCAGCGCCCCTGAACCTGGCAAGGTCGGACTCCATTTGGCTTTCAGGCGAATCGGTATACCGACCGGTAAGAGACGACATGAAGAACCATCGCGCAACAATGCTGCGCAGAGCATGACTATCGACTCCGAAGTCGTAACGACCCAACAGGTAGAGTACGTAGGAATAGAGAACCGTGCTCTCAGAGGTAATCATAGACCGACTTCTGAAGCCTGCCCTCACCAGGGTCTTCATGAACTCATGCCAATTGGTCAGATTAAGCACCTTCGCCTGCGCCTTCTTAAGCACCTCAAACTGCTCATCCCTAAGCGCCGCCGAAAACTGCTCGGTTTCGAGATCCTTGCCTCGCAAGATGGAGTAGACTTGACGGAGCCTGGCTCTCCTGAACCCTAGGCCCACGCTCACCCGGAGGAGTTGGTCAGGCGAGGGTTCAATGAAATGGTTGAAAGGCGATGGACCGTCGCCCGGAGGCGCAGGCGCCTTGCAGGCTCGACAGAAGTCCTCCAGCTGGCTACGCCCTTCATCCCAGAACACTGAGAGTAGAGTGAGGATGAAGTCGGCCTGCTTCAATGTCACTCCCTTGCTGTTAATGCGAACGAAAATGTCAGCTACCTGCTCTTCATCTACAGTCGATGAGATCTCCAGAGCCGTGAATGGATAGCTCTGAAGCGCATGGAGGCGAGCTATGTTGTCCGATATGAGTCGCTTCTCCGCCGCGTCTACATCCCTGCCCCGCGACTTGGCCAGCTTGTCTAGGAACTCCGTAGTGAACTGGAACATGTTGGCCTCATCGGCCCAGAGAACGGTGATGTCCGGTACATACTCTGGATCGCGCTCTATTGCCGCATCTGCAACATCGAACACCCCATCCGATGGACGAAACGCGATTCTGATACGTGTCTTCCTGAAGTCCTTAGTCACAATCGGATGGCCTTTCAGCACTGCATATAGCGAGGTCAGACGCTGCTGACCATCGACTATGAGCAGCTTGGGTATCTTCCTCTGCTTGCCCTCGGCGCCAATCTGCCTCGCTTCATCCGTATCCTCGTTCGCCCAAAACAGAAAGTAGCCCACGGGAAAACCCTTGTACATCGAGTCGAATAGATCCCTCACCTTCACCGGTTTCCAGACGAACGGACGTTGTATGTCCGGCAATCCGATGTCGCCATGCTCGATGTCCAGGATAAGCTTTGATAATGAGTAGTCTACCTTTTTGAACAGGATAGCGTTCACCACAAACCCTCCTGTACTTGCATTCGCGGGATCTTGGGGTTCACCACTCGTCATCTACTCTCGTCTAGCCTGACTGATCCGCATACCATAGGCAGCATACAGTCCCCGTTGACTCCCCCGCGTTGCTTCATGTCCTGGGCGATGCGGCGAAACTCGCCCCCATGGATCTCCTACTCGCCAAATGCGCAAATCTCTGCTTGGCACCTGCCGCAATTGACAGCTGATAAGCGCAGCATGCAGCAAAGCTCTTCCTTGGTGTGAGCACTCCGTCAACCAGCGGTCGCGAAATGGGCCGCGATCACCTGCCGAAGCCCAATTCGGTTGGGAAATGCAGCTTGGTAATGCCACGGCAGCAGATCAGCCGGCGCTCGCGCCAATCACCAGAAACTCACTCCAAACCTCTCGTTCAAAGTGAACAACTCTCTATCGCCTTCAACATGAGTAGGCCACATCTTTTCCAGGCGTCTGAACTCCTTGGTGTGGCCCTGTTTGAGCCAGAGGTGCAGGTACTCGTGCCACAGCAGATACTCCATGGTCTCTCGGGATATGTCCGGGCTATCGAGAAGGATGTTTACTCTGATCAGACCAGCGCCCACGGCGCTGCCATACTCCTCGTGTGCCATCGCGTACCAGCCCTTTATAAGCCGTTTTGTCCACGTGAGCACCACAGCGTCTCCGGGAAGCATGGGCAGGTTGAGAAGCTCGGCGCCGCGGCGCAGGACCGAAGCCATGAGCTCTTCGAGGTCGTGTGCGGGCCCGGGGGCCATCATCTGAGTGGGCAGCGGTTCGAACACCGGAATCGCCGGCGGCTTCCGCACTGCCTCCCCGGGATGCCGAAGGTCCCACACAGCGTCATTGACCTCCATCCAGTATTCGCGGTAATCGGGGTAGACCGCCTTGGCTAAGGCTGAATCATATCGCTGGGCCACAAGCGCCTCCGCCTCGTCAGTAGGCAGCCTGAGGTCGAGAAGCTCGCGTGCTACCTGCGCCGGATCAATCGTCGCGCGGCCCGCGAACTGCTCCCACTGCGGTTCGCTGCCGTCGACGGCGCGATGAGCTATGATCTGTTCAACGTACCCTTGAGACGGCCGCGGAATGTCGCAATCGCCGAAATACTCTTCACATACTTCAGCCGCATCAAGCTGCTCTGCCTGACGCGGCGATAAGCGGCGCAGATAGGAGAGTAACGCATCCCAGCATGGTTTGTCGTGGTTGAACACGGGAATCGTCTGTATCACATCGTCGTCGCTGTCAACAGGCCGCTCCAACACATACCATCCGCAGGGCACAGCCTCGAACACCTGGGCCCGGCACTCGCGACGCCTGCTGAGCGCGGCGGCCACGGCGCGAAACACCTCTTGAGGAATGACGCTGAGCACGTCCTGAACGAGCTCTCTGTCGGCAGACTGTTCTTCGTCGGCGATGACCTGGGCGGTTTCATCGCTCAAGCCGACTCTCTCTTCGTCGAACTCCGTGAGGTCCGGCAGCAAGTCGAACGGACGCTCAAAGTCGGTGAAACGTTCCCAATGGTCCTCGAAGGAAACCAGGTAAGCAAGGGAGGTGCCCCCCACCTTCTGCCCCCGCAATGCTCTCCCGACCATCTGCTGCATCAGAACCTCGCTGTTGGTGGGGCGGGCCAAGAAGACTGTTTGAACTGCAGGTAAATCCGCGCCTTCCGTGAGCATCTGCACGTTGATGAGGACATCAAGGCCGCTATCGGGCGACAGGAAAGCGGCGCACGCCTCCTCTTTATCCGTTGCTCTGCCATCAGGTGCGTAGCTTGCCACATACTCGGCAGGCACTCCCTGGGCCACGAACTTCTCCCGAAGCAAGCAAGCATGCTGTACATTAGTGGCAAATACCAAAGTCTTGCCGTACTTGGCCTTGTTCTGCAGATAGTGACCGACAATCAAGTCGTTCCTCTCGTTGAGATGGCCTATGCGGTCCAGCGTTTCATCGCTCAGCTTGTCGAATTGGGCAAGATATCGGCATTCGTCGTCAGTCATGTGCGCCTCGGCTTCCACATCGGTGAACACCCGCACCTTTGCGGGGCGCGCCAGGAAACCGCGTTCAACCAGCTCGGTGAAGCCCACTTGATGAATGATGTTGTTGTTGAAAAGGCCGCTCAGCATAGATCGCTCCGATTCCACCATCCTGGTAGGCGTGGCGGTGAGCCCAAGCAACTGATTGTTCTTGAGGGATTTCATGTACCAGATAATATCCCTGTAGCTCTTGGCTGGAGCATGATGCGCCTCGTCGATTACAAGGAACACTTGGGGATCGCTTACAATCTGCTCGACTACATCTTTGTGCCTCGCAAGACTTGCCACTGAGCACAGCATGATATCATCGTCAAGCGTGAGTTGAGTGGCAGAGCTATACCCGCCCGACACGATCCGGATCCCCAGCCGGTCGTAGCGTTCCGGAGCCGCAGCCAATCCGGCCAGGTGCACAAAGCTGTCATATGCCTGTTCCAACAGGATCTGTCGGTGCGCTACCCACATAACCCGCCCGCCGCGAGCTACCACGTTCTCCATCAGCCAGCGAGCCGCAGTGAAGGTCTTCCCGGATCCTGTAGGCATCACTAACAGGCCAGGGAATCCCCCGGAGGCGCCACCCTTCGCCAGGCTAGCGGACAGCTTGTCCCACGCATCTTGCTGATACGGGAAGGGCTTTCGCAAGTCGGGTTGCTGTTTAGCAGGATCAAGGCAGACATGGCTTAGCCTGACGCTGCCCACAACATCAGCTTCGGTCCACTCTTCGCCGAAACTTCTCAGGTAGTGCAGAAGAAGCTCCCTAAATCTGCTGGTATTGCGGCATTTAGATATGTATTCCACATGTTCGGCGCGGGTTACAGGTTGGTTCATGGGGCCGAGCCGCAGGTCCAACAGCTTCCTAACGAGGCCTTTCAGATACGGGCAATCCGGCAGCCAAGTGCGCTCCAGAGCGTTCCTGGATCTTCGGACAAGCTCCTCATTCGGCCTGACCCAGCTGCGCAATAGCCAATCGCGCGCGGTTTCGCCATCGGGCTCGAACCCACAGGCTGACGCCACCGCTTCTACAGTTGCGTCATCGAAAGCATCCCATGTAAAACGATATTTGGGCATGTGACCACCCTTCCTCTTGCCGGTAGATTGTCGTAGCACTACTTGAAGCAGCCGCCGAACACGCAGCATCGTGCTCATGTAGGATCCATCGATGTCCACGCATCCTACGCTTCCCCGCTCAGCACCATCCTGAAGTGCTCCCATGACAGGGGTGAGCAGTGGGCCAGATCGTTCCGACGCATGCGCATGAAGTCTGCACGGCGCCGTATTGCTATGAAACGCCCCTCGCAGATCTCGTCGATGAACATGATCAGCTCAATCCACTCCGATGCAGCCCAACTACTGCTCCATACGCCAGTCCTGCTGGGTCTGCATCTGAGGTCGCTCACGAATTCATCCAGGCCCGGTGCGCTCTGGCCAAGGTACTGATATGTCTCTGTACGCTCTCTGTCGATCACGGGCATTAGGTACTTGGCCTGCCCGGCCCATATGCGCCTTCGTATCTCCGCGATGCCTCCGATCTGCGCCAGCGCAGCCGTGTGCACAGAGATGCCGCAGTCGGCCCGCCACTCCAGTACTCCCGCTTCGAACAGCGGGGCAAGGCTATGGGGCGGGCCGACAGGCTTCGTGCGCCTGCCAGGCCTGAACGGCTCGCGAATACCGTTCGTCTGCGCGCGCAGCCACTCAGCTGTCCACCCCCTCCGAGTCGCATAATCCGACAGAGTGCCCAGCAGGTCGTCTTCGCCGAAACTGGGCTGCCAACGAGCGTGTATCTCCAATAGCAGTGCTGCATCTGTCCCGGCGAGCTCGGCAATCACGCTCTGCGCCCAGGCGGCATGTATGGTCTCTGTCGAAGTCGACTGTGATAGCGCATAGGCAAGAACAGACATCTCAGCGGTGGAGAAGCAACCCCAGTACCAGTGAACTGAGACATGCTCATGCTGACTGGCCTGGTATCCGAGGGCCGCATCCGGGCTCACCAAGACTATTGACGAAACCACCCCGGTCCGGGAGCTCCGGCTCGTGGATGCCTTGCCCTGCTCTTCAAGCCTCACTACTACGCTCTCCCTTGCGCCGTCCGGCGCGATGTTCTCCAGGCGCTGGATCGTCACTTTTGAGAACCCGTCATCATCAACAGCGCCGGCGCCACCCTCAATCGGCGGACTGCCCTCGCCGACTACCACCTCGACGCCCCGCTCGTCCAAGATGTCAGCAAGCTCAGCAACGAGGTCCGATGTTGGCGCAGTCGCAGGCATAACCCAGATAACCGACATCCCGGCCATCAGTTCCGAGACCATACCGGCGAGGACGTTGGTCATAGCAGGTAACCTGCATACAGCCTTTTTCAGGTCGATCATCTGGCCCGCACCACTCTTGCCACGACATCATCGCAGCACAGCTCTCCCCGGCCGTTGTCGACGAGCAAGCCCACTCTGAACAACACGTCCACCAGAGCTCTGCACTCTTGAGCATCGTGTTGGGTCTCCAGTTCTACCAACTGCACAAGTTCGTCGTCCGAAAGCGCCGCCTCGGCCCCTGTCAACATGCGAACGATGTCGATTGCGCCGTCCAGTAAACCGAAACCGCACGCCTGTAGGAAACCGGTGCGGATACCGTCCACGTCTTCCAGTAGGTCGAACGTGAGCTGTTCCACAGTCGGCAGTGTGCTGCCGCTAGATTGCTCTTGCACTCTCCGTATCAGAAATGGCCAGCCCCCGGTAACATGGAGCACCCCATTGACTGCAGGGACCGTGCTCACGCTCTCGCTGTGGGAGAGGAAGTTTTCGACCATAGTGTGGTCCCATTTCCTGAGCGCGATCTCCGTGTCGATGTACCGCTCCAGCCCCAGGTCTCCCTTGCTCCGGAGCCGTGCCAATTCCAGCGCATCGGCGGGATTCATCAGGATGACCGCCCTCACAAGCCTGTTCTCGGTGCTGAGCTCCACGGCGCGGCGCCCGGCCGCAATCAGTATCTGCATCAAATCGTCGGATTTGCTGTGCACGGTAGAAGGGTCCAGCACGACTACGTGCCGCCCCTTCAGAGATCTCGCAGCAAGAGACGAGAGGTGGTTGGCCACACCCGCAGCCGAGGTAAAGCGCTGCTGCAAGACGGAAAGGTTCACACTGTCGCCTGCATAGACCCGGAGCGCCTCGGCTGTAGACGACAGATTCATGGCTTCGCTTCCGAACACCAGACAGAGGCCTGGTTGTGGTTGTATGGCATCGGCCGCTTGGGCGAGGGTGATCGGCCCCCACTGAGGCGGACTGTCGTGTACCCTCACCCTTAAGCTTTGTGACCTGTCTTTACTTGGGCCAGGCGACTCGGCAATCTGGAGCAGTTCATCTTCAATGTCGTCGGGTTTTCCCAGGGCACGGACGATGTTCGCACTGCGTATCCGGAACTGACCGTCTTCGCAGCGAATGAGTACCCCCAGTCCGACCAGCTCATCGAGGAGCGGTCGGATTTCGAACAGACCCATATCCTCGAAGCCCTGCGGCCACCAGTCCTTGGCGAGGCGTGCTATCTCATTAGCCTCGAACGTTCGCTTGTAGCCGTCCCTGTCATTGAGCTGTTCCATGATCATGCTATACACGATAACCTGGTATCGCGTGTCCATGAGGACCGTCACCCTAAACCGGTCGCCCATTCTTTCCCTGAACGCAGGGTCCTTGTAAACCTGATCGACATCGTCTCCCGTGACGATGTAAGGAGGTTCGTCCTTCTTGGCGCGAACGACTGCCACTAGCTTGTTGCAGAAAAACTGGATGAGCGATGCGTGGAAATTGGTGTATGATAGGATCTGCGATACTACGTAGTCGCTCTCAAAGCCGATACCCAGCGCCCGCATGGGGCCCTCGACCAGTTGCTTCGCTTCTGCCGGCTCAAGCGGACCTACGACGATGGGCGCGCTCAACTGAGCCAGGGGATGGTTTGACTTGGTGTAGTATCTCTGCACGTTGTGCAGACCGGTGAACACCGCCTTGAACCTGTAGCCCGTCTCCTCCATCAACGCCTTCACCGCGTTGAGCTCCGGAAAGCCCAGAGACGCTTCGTGCTTGAGAAAGTGGTCGGCCTCGTCGAACAGGAGTATGATCCTCATGCCCGGATTGTGCTTCAATTCTTTGCGCAGAGCGGCCTGCACATCCTGGGCTGTTTGCCTGGGATCATCTCGGCACATCCAGTTCAGATCCGACTCGCGCATCTCCTCCCATGCCCTGGTCCAGATCATCGACGTGTCCTGCGTGCCTCTGGCGCTGTCGATATCGCCGATGCTCTTGATGTCGCAGAACACTACATACTCACGGCTCTCGGGCCTGTGGTACTGATCCTCCACCATTCGAAGCAAGGACGACTTTCCGAATTGCCTGCCGCCATAGACAACGAAAGCTCCTCTGGGCTCACCTATCTTGCTGATCATGAGCTGCCGGCCTGCGAACATCTCGCGCGGAGCGGTGGCTCCGTCCGAATACGGGCAAGCCCATCCCCAAGCAACTCCGCAGGAAACAGCAGCCTCCAGCCTGTTTTCGCGAATGCTCAGCATGTAGTGCAGAAGGATCTCATCTATGAGCATTACGGTACGCCGTCTCTCGCGGCACGAGGTACTCCATTCGTGCCTGAGAAGTTGCGGCATTCTACCCAGGTAGATCACTACCGGACGCGAGTTCTCAACACCCAGCACGTTCAGGATGTGGTTCAGCTCCGTCACTCTCGGCTTGCCGTGAACAACGATGACGTCGTACAAGCCTCCGTGGGCCGATCCGAATTCGGGCAGCGGCGAGATATCCCTTGCCGTCATGGTTGCACGTAGATGCACCGCATTCGAGTCGATGGCTACCAGCGAGACGGACGGCTGCTGGAACCCGATGTAACGTAGGAGTGTCGTCACATTTTGCGCGTACCAGCCCTCATGGGCATCCGATGCGCTTCCGGCCATCAACCGGTAGTAGGCGGCGATCCCTTCAGCCGCCTCCTGTGCGCGGGGGGCGGGGATCTTCGACATGTCGATTCCTCCCACCGCTCGGTTCTTCTGTATACGCGTCACCAAGTCCATCGGCTTGGAACGCCGTTTGGCCAGATCCCGCTCAACCGACTTATTGATTGAAAGGAACGCGGTCACATGGTCTACGCCGTCAGAATCGACCTGTGCGAGGTTATCGGGCCCCTCTGCTATTGCACCTAGCTCCACGGCATTAAGCGCCAGGGAGTAGAAACTCTCTGCTACCACCAGCGACTTGTCGTCGCCAAAACTGTCGATGTAAGTTCGCGCCTTGCCTAGGCTGCTTTCTGCATGCCTGACCACAGCATCGGACAGATCTGCCCTGTGTGCATCGATTCGCTTGCCGAGTTCGTCGATCTCGCGGCTGAGGGCGTCTACCCTCTCTTCCTTGAGCCGATCAACTCGTTTCTCCAGTTCGTCCAGTTTCGCATAAGCCGGGCCATACTGGAGTATTTCGCCCGACTCCAGCGAATGCTCCATCGATAGGAACTCGCCGTCCAGCTGGGATCTATCGGAAGATGTGATCAGATGCTTCTGTGCCGCCTCTTCCATCAGCTTGTATACCTGCGTCAAGCGCTGCGCGAGGGCTTGCTTGGATTCGCCGAGTCGCGCCTGCATGAGCGACTGCGCATCGGGTCCATCACCGCTCACTTGGATTATCACCTTAGCCCTAGCGTAATCCTGCTCGCCGAGAACCCGCTCAAACTCAGATTCCATAGCGCTGCTACCCGATGCGACTCGTTCCGGGCACACACTGCCCAAAGCCGCATCAGGTGGATCAACCGATTCCGATTCGATCCACTGCGCGGTCTCGAAGGGCGAAAACGAGCCCGAAAGGATGACGGGGCCGACAATCTCCCTTCTCCAGTGGCGTCTGGCTGCAGGAAGCTCAGCCCGGCCCTGGAGAACATCGGCAATCTGCGCCAGTGATGCGCGAAGGGCCTCGCTGTATGGGTTGTCGAAAACGCCGTTTGCTACAATGGTCGCCGCCTGGTTAGCGATCCTGTTCACCAGCGCCTGACACTGCGCGTCCGACATCGAACCCCGGCGAGGTCGGGCATCGCACCTTCTAACTGCATCGACCCAACACGCGATATCATCGTTCAGCCGCGCCAGGTCTCGGGTGAGCGAATCCAGATTATGCCCCTCTATCTTCACCGGGCGTGGCCTAGGGCCAACAGCCGTCCGCGCCGTCTCGCGGATCAGCTTCTGTCTGCTTTCCTTGCTATCGAGGTAGCTTGAGCGCGCTCGGTGAACTAGGTCGGCAGAACCCCTGTCGTCGGCCACAACCGCGTCAATCGCGTCCCTGAGCACTGACTCCTTGCTGCATGCAAGAAACCGGCGCGTTAGCGTGGCGGGCTGGTATCCCAGCTTGCCTCGGTCGGCTGTGCGCTGCCAGGAACCGACACGACCCGAGGCCTCCTTTGCCGCCAGATCCCAATCCTGACTGCCCAACAACCTATCGCCTGTGAAGTCGAGACATGAAACGCCCTCATTCTGCAGCGTAAGGACTCCATCGATGATCTGAGTAAGCTCTTCGGGAATGCCCAGAGCATTACTACTTACATCCCTCAGCCAGTTGCTCGGGCCATACTCATTGCCCAAGAGCGCGGGACCCACTGATGCGCCCAGAATGTACGTAGCCGCCGCTCGACTGCCTTGACCGTGACCACTGCAGAGTTCGCGGTAAGGCGCAGGGTGCAAGTTACACACCTGGTCTAGCGCCCGCATGGCGTCAGGACTCAGGAATCGCAGTTCCGCGGCGAGGAAGTTGGCATAGTGCAGCCATGATGGAACAGGCGCGCCTTCGCCGGATGCTTCGCTTCCCAGAGCGAGCCAGTATGCCAAAGCATAGTCAGACTCCGCGACAGCGTCCCTTATGAGCTGCCTCATACCCGGAGTCGCTTCGCCTGCAGGCACCGCGCCCGGCGCGGGTTCATCATTCTCAGTTGCAGTTGGAGATTGCACCGAGGTATCCGGCTCTGCCTTCGCTTGAGGCGCATCGATCGATTGCGCCTCGACCGCCGGTTCAGCCTGGACGGGCGGTTCGGGTTCAGGAGCTGGACAAGGCTTCTCGGCCGCCCGAACAGCCGGACGGGCCAACCTGCGCTTCCGGGTAGGACGTTTGGGCGGAGGGTGGTGCTCTATCTCTGGCTCTTCAGTCACGGGCTCGCCTTCGGGCTCTACGGCCACTGCATCGACAGAAACCCCAAGAACGCGGAGCAGAGCCCTGACCGTATCGATGGCCATAGACTGCAGTTCCCGTGCACGGTTGGCAGCCTCCATCTGCCGAGCCACCGACGGTGGGGGCGCAGTGCGGATCTCCTCAGCCTCCCGAAGCAGTTCGGTCGCTTTCTCCACGTAGGTATCAGCTTCTCGGACGGCACTGGCGGCGATCTCCCGCGCCCTGGATGGTACAATCGCGGCCAAGCTCCCCGCATACTCGGTTCCATCTAGCAGGAACTGAGCCGCATCTGAGTAGTCGGCGCACAGCTGCAGGAGAGCCTGCTCCAGCTTGATGCCGCTCTCCGAACGCCGCGCCTTATAATCGGATATCGCCGCCAAAAACCTCTCGACGACAGCATCGATCGACTCATCGTCAAGCATAGCCTCAGCAGCACTTATCTCCAATGTGGCGGCCTCCACTGCCTCGATGACCGGGTTCGGATCGGGGTCTACGTAGATATCCACGCCCTCTTCTGCCAGAACCGGCGGGGCTTCCCCTCTCTCTGCCTTCAGCGAGTCGCCGAGTTCGTCTATCAGCCGGTAACCTATCGCCTGCTTCATCTCATCGGGGTTGACTACCAGACAGAACACCACAGCCGGCGCGCCGTGTTTCTCTGACATGGAGTGGACGCTGGATTCGGTCTCATCAACGGTTAGTTCATTCACATCCGCTTTGACGGAAGCGAAGCGATCTTCGAAATGTAGGGGAATCGCGAGGTTCTTGTGTATCCACTCCTTGCCGAGTATGTCGGCTCTGAGTTCACTCAGGCTCATGCCATCGGGAGTTCTACTATCATCGGCGGACTTGGTCGATAAGCGACTCTTCCTGCCCTTCACCTTGACCAAAGTAGACAAGTCACCCGTCAGAAGCTCTTTCGGAGCCTTCGTTGCCTTCAGAGCTTCAAAGATCTCCTCGTCTGACTGAGTATCGACAAACCATCTGACAAACTGCTTGTAGGAACGAGAAGCCATGGGACATCCCCTTTCGTCGCGATGCGCAGAGAGCACTCTCTGAAAGTGTAGCATCCACAACCGGCACTGGATTGTCAGGCACCGTCACTTGCCGAACCCCAGCTGAGTCAGGAACCGTATCACTACCCCCCTATCAAGCTTGTCGTGGCAGAACTGATTGCTGTAGTTGCGCAGGCAGCTGTAGCAGCTGCCGGAGGCTGATTCGTCGCCGCATTCGCATCAGGCCATCTTCTCGAGAGCAGTCCTGAGCGTGCTGCCCAGGGCATCGGCAGATCCGAGTCGCTGAACATGGCCTACTCCCGTTTGCCATGGAGCGGCTCTCAGTCCGCAACACCTAAAGGCACTGGTTCCGTATCTACAGCAATTCGATAGACGCCCGATGGACTCGCAGGCCTAATACTACTACGTTGGCTCTGGACAAATCCGCAGAAGAAGTAGGTTGCCAGGTCGTTCGTCGCTAAGGGGAGCTATTTCGAAAACTCCGCTTCTATCCTTCTTCAGCCCATATCGCCAGCGCTTCTCCGCATGCTAGCCTTCCAAGCCCAGCTCCCTCAGAAATCGTATTACCAGTCCCCTGTTAAGAGAGTCATGGCAGAATTGGTTGGTGTAGTTTCGCAGACAGCTATAGCAACTCCCATTGCCCTCATCATCGCCACAAGTGCATGAAGCCATCTTGGCATACGCACTAGCTAAAGTGTCCCTGAGGGCCTCCTCGTGTCCCAACCGCTGCACATGCCCCACTCCACCGGATACAGAGTCAAACAATACGAGGTAGGCAGGCTGGCCGGCAGAATCGCCCCATTGCACACAGCCGTCTATCTCCATGCGGTCAATATCCAGTGCCTCACAAGCTCCTTCAATCATCGCATAGAGCAAGGAATACCAAAAACCCCAATCACTTCGGCTGCACGGCTCAAACCGGATTCTCGCTATGTCTCCAAGAAACTCATATCCTAACGCTACCCTGGTTGAGAACTTCCCACTGCATTCTTTCCCATAGGCGTTCTTGTGGGATTTCGGGGGGTCTTTGTGATCTGCAATGCACGCATACCCACATGACTGGCACACACGGAATTTCGCTCCCCTTGCATCATTGATGACCGTCAGCCTCCCTCTTTTTGATGTGCTGACGATAACGGCACCATTCGCGAATTCGAATCCGTGATCGCCACCTGCATCGTCATCCTCGATGCCAGAGAAGAAAACCCTTGTTGAATGCGTCCGCTGCGGGCGCTGCCCGCCTGCGGTCGCAGGCTGCCCCGGGTCTACCAGAAAGCCAAACTCCGGCACTACAAAGGACTGCTTGCATTCCACTTCTCTGTCGCAGACACTACATATGGCCTTTGTACTGCCATCTCTGACGTCTAGTCTGGTTACATGGTTTCCGCACCTCGGACAATCGGCGTACCAATAGTTCGGCCACTCCTTCCCAGGCATTCGTTCCAGATACCGGCTGGTCCACACTTCTCCGCCAGCTACCACCTCGCCGTCCGGAGCGTATTCGGAAATGGCAAGCTTCAGTTCACGTTGTAGGAATATGTCGTCTGTGGCGTAGTGATTGTTTTTCGTCCCCAGAGTGATTACATCCACAGGAAAGCCATACCTTGGCAGAACATTCCTGCTGGACAGATAGTTCAAGAGGTATCTTTTCTGTATCGTTTCTATTAGCCTGAGTATGTAGTCAGATCTCCTCCGCTGATCAGCTAATTCTCGGTGCCTGGCATTCAGCCTGTCTATATCGTTTTCCACTTCCGCGCGCGCAATAGCGAGAGACCCTTCGCGGCCGACTAAGGTACCAACCCATTTCCAGCTATCTACGCCCAGCGGCTCCTTCAATTTCTCGGGCACTACCCGTTCAAGGCTCACCCTGATGGATTCTGGTTTCGAATCCAAATACTGAATCAGAGAGTCCACAGCCGAGTCTGCTTCATCGGGGAAAAAGAAGTCCCTTACTGCATCCAGGTAATCCCGGTTCTTGCGCCAAAAATCTGCCAAAGCCACTGCGTACATATGCCGCAGAACTATCTTCTCATTGCCTATGTCGAAGTGAGGCGGCTTGATGTGTCCCTTGATCATCCTCTCCGGATATCTATAGTGGAACGCATCGTGAGGCCTATCCTGCGCATATGTTACTACCATGGCGGCAGTGCCAGCCCGTCTGCCTGCTCGGCCCGCCCTCTGGACGTAGTTGGCCGGCGAAGGTGGAACATTCTTCATCAAAACGGCTTCGAGATCGCCAAGGTCGACGCCGAGTTCAAATGTCGTTGAGCAACTCAATACGTTTATGCGCCCTTCCTGAAACTCCGTCTGTGATCTCGCTGCCGCTCCCGGCCTAAGCTGAGCGGTATGCTCTCGTGACGTCATCTTCCTAGGGAAGTTCTCGGTTTCGTAAAGACGCACGTAGTGATTGGATCTGAGTCTTTCGGATATGTCGGCTGGGCTGAGGTTGCCCGTGCACCTATACTGCGGACATACGCCTCTGACATTCCGCATTGTCAACCTGCCACACTTGTCACACACATACCACTTTGGCTCACGCCTGCTCCCGTATGCCGATATCCACCACTTGTTCGGGACCAACCGATGTGAAACGCCTCCGCGCTTGTCTACCACTAGTTCAAAGTACTCGCTCCACAGGCTATTCGCATTATGCGGTCTCATGTCTTTCTCCCACATGTCGCCGAGTAGATCCCGGACGGCCCTCTCGAGATCGCCAGTAAGCCCAATTCGACGAGCAAGGCGTACCAGATAATCGGATCGCTTGTTCGCAGCCGAGGTGCTTGTGGGAAGCCAGGCCCTTACACAGCGACGATCACGATCTGCCTTGCTTAGTGACGCGAGGAGATTTCCCGGCTCGAACAGCTCATCCTGTGGATCCACGCCACGGGGCACACTTACAGCGCCACTTGTCCGGAGAGTGTCGAGCAACTCCTGGTAGAGATCCCATACTTCAGCGTCCGACAGCCCCCATTCTTTCTGAAGGCACAGAGGCACTGTCCATCGCTCAGGGTGCTCCAGCTCAAAGCCGAGCAATCCAAGCCGTTCGAGGCCATGCTTGTCGCGCCCTGTGAACTCGTGCAGCACCCATTTCTGGGCCTCTACGCGTGCGTCATAGCCCGTCGGCAGCACAGATCTGAGCTTGAGCTCAGCATGCTTCCATAGATCCGAAACCATGACTTTCAGGTCTGGCAGTTCCTCTATCGCTTCCCGGGCTGTTTCCAAAAGGATATTACGCCTCAACATCCGATCGTAGCTTGTCTGCATGTATGGGGCAAAATAGGCCGCATCCTGCCGACTGTCCGAGAAGACTAGCAGTTTCCTCTTCTCAACCTCCCTGCTCTTTGTGGCTGTAACATCTATCACCCAGCCGTCTTCATCGTACTGCACGCCTTGGGCACTCTGCTCGAAGCGTGATGTCAGACCCGATTCATCGAGATAAAGCTCCTGGTAGAGGGCCGTGGCTATGACACTTGCAGCAGCTTCGGGATATGATGACACCGTCCGCACAATCCCATGCTTTGTGTTCAGCCCACCACAGAGAATGCAGCGGCCTATCAAGCGGGAAGGAGACTTCGTCTCCAGGAGTCGGACCTTCTCGACGCCGCAGCCGCACTCGAGACCGGGTGAACCTGCGCGCCGAATATCCCCGCAAGCAGGGCACAGCTCATATAGGGATTCTCTGATGTCGTACGCAACAGGATCCTCATCTTCGTCGAGCTTCATCTCTGAAGGATCTTCAGGAGCCAGCACTGCATAGTATCTTGCTTCCCTGTTATTGCTATCGGCTGAAACCGGCGCCAGGCGACACCCATGTCCCGAATCAGACTCGACCTTCGCTCCGAGTATGTAGGGCGCTCCACACTGCTGGCATACTCCAGCCTCATACGCCATTGCAGTCCCGTCACCCCAGGTGATTCTGGTCACCTGGTCTAGATGCAGTCTAGCCTCGGGCAAGAAAGACATCCAGGCTCCCCCGAGAGCTTTGAGCATCAGATGGTAGCGGGCCGGAAGGAGCGGGCTGCTCTCCTCGCAAGGCCTTGCCCTTACCGCCAAGCCAATCAGTGAGACTACAGCTTCTTCGGAATCGTGAGGCACCACGTCTGAACCGAAAAGCACGTCTGCAAGCTCGGTGAGGGCGAGTGGATCTTCCGCAAGAAGTTGCTGCGCGCGGACAACATGTTCATCTCCTGACATTACCCAATGGAGAAAACCGTCGACTGACGAGTTGAACTTCTCATAGGCTCTGTTCACTACTTCATCCGGCACGCGATACTGTGCCGCCGTCTCCGCCAGTTTGGGCACGGCATCTGCACTGCCGCCTTGCGATAGGATCTCACGCCAGGCAGCATAAAGCCGCGGATCTGGTCTGCCCCAAATGGTGCTTTCGTCGATAGGCTCCCTCTCCGCAACAACTAGATCCTGCTTGTTAGGGTGCCCTGGATCATATTCGAAGTCCTCGCTGAACAAGCGTGACGCAAACTCCATGATCCCTGGTGCATCGTCCAACCCCCTGCCAAGGGTGGCGCTTGTGGCCACGCATTGCAGCGCCCCAGCCGCCCCTCTGACCACGCGGTCCTTTAGCCTCCGGATTAGCATGGCTGTCTCTATGCCCTTGACGCCCGTGTAGGTGTGGGCTTCATCAAGAACGAGAAATCGCCAATTCTCAGAGTTAGGGCCTCCGAAGAATGGATCGTCTTTAGGGCGGAGAAGCAGGTATTCCAGCATAGCGTAGTTGGTGATGAGGACATGAGGGGGTTGGGCCTGCATTTCTTCGCGGGATATCATCTCATTCGGCAGGGGATCGCAGTTGAAAGTGTTCCTGTAGGCGTCCAGCGCATCTCGTCTAGTCTTAAGTGTTTCGCCTGTATAGCGCCCAAACGTGACGAACTCAAACGGCTCGAAGAGACCACGGAGCCGTTTGACTTGGTCGTTCGCCAGTGCGTTCATCGGATAGAGGAGCAACGCTCTGACTCCTGGTCCCAATGTGCCGGCTTCGTGTTGACGGAGAAGGTGGTTGCAGATAGGCAACATGAAACACTCTGTCTTCCCGCTGCCTGTTCCTGTCGCAACTACGATGCTGCGCTTCCCCGACACCATCTTGCGGATGGCAGCTTCCTGGTGTGCATATAGGGGCCTAGTGCGCACGTTCTCTGGGCACTTCAAGAACAGAGGTGAAAGGATGCCCTCATCAACAAGGTTGTTCAGCGTCAGCGATCTCTTGAATGGCGGCGTCGCCTGCACAATCGGCCCTTTTACATATTTGTCCTTTCGTCTCAACTCTGCCTCGAATTGCTCGCTCAGGCGTTCATCCGCGAACTGAAAAGTGGTGCAAAGATACCCATAGTATGCCTCGGCAACTGTTTGGCTCGTCCTAATAGGATCAATGCTCATCGGTCAGTCTCCTTTCCCGTGCCGCATTCAGCCAGAAGTTCCCCGCACCTGCTGACATATGATAGCAGCAGAGCTTCGCTCAGCCTGATAGGATCGCACAACTCCCCCGTTCCCCCAGCGAACGGCCTGAAGCAGCTGTCTGCTATGACACGAAAGCACGGTCCAAACGCCGTGCTGTCTTTGCCGACCCGCTCAACGAGCTTATGAATATCGTAAACCAGCATAATTCTGGCCCGGATCGATTTGTAATGAGTCTTGAAAGTTTTGCATTTGGGGTAGTGCATCTGATTCCACTCTTTTTGGGAAATGATACCTGGCGGATATAGGCAATTGGGGTCTGTGCACTCCCCGAGAAAGGTCTCGAAAAAGAAATCGAATTCTTCTTCACTGTCGCTGACAATGAGTTTGACTGGACCCGGGTAATGAGGGTCGTCAATCGAAAACCCGATTTCACTGTAGTTCGCTGCAAGGCCCTTCAATATCCTGTTCCCGGAAGCGACCGCAACAGCTATGGGGCGCACACCGCTCTCCTGTATCCGCATGGGCAATCTGCCAGGGGTGCAGTCGAGCAAGCCCAGCCACTTGGCCGCAAATGAGCGGGTCACTGTCTCCGTGGCGCTGTCATGTATTCCGACAGCTACGAACCGGTATGGGCTTTTGTGGCCCATCGAATATACCCCTACTATGCTCGCATCCTTCTTGCCATCGTAGGTGGCGAACTCGAACCTTCCATTTCCGAGTTGGGCAATCTCAACTGTCTCAAGTCTGGCGTCTGGTCTGTTTCGGAGTACCGCCCCTGCTAGGCTATCGCAGACGCTTTCGGGCCAGGCCGAACCGGAGCATCGCAGCATTACCCCTTCCCTCACAGCCTCAAATCCGCGTATCTGGGGGCCCCCATCCGATATCCAAATTAAGGCTTCAGTTGAGGCATCCTTTGGCCCACCCCACAGCATATCTCTTTCATCAAGGAACGTGACGCAATATGGGCCGGGGCACAAGCTGGTCGCCCCAAAGATGCACTCTCGCGCATCTGGTTCAATGGTCGATTCGAGACGCGTTCCGCTGCCGATCCAAGCTGGCCACACTGAAGCTAAGGTCTTGTAGCGTGGACGAATGCCCGTCCAGTTCAGCTCAATGCGCCGATGATCCCCTGAACCTGCCATCGTCGCCTCAATGCTCTCTGGCGCCCATTCGGAATGGACTGTAGCCACATGTATCCTAACAGCATCGGAGGAGTCGGAGAAGCTCACTACTACGTATAGCTTAGCTCGAGGAGGCTGGGAACGTATCGCCTCAGCAAGCTGGCCAAGCTTGAGTTGTACAACTCTTCGGCCTCCGGCGAAACACTGGAAATCTCCGTGGGCAGACCCAGCCTCCAACCTAACACTAGAAACGGTTGGCACTGTAGTCATTATGTCAATGATCTCATATGTCCCGCCATCAATGTCCACAAGCCAGATGTCCTCTGTTGTCCCTCCAAAGCGCCGATAGCGAGTTTGCGCAGCGCCTAAGAACCGCCAGGCAATCACAGGAGGCTCGATAGCAATCGGCAGCTTCAGGCCATATCGCACCAACCGTCCGTATGTCGTCGCGTATGAGTTCATGACAAGATGGAGTTCGACTACATCATCGAACCCTCCGGAGATCTTCACGCCGCTGCCTGCAGTAAACTCCCACCCGGGCGGAACGATCATCTGTGCCTTCGCAGTCTCGTGCGCTTGGAGAATGAAGACCTTCACATCGAAATCGATTATGAGCCCGGAAATCCGGAATAGTGAGACGCTCCTCTGTATACCGTTGGCGTCTTGCCAGATGAAGCTCATTTTCACATCGTGTACGGCTGGTATATCAAGCAGCTCGGTGAGGAGATTGAGATCAAGCCAACCATTATCTTGCAGGACGCAATCGAGGCTCTCTGCAAGGCACTGCCTCAGTTTGGTTTGGCCATCTAGTGTCTCAATCGCCACTTCCATCCGAGCAAATCCATCTGAGTGTTCTCCCCGCTCGCCCTCGACCAGGAAATTGACATGTGGAAGAGCATCCATGTAAACGGGATGGCCCTTGATGAACGCTCCCTGCACTTCATCGCCTCCGCGCAGGCTTATCTCCTCAGTCTTGAGTTCGGGCCGCACGGCGTAGTCTCTGCTGATGTCGCCACATTGGATCGTCAGCCGATACTCTTCGCACTCCTGAAGGTCGAGCCAAGCTATGTCATAAGGTGCTTCGTCGCCGAATGACTCTCTCAGCTCCACAATGCTTTCAGGCAGAATCCGGGCTTCACGCGGCAGCAGAAGCCAGAGGTTGACGGCGTCCAACGGGTCTTCTTTGACTATCCTGCCGGAACTGGCAAACATCAGCCAGGGTTCACCATGATCAAGCGTTGATACCTGGTATGATTCAAGAATGGTCTCTCCGCATTCGATGTCCAGGCGCAAGGGGCCATATGTCAAGGGCACGTTCATAATGGCTGCATCCACACTCACACCGCCCGGTACCCTTACGGCGGACAGACTCATCTTGTGGATCACAGAGCACTCGGCGTCCCTGAGAACGGCTTCCAGCCAGCAGTTGCGCTCGAAATCCCTCCTGATGTTGTGTTTTCCGATACGAAGGATCATCCCTCTGCGGTCATCGCTCAGGCGCGTCTCCACTCTGGCACGCATAGGCGCCCGCAGGTCTGCGCCTGGGGACGAATTATCGAAACGGTCGTGTTCTCCTCCATGGCCCCGCTCACTCTCGGCGATCTCCAGTGCGGCTGCGGCCTGGTCGCCTTCCCATTTCTCCAAGGCACCAATCAGGCGACTGGGAGCCGTGTTCCGAGCATCGTCAGGCAACCCCGGTTGGGAACCCAGGAAGGCGGCTGTAGCAACTACCCATTGCTCAGCCCAAGCTCCACCGCATTCAAGAAAATCCAAGACAGGCTCGGAGATGTGGTACTGTTTTTCCCGCCAGCGCCCTCCCCGGGTCTCATCTCTGAACCATTGCAGGACTGCTCTGGGGGTTACGATTCCGCGCTGCACGCAATTGCGCCACACTATTTCTATGAGTTCGGGGATGCAGGAATCTGGGACTCCACCCTGGAACAGGAGCGGGGTTACGTACCTGAGCTTCTTCGCTAGTTCGCAGTCTGCCAGAGAGTAGCGTTGCTGGCATTCTTCAATGCTTGAGGCGAGCTCCCGCGCAATATCGATTTCCAGGCCTCCCAGCCGCTCCGCGATTCGTGGCCACACTTCGCCTTCGACGTACTCTTCTGCGGCAACTTGGACGAGGGCGTACGCAACAGCGACAGGGTAATCCTGGGCAAGGCGGTACGCACATGCTCTGGGATGCCTGGCTGCCTCAAGTTGGTATGCGATGATCCTCAGCAGGGTCTCAAACTCCTCCTCAGGCATTTCAATGCGTCCCAAGAACTGAGCGTTCTTGAGAGCTTCCGAGATCCCAGCCTCATACTGGTCTATCGCTGTGGCCCCAGGAATGCTGATTCCAATAGGCTGCATTGCCGCAAAACCATGTTCTCGCGAATCAGTCGGCGGAGAGGCCTGTTGCGGTATGGACACGCCATCGAGCAGGTCATCTGCTGGCCCTGGATCTGCATGCATAGAAGACATGTCTGTCACCTTAGGCCCCAATTCGGCCTCCCATTCGTAGGCAGCCTCCCGAAAGGCCGCGGCCAAAGAGATGGGCTCGATACATGGAGGATATAGGTGTTCGTTCCCGCCAAGATATGTGAGCAATGCCCCCGGGGGAGGAAGAGCAACTCTCTTGATGGCGTATTCGATTCTCAGGGGACGGCAGCGCTGGCCCAAGTCCTGCACATCTATGCGCCGTGCCATGATTACGAGCCGTTCGCCGCTGCGGTCTGCCCAGCCGGGGCAAGCAGCAATGCCAAAAGGATACTCTTCGATGAAGCCTCCGGGTGGTGAATCACGATTTATGAGTGCAAAGCGCCAACCTCTGAAAAACGGATCATTCCTTATCCTCTTGCACGCCTTCTGCAAAGTCCGAGCATGCCTAGACGTGTTTCGTCTTAACCTGTACATGTCCAGCGATCGGATCACTTCGTTCATACTGCAATCACCCTCCAGTTGATCCTGGCTGGCGAAGCCAGATGGTTGGCGCTCGTATGCCGCTTGAGCACGGCATGCAGTGACAGTGCGTACGAAGTGTTGTTAGCTGTTGTTGAATGTAGATATATATATCTACACAGTGCATTGTGTCTGCGTGTACCTCAACCCTACTCTACGATCTGATAGCTTTCTTGTCTCCATAGGTCAGTTGGGTTCGGGACATGGCGCTCTGCTCGAGCAGTTGTCCTGGGCGCAGCTCAATGCCCGCCATCTGAGCTGCCTCCACCGTCTCCGCTCTCTGCGATAGCTGAAATGATGCAGGTACAGTGACAACGAACTTGTCCACCGGCAGGTCCGAGTGATCTTCGATCGCATCCTTCAGAAACCTCAGCACCACCTAAGCCACTTCTGTTGGCGACCGCAGACCTTTAGGAGCCCTATGATAGGTACGGTTCTGCCCGATCTCGTTCTCGTTCCTACATTCCCAGAAGATGTTCTTGTTGCGCTCCGGCCTGAACTCATCGTGTGCAGACCCCCGCAGTGTCCGGTCAAGTCCAAAATGTGCTGTAAAATCGATCCTCGTAGAACGGGTTGATGCCCAGGTAACCTGGGAGGACCGCGTCTGGGTCCGCCCGTGTTGCTCCATTCTCCTGCCGTTTGGTCCGTCTTGCCGCAGCTGGTCATTCCACCCAAGCCGGGTGAGCATTGTACTCCAGCTCGGCCTCGCGGCAAGCGATGCCGGGTCCAAGGCTCCTACTATGCATGCCGCTTGCCTCTCGGCCTACGCCGGAGGGGACGGCAGCTACCGGCTTGGCGTGTCATGTTCGGGGCTTCAGGCTGCCCGCTGCGCTGCGGTCGGCAGCGGTTGAGCCTCGCCCGACTCGCACGCCTGCTTCCATCGCCAGTATTCCTCCATGTTCAGGTAGCGGCGGCCGGTCGACCAGGTTTCGTCTATCTCCATCAACACGGCTCCGATCAGCCTGATAGCGGACTCGTCGTTAGGGAATATCCTGATGACCCTCTCGCGCCTTCGGACTTCTTCGTTCAAGCGCTCGGCGCAGTTGGTTGTCCGCAGTCTCTTGCGGATGCATTCGGGCAGAGCCATTACGGCCGTCGCGTCCTCAAACCCGGCCTCAAGCCTGCTTATCGCGCCCGGAGCCCTCGCCCCGAAGTCATCGATTATCCCATCCAGCAGTACCCTTGCTGTATCCATGTCGGGCGCCTCGAACATGAGGCGTAGCCTCGAATGTAGTTCGTGCTGAACGGCTTTCGGGCACGCATCCAGAATGTTCTTGGTGAAATGCGTCTGGCAACGCTGCCATGAAGCGCCTTGGAATTCGACGGCTACCGCGTTGACCAGTCCTCCATGGTCGTCCGAGACCACCAGGTCCACGCCGGCAAGGCCTCTGCTCTTTAGCTGCTTGAAGAAGTCTCTCCAGGACGTCTCCTTCTCGCTGTCGGCAAGCCATAGGCCAAGGATCTCGCGAATCCCTTCGGGGTTTACTCCAGTGGCTATGAGCATGCTCTGGCTCCTTACGCGGCCGCCCTTGCGTATCTTGATCACGATGGCGTCGACGATCAGGAACGGATATGTTCCAATGGGCCGGTCAATCCACTCGCGCACCACGGGATCCAACCCTTTCAACAGCTCCGATACCGTGGACTTGGAAAACTCGGTGCCGCACAGGTCCCTGGTGATGTTCTTGATCTTGCGGGTCGAGACCCCATTCACCGCCATCTCTATGAGCGTGACGATCAGCGCCTGCTCGCTGCGCTGGTAACGCTCGAACATGTCGACCGACAGCTTGCCGTTCCTGAACTGAGGAACCTCAAGCACCAACCTTCCTACGCGCGTCGTAAGTGGACGATCCCTAGTCCCATTGCGGTAACCTGCGCGTTCCTCAGTTCTCTCGTAGGGTTCAGCCTTCAGGTACTCAGTGGCCTGCCCTTGCAGCACCTGGTTGAGCACGGCTTCAAGCAGATCTGCTAGACCGCGATCCCCCTGAAGAAGTCCGTGCAGTTGCTCGTCGGATATGGTAATCTGATATTGGGCCATTGGTTCTCCTCCTGTAGATAATTGGTTGGTACCAACTCCAATTCTACCGGAGAATCGATGGCCTTTCCATACCCATCGTCGCAGGTCAAAGGCCATTTTACAGCATTATATCGGACTCAACTCAGTGTCCTCGCACCTTGGCCAATCAGGGTCCTGCCGTTGACCATGACAACAACCACCGAAGGAACCACAACATCTGTGCAAGTCCCCTCCATCGTAGGCTGATCCACTTCTATGCAGCGTGCCGCAGGCGCCTCGCCGCTTGCGGGGTTCCAGATGACTTCAGCCGCCACGCACTTCGTGGTACCCAAGTCTATGCCTACCGCCCGGATGGGGCGCGAGGGCAGAATGCCCCCTCCCCCAATGAGGGACTCGATCAATGACTGCAGGGGCATAGAGTAGACACCTCCCAACATGCCGATGAAGGTCAACCAACGCACAGCGTTCCTAGACACTTAAATCATGAAGAAACTCCGACTCTGGCTTGACGCCAGTCACCAGCAAGTTGTCGCGTGCGCGTGTGCAGGCTACGTAAAGCAGTTGGCGTTCGGTGTTGTACGCTTCCTCCAGATCTGCTTCGTCGGCGATTGCCTCGATCCGCTCCTGGAGGGGAATTACTTCGTCGTCGCAGGCCATCACAGCAACGGCACGGAACTCCAGGCCTTTGGCGAGATGCATGGTACTGATGGAAGCATGGCCGCTGGCTGTTCCAACTCTCTCATCAAGGACCTTGAATGGAATCCCTGCTCTCTCCACGGCAGCGCGGGCTCGTTCGATTTCGGCGGCCGAACGCACGAAGACTCCTATCTCATGGGGTGCCATCCCCTCGCCCAGTCGTTCTGCGAGCCACTGGCTGACTGTGTTGGTCTCCTCATCCTGGCTGCCACGCACTCGAATGACGGGCACAGGTCCGTTGAACACCGAAATCGTGCCGCGGCGCTGCTCCGAGTTGCCGTCTACATCGGTCAACTCTGGATCAAGCAACCGATCCGCCTGCGCTCTGATTTGGTGCGAGGTGCGGTAGTTGATTCGAAGGGTTCTCGAACGTCCACGAACGTCTACTCCGAGCGCTTTCCATGAGAACGGTTGCTGGAAAATGCGCTGGCCCAGATCGCCCGCGAAGAAGAGGCTGTTGGGGCACCCGGTGCCAAGCGCGGCAAGGAACCGCAGCTGTGCCACACTGACATCCTGAGCTTCGTCCACAACTACGAATTCGAAAGGCGAAGGCCTGCCCGCAAACTGAGATGCCAGTTGGCTGAAGAGCTGAGAGTAGGTGATCAGGTTCCTGTTCTTCAGGCCGGCCTGAACACGATCAAACACCGCCCAAAGCGCAGCTCGCTGCTTCTCTGGCAGGCGCGTCTTCCGCCCCAAACGTAGGACGTCTCTGTACTCCTGCCATGTCCCGAGTTGCCACGCATCAACTACATCCAGCCACTCGCTCAGCAGAAAACGCCGGCTGAACCTCTCGACTTCGGCCTTGCAAACTGCGTCCGTGAGTAGTTGCTCGATAATCTCCGCGGAAACGATGTTCGGACGATCGAAGTTCAACTCATACAGCCTCAGACCAATTGCCTGCATCGAGTGCACCTCAAGGCGTTCGCCGAGATGCGGTTCGTTGCTGATCAGCGACACTAGCTTCGCCTTGAGTGCGTGGGCGAGCGTATCGGAGAACGTTGTCAGCAACACCCTGGCATCGGGGTTGCTGCGGGCAAGGTAGACAGCCCGATGCAGAGCTACAACCGTCTTGCCCGTGCCCGCCGATCCTGAAACCCGACCAGGCCCGTTGAAAGACCGTTCAACCAGCTCACGCTGGGCAGGATGGAGAAACACAGCCCACTTGTCCCACGGGTATTCCAACGCCCGTTCCAGTTCCTCGACGTTGTTCATCATCCTGAAACGCCGCTGTGCATCAGGATGATCGAAGGGATCCTCGTCAGCAGCGATTGCCGGAGCGACCTCAGGGGTTTCACCCACCGCCAGACTCAACAGCGCCTCGGCCGCCTCGCTCGGCAGGTGCAGAGCCAGCTCCAGCAGACTGTCCTCATTAACCTCTCGCACCTCGCCCAACCACTCGTTGGGAACACCATAGCTCAGCAGATCGTCGTCGGAGAAGTCAGCGAATAGCCGTGGCTTGGACACAGTGGCAAGCGGCACCTCAACATGCTTCGGAACGGTTATCTCCCTGACCGTCTCCCTAATCTCTACCAGCTGAGCGGCGCCTGTCTTGGGGTGGACGGAAAGCCTACGCCGTTCGGCCCAGCTGTAGGCTGCATCGTGATGGTCTACGTAGCATAGCAATAGAGACCTGTCTGTCCTGTGGACTATCAGGCGTATGTCCTCACTGGCCCTCACCGACCAGAATCGCCGGTCCTTCGCCCGTTCCAGCCTATGGAACTGCATTCCCGGACTTGCCGGATCAAGTTGCAGATCAAAAGCGGTTGTCTTGACCACCTTCTGCTCCTCCCCGGTGAGCCGGGCAAGGCTGTCCGTGAACGTATCGGCAATGCGGAAATCCATAGTTCACTCCACCCTGAATACCTTCATCACCTCATCGCCGAGGTGATTGATGACCTTGACGGCAATGCGCGCGCTCTTGGGCCTATCAAACGGCCTGGAAACATCGCTGTGCAGCGTCTCCCAGGCTTCCTCGTTGATCTCGGCCTTCAGCGTAGTCTTGAGTGCCTTGTAAGGGTCGTTCTGTCCGGGGAAGTACGCGTGGCGCATGAAGAAGCTCTCTTCGTTGTAGTCAGTATCAATGAACCAGCAAGCGATCCTATCCGCCTCATCACTGCGTATCTCGCCAGTGCTGGGGTCAAATACATCCACGCCGTTGATCTTGACCTGGATCTTCCCATCCCCGGCATCCAAGATATCGATATCCGGCTCTCCGAAGATGACAAACAAGTTACCCTTGCCTGTGTTCCTAAGGTCGTCAGCCATATGCAGGTCAGCGTTCATCCGCGCCCTGAGCACAGGAATTCGCCCGAGCTTGTTGAACTCAGTAGACCGGGCATCGTAGTTGAAGGCACAGGCGATTATCACGTCGAAACCGGCATCGCCAGCCTCGCGAGCAGCCGTGACAAGGTCGAGACGCGACACAGTCCCAAACTCCGGCCCAATGAAGATGCCTGCACGTTTCTCGGTACCCGATTTATCGTTCCCCTCGAGATATCGGCCCTCGGCGCAGACGTAGTTCCCGGGCCATAGCGTGATAGAGGTGAAGTTGATCTTGTCCTCCTTGTGGGCCTGCTGCACTCCCGCCGTCTTAAGGTTCTCAAGGATCATCTGGACGAAGTCTTGCCCTTCCCCATAATCGTCCCCCGACTCCTTCGCGATATCGATCAACTCATCATCCTCGTCCACTGCCAGCACGCGGTGTGGAGACAGGCTCTCAACTGTAAACGGGCCCGCCACGCGCACCTTCCGACTATCCTCATATGGTTTGTCATAGAGATACTCGAACTCGGCCTTGGCGGCGATCGACGCATCGATCTCCTTCTGCCTGGCGATACGCTGCTCCCACCACCTAGCGTGTAGGTCCTTGGCCTTCTCAGGCCACTTCCTCTCAGCATCGCGGGGGATCTCCCACTCCTCCCACTTCGTGCCGAGCACCTGGTTGATCTCCTTCCGCAGCGCTTCGAGCGTCTCCTGGAACCTGTCCCAGATGACGTCGATCTCAGCATCATTGGCGATAGACTTCAAAGTAATGTGAGGCACGCGCTCATACACAAACCCGTGGCGGATATCGCCCCTGGTTGGTGCCTCCGACGGTGCGGCGCGCGTGATCTCGGCTTCTTTGAGCTGACCATCGCGACTATCGGCCAGCAAGTAGTATGGATACCGAGCGCCCATGATCCTGGCGCGAGCCAGGGCAAG
Organism: Firmicutes bacterium UBA5389; assembly: GCA_002409965.1. GTDB lineage: Bacteria > Bacillota > DTU025 > DTU025 > DTU025 > UBA5389. The sequence goes on from DHON01000096.1 coordinate 38,233, forward strand.
GGCCACCCGGGAGGTGTCGATCGTGATCCACCGGCGGCCCCATTGCTCAGCAACGTACGCAGTTGTGCCCGACCCGCAGGTTGGGTCGAGGACGAGGTCGCCGGGGTCCGTGGCCATGAGAATGCATCGCTGGATAGTCTTGGTTCCAGTTTGCACAACATAGAGCTTGTCATCTGTGAAACTCCCGGTTCCCGTATCCGACCAAAGCTCGGAGACCTGCACAACAGGGAAGTCATCGAGCCGGCGTACATACTGAACGCTGTTCCTTGCTCTGTGTATCCGGCCAGCCCTTGATAAGCGTTTGAGTCCAGTCGTCGTGGTCTTGGAGCGGAAGCCGTAGTTCCTCCCTTCATAATCGAACTCGACGACCGGATTCCCCTGTGAGGTAATGTTGTCTGGCTTATAGATGAAGTAGCTGTCAGGAATGATCCCTGTATCCTTCTCGTCTCTGGTCATCCCGCGGTAGTCACCAGCGCCGTCCCTGATCCATGTGTAGGTAGACGCAGTGTTGTCTTCGTGCGTTTTGGGAAGATAAGGTTGTCGGTATTTCAGGCTCTGCCTATCCTTCGCATACCAGATCAAGTAGTCAAATCGGTTCGCCAGGAAATTCGATGTCAGTCCGCTGGTCTTCGCAAATACAATCTCCCGGACGAAATTCGTCTCTCCAAACACCTCATCCATCAACGCCCGCACCCTGTGAACGTTCTCATCGCCGATCTGCACGAAGATCGACCCTGAATCCGCGAGGAGGTCACGCGCTACGGTCAATCGATCCCGGAGATACGTCAAGTACGAATGAATGCCATCGCGCCAGGTGTCTCGGAATGCCTTGACCTGCTCTGGTTCGCGGGTGATGTGGGCTACGTTCCCGTCCTTGACATCCCTGCTCGTCGTGGACCACTGGAAGTTGGAATTGAACTTGATCCCGTAGGGCGGATCGACGTAGATGCACTGTACCTTGCCGCGGAGGCCCTCGCGCTCAGCTAGCGATGCCATCACCTGCAGGCTGTCGCCGAGGATCATGCGGTTGGACCAGTTGGCGTCGTGCTGGTAGAACTCCGTCTTGGCCCTCTCGTGCGGCAGTCCGTTGAAATCATCAAACAGACTTGGCTGGTCGCTGTCTGCTGATTCGTCAAGCTCGGAGTGACGAATCAGATCGTCGATGAGCACCTTCGGATGGACCTTCTCTTGTATGTAGAGGGGCGGCGCGTGAACGACAAGGTCGGACCAGTCCTTCGCATCTTTGCCGCGCCAGACAAGCTGGGGATCGAGATCGCGGTTCCGGCGCTCGTACGCAACACGAATCGGACTCAAGTCTTCATCGTCCATGACCGACTGGTACTCGGCCGTAGGTATGTTCAGCCGCTTCGCCTCGCTATGCCTGAAGGCCTCTACCGTCTTCTCTGATGTGTTCCTTGCCATGCTATCTCACCTCCGTAATCGCCTGAGCGGTCATTGAGGCGATCATCTTGCCAAACTCGGCTTCGACTCTAGCTTCGAAGTCGGCTTCCATACGGTACACCTCTCTCAGCTCGGCGAATGCCCAGCGCCCGTAGCGACCAAGGTTGTTCATGCCAGGCACCCAGTAGGTCTCCATCGTGGACTTCTTATCCTTTGCGTCCTCTCGCCGGTAGCCTTTGATCTCGACGACGAGATGAAGCAGATCATCGGGGCCGTGCCCATCATCGACGAGGACTATGAAGTCGGGTATGTACCGCCGCGTTTCGGAACCATATCGATACGGCACTTCAAAGCCCAGGTTCTGGTTCTTAACGTAAGCCTTGACGCGGGGATGACGCTCGGCCACGCGGCAGAACTCTGCCTCCCAGTCGCTATCGAATATCACCCAGTTGACGTGGCACCGGCGCGGATCCGTCTGCCATCGGTTCTGCTTGGAGGTAGTGAAGTTCACATACATCGTGGAGCCGATGGGGTTGTAGGGATCGAGAACGGCCCTGACCGACTTCCCGCTTGCCATGGCGTATGTGATTCCAGCACTTATGCGTTCACACGCCATGTCGGCCAGTTCCTGATACATGAGCAAAGCCGGGTAGGTGCCTCCCTTGCATATCAGGCAAGTATCGAGCCATTGGCGCGCGATGCGCTTCAGCTGACCAAACAGATACATCTTGGGAGCCTCGTTGAGGTCACGCCATTTCCTTTCGATCAGGTGTTTCGTCAGATGCATCAACAGCGTAGACTGTCTCATGTCCCCCTTGTGTTCGAGGTTGAGGTCAACACCCTCGCCGATGATGCCCGAATTCCTGGTAATCGAAGGGCCGACAAGCTCAGGCGTCAACTCAAGAACAGAATCGTCGCTGAACTCGGCCACCAACTGATCCCCAGGGAGTTCAACTCGGTAGCCCTGAACCCTCGGAAACGTGATTTCGAGATCATCGCGGTCGGGGCGCACAGCCCTGACCTGTATGACCTCGCGAGGGGGCCGAGGCGGCGCCACAACCGGCTTCGCCGTGAAGTCAAATGGGATGCCTAGCACATCGGCGTATTCAACGGCGAAAAGCCCCTCCTCGTTGAGGTCGTACGATTGACGGCGGAGCGCTCGCCCTACCACCTGCTCACACAGGAGTTGAGTACCGAAGGCTCGCACGCCAAGCACGTGCGTGACGGTGCTGGCGTCCCACCCCTCCGTGAGCATGGAGACCGACACAACACACCGTATGGATTCGCCCAGCCGATCCTCCTTGCCGACGGTGTTCATCACCTCACGCAGCAGATCCTGGTCTGTGAGGTTCTCGGCCTGCCGCGGGTCGCCGGTGCGTTCGATGATCTCTCTACGGAAGCGATCAATGGCATCGGCGGCCATGTCGCGAAAGTCCCTGTCGAGCGCTTCGCCCGATTCCAGCTGCTCGCTGTCGATCAACAGCGTACGCGGCCTCGGGTACGGGTTTCCATGTTCGTCGAAATTCCGGAAGAGCGGAAGACGGCCATGTTGGAGACTGGATGATCCATCTACGTTCTCCCGGTAGAAACCCGACACGTAGTCGTAAACTAGTTTTGAGGTTGAAGTGTTGTTGCACACTATTGTGAAGCATGGCGGAACCCTGATCCCGGCCGTCTGCCAGAGTTCGAACGTTTTTGCGTAATGCCCATAGAGAGCCTCCAGAGCCGTCTGCAGTTCCACGGGCAGGCTCAGCGGATCCAGGTTCTTCGCCTTGCCCCGGCCTTTCTTGGGCATGCTCTTGCCGATGTGCGCCCAGAGGTTTCGGAACCGCGGCATCTCGCCGCCGGGGATGTTGTCGGCCACAGGCACGCGGGGCAGTTTGACAATTCCACACTCAATCGCGTCCATCAACGAAAAGTCGCTCATAGTCCATGGGAACAGCGTGCCCTCCGCGTAGCCTGAACCTCGTAGGAAGAAGGGTGTTGCAGACAAGTCGATCACCTGCGCGATCCCCAGCTTCCGGTTGACAGTCTCCAGGCCAGTGATCCACAGGCGAGCGGCTTCGTTGTTCTTCTCCGCTTCCTTCCTGTCATCGCCCTTCAGCGCTTCCTCGCCATCGTCTTTGGGCCTCTCTCGGTAGCAGTGGTGAGCCTCATCATCTATGACCATAATGTTTTTCATGCCCATCAACTCAGGCATCACTCGCTTAAGCATCTCTCCCTCGGTCTCGATAGTGACAAGGGCCCCTCCCCTACCCTGCAACAGCGATCTGGTGCCCCTGGATAGCTGAACAAGTTCACGTAGCCTGAACGCGTGGTAGTTCGTAATCACAATCCTCGCCCGCTTCAGGTCGTCCAGCATGTCGGTGGGAACGAGCTCGCGGCTCGCATAGTAGCTGTCGGGATCGTTGGGCTGAAGCACGCGAAGCCGGTCACGGATGGTCAGGCCCGGAGTGACAACGAGGAATCCGCGGGTGAACCGCTTGCTGGTGGGGTGGCGGACGGCGTTGATGGTCTGCCACGCGATGATCATCGCCATGACAGTGGTCTTGCCGGCGCCAGTAGCCATCTTGAGAGCAATGCGGTACAGGTCCAGGTTAGCGTTGCCGTTGGCGACCTTGAGATGATCGGAGAAGCTCGCCCCGGTCTTGCCTGCTCTGGGCGCCACCTCCGTCAGCCAGATGAGGGTCTCAGCCGCCTCCACTTGACAGAAGAACGGGCGAATGTCGCTGAACCTGTGATGACGCCAATGCTGAAGCAATCGAGCTGTCTCCGGAGTGACTTGCCAGTCGTTTGGGTTCGGCCTCATTCGCCACTTGTCCACTTCATGCCTAAGCCCGTTGATAATCGGCGTGGGATCGTACTGCTGTTCTTCAGTAGACAAGCCCTTGCCTTCATCGAAGATGATCTGTAGCTGATCCATCGACCCCTTGCGTTTTCTGGGCTTGGGGATTGGCGTGATGTATGCAGCAGGCCGCCGGTTCTCTACGATCCTCTGGGTCGGCTGTCCCTGGTCATCAAGCTCCCAATGGCGCTCGGGGTACTCATAGGGGGAGTTGAGAATGGGTTTCTCGAAGAAGCGGTTTTCCACGTTGCTCCTCTCCTTAGGGCGTGTCACTCCGCCGGTACAGGTGATTAAGACCGGTACGCGTGATGTTGAGTGCCGCGATGCTTGGCCCATCGGAAGGTATTGTGATGTGTAGTGTGAATGGATCGATAGTGAAGAGTCCTAGTTCGTACGCTCTCTGGTGCAGTGCGCACAACACGAGCCCGTTTGCGGGATCGTCATGTATCTCACTGGGCCGCGGTTTCAACCTTACTATATCGAGCAGTTCCGGCACGGCCATGTCGCACACGGCGCACTGGCGACCGTAGCGCCGAAAGACTCCGAACCTGAATCTGGCCTCGGAGCTCGTGCGTCTCCGGGCTTCGGGAAGGCGGTCGCCGGGCGGCTCCACAGGCGCGAACAGCCGCCCGGGGTCTTGGGCAACGCAGGGTATGGGCCACCGTATCGTGCCGAACGCGACCAGGAACGCCATTCCGGCGTCGTCCCAGTCTTCCACCCAGCCTACCCGGACGTCTCGAAGGGACCTAGCCGGCCCTGCCGTGGTCACCACGAACACCGGCAGACCCAGAAGGCCGGAGTTCTTCACCGCACTGATCTCGTCAAGATCCCGCTTAACCGCGCGGGCCGTTCTGCGATAGCGATATATGGCCCCATCGGCGGACAAGTCGTTGTAGTACTCGCCGGTGTGCAGCAGACCTACAGCAACACCCGAGCCGTCCGGCGACACCGAGCCCGAGATGCCCTTGTCCACCCAGATGCCCTGACCGCCGCCGTAGATTCTGAGCTCTCGGAGCAGACCCGCGCCCACGCCCAGCGGCCCGCCCGCCTTTCTGAGTCTGCTCCACATCTTGATACGGCGCCGGTACTCAGCTGCGACCGCGCCTTCATAGCTCTTGAGCACAGTCCCTGCCAACTGTAACACCACTCAAACTCGCCAAACTGTGTTGTTATTCGGCGGAACTCCGTGGAAGTCCTTCGCATTATTATGATATTTGTCAGCAAATGCAGGGTACGGTCAGAGACTCCTCATGATCTAGCGATGCATGGGCTATGGGCTGAAGTCACCTGGGCACAGGCGGACGGAGAGGAGGTCTAGACGGAGGCTATGCGCGCGGCAGGCAATCGGCGCGGAGCCGACCCGGGAATAGGCAGAGGCACCCGGCTACACTCAACGTTGATGCCGGGTGACGTCAGGCAGCATCTCGAAACCCATCTGCCGAAAGTGCGAATCAAATGTGAAAGCTTTGCTGCATCCGATTCTCAACATGATGGCAAAACTCAGGCAGTCAACGAAGCTGAAATCCTTGTCACCGTACTTCCGCGCGAGCTGCCAGGCAGCTTCCTCGTCGGTCGGCTCTGGGCGGATGTACCGCAGGGCCTTGCTCTCTCGAATGGCCGTGCCTATTGCTATTGCATCCTCATGTGCCCTGCAGAAATAGGCGTACACCTCGGAAAGCACGAAACTCGTGGTCAGCATCTGAACCCTGAGGCCCCGTATGTGCTCCGGAGTGAAGAAGCTCTTTGCCGCCTCGTGATACTGGTCGCCCGCGTCATACAGCGCGATGAATGCGGAGGTGTCGACAAACAGCCATTCAGCGGAGCGTATCATCGGCGGCGCCTCCGTCTTCCACAGGCATCCCTGGGCGGTCAGGTCCAGAAGGCCTCGACCCGTAAATGTAGCGATCGTGATCGGTAGACCCGTCTCTGCGTCCTGTCGTCACGGCGGTTGCAGCGATACGGAACAAAGGGTCTCCCTCCGTGATCGCGTCCGCGCCTCCCATTTCCTTGTCGATGAGAACCCGGACTACTTCCGCCATGCTCGTGTTGTACTTGGCCGCACTTTCTTTGAGAAACAGGTACCTGGCCTCGTCCAGGTAGAGTTGCGTCCTGTACTTATCCTTTCTTTCCATATCATCCACCCCTACTGCAGCATACTGTATTACAGCACATCCGTCAATCGTCTGTCTCCGATGGGACCGCGTCAATCTACAGTAGGA
>DHON01000053.1 GCA_002409965.1 Firmicutes bacterium UBA5389
TTCCTACTGTAGATTGACGCGGTCTCAGCTGCTTGCTCAGGTTTACACCCGGTGGGCCTACAGATATAATTGACTCGTTAGCACTGACTGAAGCGCCGCAACATGGAGACATGGAGGTTTGGGGTTGACCGAGCAGCAAGGCGGGTTCGAACTCGTTATCGACTCGGTGTCGAAGTCGTTCGGAGCGCGGCACGTGCTGCGCTCTGTCGGCGCGCGGGCCCAGACAGGGCAGGTCATGGTGGTAGCCGGCCCCAACGGTTCGGGCAAGTCGACGCTGATAAAATTGGCCGCTCGGATCGTTCGGCCGACTGAAGGCAGAGTATTGTGGAAGCTGGACGGACGAGAGTTGTCGACCGCCGACACGAGGCGCGTGGTCGGTCTGGTCTCGCCCGACCTCAACTTCTATGATGAGCTGTCTGCCATTGAAAACCTGCGCTTCTTCGCGCGAGTGCGCGGGGTCGGGACCACGGACAGCGCGGCCAAAGGCGCAATCGACGGCACAGACAGCGCCGCCAAAGGCGCAATCAGCAGCACGGCCACGAAAGCGGCCACACGCACGGGCTCTCGTGAGTCTGCAGAATCCCTTCTTGACCGGTTCCAGTTGGCAGGAAGAGGCGACGATCTGGTGGGGGCTTACTCATCAGGGATGAAGCAGCGGCTCAAGTACGCGTTCGCGCTCATGCACAATCCGCCCCTGCTGCTATTGGACGAACCCACGGCGAATCTGGACGAACGGGGAATCGCGCTGGTTCGCGATACGATAGCGCAGGCTGGGGCGTCCAAGTGCGTTGTGATAGCCACCAACGAGCCAGAGGAGGTGCGCCTAGGTGACATCCTCATCCAACTGCGCGCATGAAGTCCTCGCTGTACTCGCCAAGGATCTCCGGTCGGAGTACCGCACCAGGTACGCCTTGTCGGCTGTCCTGCTCTTTGCCGTGACAGCGCTGGCGGTAGTCAGCTTTTCCGTCAGCCCATACTCGCTGGAAGCCGATGCGCAGTCCGCCTTCCTCTGGATCGTTCTGTTCTTCTCGGCCATGTCTGGCCTGTCCAGGTCGTTTGTGAGGGAGGAGGAAGCGCGAACGGCGATGGCTCTGCGCCTTGCGGCCGCGCCCGAAGCCGTATACCTGGGAAAGCTGCTGTTCAACATCACGCTGCAGGGTGCTGTGGTGATCGTGGTGGTCCCTCTCTTCCTTGTACTGATGGACATCGCTCCTGCCCATCCAGGCCTTCTGGTATGGGCCGCTGTCTTGGGAACTCTGGCGCTGGCCTCATCGTCCACGATAGTCGCGGCGATCGTGTCGCGCGCCAATGCCAAGGGCGCGCTCTTTGCAGTGCTGGCCTTCCCGGTAACACTCCCAGGGCTTTCGTCCGCGATCCGCGCCACTACGGCGGCGCTTCAGGGAGCGGTTGGCAGGGCCCGCGCCGCGGACGACCTACGGGCTCTCGCGGCCTACAGCGTTCTGATGATAGCGACATCGCTGCTGCTGTTCGACTTCGTTTGGAACGACTAGGGGGTTACTGATGCTTACACGATGTGCACGGCTTCTTACAGGGCTCAAGTGGTTTCTGGGCGTATGGATGACGGTCGTCGTCATTGCAGCCTTCTTCTATGCCCCCGCCGCTCGCAATCTCGGGCAGATGTCCAGAATCATATACTTCCACATTCCGGCGGCGTGGGTCACTGTGCTAGCATTCCTGGTGTGTACCGTCTACAGCGCGAAGTATCTCAGAAGTCGCAGAGCCGAGGATGACGCCGCCGCTTCGTTCAGCGCAGAACTAGGCCTGCTCTTCTGCGTGATCGCCACTGTGAGCGGCTCGATATTCGCCAAGGCCATCTGGGGATCCTACTGGAACTGGGACCCGCGCGAGACCTCCATTTTCATACTGCTGTTGATATACGGAGCATATTTCGCCCTACGCTCGTCGGTAGACGACCCCGCTCGGCGCGGTTCGCTGGCAGCAGTCTACGGCATTCTGGCATTCGTCACCGTGCCGCTCCTGGTGTTCGTGGCGCCCAGAATCCCAGCGGTGCAGTCGCTCCACCCGGACGGGCCCATCTTGGTCGCAGACGGCGGCCTGGACATGGACGCCCGGATGATGACGGTGTTCATTTCGTCGCTCGCAGGGTTCACAGGGCTTTTCGTGTGGGTTTTCAGCCTGCGTATGCGAGCGTGGCACTTGGTTCAAAGACTCGCCCATCGTCAGGAGGATTGACTGATATGACTGAGACTTCGGCTCTCTTCACCGCCGCGTCGGTGGCCGTGGTGACGTGGATAGCCCTCTTCGTTTACCTGATGAAGATCGACGCCGCCCTCAGAACGTTGGAGGGACGCGAGTGAAGAAGAAGTTCGTCCTAATAGTGCTGGTAATAGCGGCTTTCGCCGTGTTCGCGGCTACAGCGTTCAGAAGCGCGCTCACTCCGTATGTGACCTTCGCCGAAGCCGGGCGGCGCGGCGGGAGCGTTCAGGTGTCCGGGACGGCGGACAAGGCCACAGCCCACCTGGACGTCGAGACCGGCTTGCTGCACTTCAACCTCACCGACCGCGCGGGCCAGACAGTTCCGGTGCAGTTCGCCGGGGCCCCCCCAGGCAATTTCGACGAGGCCGAAAGCGTAGTTGTGGTGGGCAACCTGCACGATGGAGTGTTCGAAGCCCGCAAGATCCTGGTCAAGTGCCCGTCCAAGTATCAGGCCAAGTAGAGCCCTCGAAGCGAAGCTGCTGGCGACCGACCCAAAGGACAGGTCATCTGTCGACTCCTCTAGCGATGCGTTCTCCACGCAAGCGCCAACAGGCCGCGGCGCAGCCATGCCGTGGCACCCATTGCGCCAACGGATTACCGAGCTCTCTGCGCCCGCGACTCGCAGCAAGTTCCTACCATACACGAGCCCCAGCTACAGGC
>DHON01000025.1:0-9680 GCA_002409965.1 Firmicutes bacterium UBA5389
ACCGACGAATTCGCCAATGTGATAGGCGTGTTCAACACGACTGACTTGACGGCTATCGCGGGCTACGGTCGTGAGATCACGCCCAACCTCAGCCTAGGCGGTGCGGTCAAGCTCTACAGCCAGAAACTGCGCGATGCTAGCGGCACGGGGGTAACGGGTGATGTGGGAGCGCTCTACAAGAGCGAAGACGGACGCTTCCGCGCCGGCGCTGTGGGCAGGAACCTCTTTGGACACGTGAAGTACGCAGGCGGCGCCACTGACCCGTTCGACCGGTCGTTCGGAGCGGGGGCGGCGTTCGCGCCCAGCGACAAGTTCCTGCTCGCTGCGGACGTGGGGTACGCGTCAGGGCTGACCGCCCGGGTCGGGGTCGAGTATCAGCTCCGGAACTTCGCCGTCCGGGCCGGCGGGGTCCTATCCGGCGGCGATGTTTCGATCACTGCCGGCGCGGGATTTGCGATGCAAAGCTTCCGCGTCGACTACGCCTACCAGACCCACAAGGTCCTTCCCGATTCACATCGACTATCGCTCAGCATGTCGTTCTGACGAAGAGAGCCGACTTAGATCCGCGCGGGGTCCTTGCCATCAATCGGCAGGGACCCCGCGCGGCATCTCGTCCAATCCGGCCCCGCACCTAATGGGACCGGCTATCATGGGGAATACCTTCCGGGCCAACGCCACAGGGAAATCACGGAAGTTCCGTAAAATATCGTGATAATTCGAGAGGGGCAACGGTTTCCGTGTCGAAATGATCAGATCGGGATGGTACCGCAATCCATATGTGCAAATGTAGTCTCAAATGCTAACCACTGCGCTAGTTCACTTGTTCATACTGATTGCTGGTACATGCATTGTATGGCAACACAGGAGTTGGGTAGTGGACGATGATGCGCAGTCCCGCAGCCTGATGCAGGCGCGGGGGAGTAGAAGATGATGGTGGGGGGGCTAGGATTGTGACAATGGGGTTAGCCGATTGGCACTAGGTGCCCAACTGCAGTAGGGCATGTATGGGTAGGTATGGTAGTAGAAGAGGAGGAAAAGGTTACATGGCGCGTTCCTGCAGAAGACTGTGCGTACTCGTGGCTGTATTTGCAGTTGCGGGGATTTTGGCCTTGACGGCCTGTGACAGCGTACGAGCCGGCAGCCCGACACAGCAGGAGATGATGGGCGGATGGCAGTGCGGCCCCGAGGCCTATCATCCGAGTAGGTTGCTAGTGAGGTTCTCTGATGGCATCATGACCGCGCAGGCGGCGACTGATGTTGTTCAGTCGCTGGGGTATTCGGTCTGCAAAGTCGCCGATTTCGAGTCAAGCGCCAGGTTCCCTGGCGGGCTCAGGATTGGAGTAGTGGAACTTCCTCAGGGGGAGAGCCTGAGCACAGCAATGGCCACGCTTGAGATGGCTCTGGGCGTCATGTACGTGGAGAGAGATCCGGTGCAATATCCGGACCAGGCTCCCGTGATCCCGGATGACACTTTCTTCGAGAGAATGTGGGCTCTTCACAACGAGAACCTTCCGCAGGAGTACATTGACCCACGCATGGAGGGCCTTCCTGTGGACGATGCGGATATTGACATGCCTGAGGCCTGGGAGGTTTTCAAGGGTTCTCGGAGCATGATAGTTGCGGTCATCGACACAGGTTGCTACATTGATCATCCGGACCTAGCCGCGAATATCTGGACTAATCCCGGCGAAATAGCCGGCAATGGAATAGATGACGATGGCAACGGATACATAGATGACATCCATGGCTGGGATTTCTGCAACAACGACAACACTGTATGGGATCCTGGCCAGCGGAACTCGTACGGCGAGTTGAACGACAATCACGGCACGCATTGCGCCGGAACGATAGGCGCAGTATCCAATAACGCAATGGGCGTGACCGGGATTAACTGGGATATACGGATTATGCCGCTGAAATTCCTGGGCCCTGAGGGCGGCTATACGTCCGATGCCATCTTCGCTCTACAATACGCCGCAGCTAACGGAGCGGTGGTAACCAGCAATAGCTGGGGTGGGGGCCCCTACAACAAGGCGATGAAGGATGCCATAGAAGCTTCCAACATGTTGTTCGTGGCGGCCGCCGGGAACAGCCCGAACGATAACGATACTAACCCGCACTATCCTTCCAGTTACGACTCGCCGAACATAATCGCAGTGGCTGCAAGCATGCAGAATGACAAGCCATGTGATTACCCAGGGTGGTGGGGAACCTCTTACGGGGAGACAACTGTCGACCTGTTCGCCCCAGGCGGGTACATTCTGTCCACTCTTCCTCCCGATCCTCCGCCGGCTCTGGGCGAGCCTGGGCAGGAGGCATATGGATTCATGTACGGCACGTCCATGGCGACTCCGCATGTAACAGGGGTAGTTGCGTTGCTCGCAGGCGCGTATCCCGATCTGCCTCAGTATCCAGGCGCGCCAGGTTGGGCCGAAGGCAGCATGACTGTGAAGGACGCCATTCTGGGCACGGTGGACAAGAACTACTGGCTCCGGGGGAAGTGTGTCACAGGAGGCAGGCTCAATGCAAGGAACGCGTTGGCCCTATCGCTCCCTCCTGTGATCACTTCATGTTCAGCCGATCCGACAGAGGGGCGGCCTCCGCTAGCAGTCTCCTTCACTGCATCGGCAATCGACCCCGACGGCAACATTGCCGACATCTGGTGGGATTTTGGAGATGGATCTCCCACAGTCCATCAGCTCACTGCCAACCATGCGTACGAAGACGCGGGAATCTATCAAGCCACATTTCATGCCTTGGACGATGTTGGGCTCAAAAGTGCGGCTTCTATCGAGATTCGAGTCTTCATTCCTTCCCAAGTAGGAGTTACCCCAACCACCGTTGACGCGACTCTGAAATGGGGAGAGACGCAAACTCGCACTGTCACTGTTTCTAACACTGGCGAAGGCCCGCTGGAGTATAGCGTCGACGTCGAGCTTGAAGGGCTCGATGGTAAGCTTTCATCTCCAGGCGAAAAGGGAGGGCCAGATCGGTACGGATACGTCTGGCTCGACAACGCCGAATCGGGTCTGCCTACATCTGAGTGGGAAGACATTTCGGATGTGGGTGTGGACCTGAAGCTGAGAGAGAACGAGAATAGCCGAGTGCGGCTTCCCTTTGAATTTCCATTCTACGGAGAACTCAAAGACGAAGTCTGCATAACGGCCCATGGCTATCTCACGTTCGGCACGCCGATAGTCTATGGAGTCAACGCGCCGATGCCAAGTCCTTCGCAGCCCAATAGCGTAATTGCGCCGTTCTGGGATTCCCTAACCTTCTACAGCATTCCTACGGGAACGGTGCATTACCACTACAACGACAGGGAGTTCATCGTGCAGTGGACTAACGTCAGGAGAAGTGGCGACGGCAACGGGAAATACACATTCCAGGTCGCTCTGACTCCAGAGGGAACGATTAGGTTCAGATACCTCACTATGATCGGTGAAGTGCTGGATATGGCCTCAATAGGCATTGAGAACTCCGATGGAACCGATGGGCTTCAGGTGGCCTACAAGGAGGCATATGTACACGAAGGGTTGGAGATCCTCTTCGTGCCCGTATGGATGGAGGCAGGTCCTGAGGACAAGCTCGAGGGTGTTGTGGTGCCCGGCGGTTCGCAGGACATCGATCTCACCTTCGGAGCAGCCGCGCTTCCCGCGGGAGATTGGAAGGCCAATCTCGTAGTTTACAGCAACGATGCTGAAAGGCCGAATGTAAGAGTCGGCACTATGCTGCACGCTATGTCCCAGATCCCACCTGTGATCAAGTCGGCGGAAGCTCGTCCGTGGGCTGGGCCTGCTCCACTGGCTGTGGATTTCTCCGCAATCGTTGTGGACTATGATGGGGAGATTGCCGAGACAACGTGGGACTTCGGAGATGGAAGCGCCCCCGTTTTGAACAGCATGGCGGTCACTCATACATACGAGACGGCAGGGGAATACGATGCAGTTTTCACTGTTACGGATGATGACGGACTGACCGGGCGCGCAGTGATCCACATGGTGGTTGGGCCCAAGCCAGTCATCGGGGTCACGCCCGTGTCCTTCACCGAGGTAGTGCGCGCTCATCGTCAACTTGCCGAGACTCTCGTCATAACGAACTCTGGAGATGTGCCACTGACTTTCAAAGTAGGTGGCATGACTGGCGGCTCTGAGGAGTTCGCGGGGCCCGCTGGCCTGCCTGAGGGAGGGAATCTGCTCCCAGAAGGCAAGGGAGGCCCGGATAGCTTCGGGTACATGTGGAAGGACAGCGACGACCCCGCAGGACCCATCTTCGATTGGGTGGAGATCTCTGATGTAGGTACGCTTCTTCCTACACTCAAAAACAACGAATACATCGAGGTCGAGCTGCCATGGGAGTTTCCGTTCTATGGCATTCCAAAATCGAAGATAACGATAGCGTCCAATGGTTACCTGACATTCGGCCCTAAAGGCGGGGAAAAGCTGAACAGAACGATCCCCTATGCACTGGAACCCAATGACTTGATGGCTGTATGGTGGATGAACCTCATGCCTGCAAACGGCGATGGGGTCTACTACCACTACGATGCGGCCAACGATAGATTCATAGTCGAATGGCACCAAGTGCCGAGGTGGATGAGGTCTGGTTCGTACACATTCCAAGCCATGCTCTATCCTGATGGGAAGGTAGTGTTTCAGTATCTCAGAATGGTGTTCGGCTCTCCGTATGATGCTGGAAAGGCCACTATCGGAATCGAAAATGGCGATGGAACTGACGGATGCCGAGTTCTGTACAACAAGGCAGGCTACATTCACGATGAACTTGCCGTCCAGTTTGAGCCGTTCGAATGGATAAGGGTCAACCCTGGGAAGGGCGCTATCGAACCCGGAGAAAGCGTCGAGATCGCCGTCGTCTTCGACACGGAGATTAAACCGTCCGGCGTGCTCGATGGGTGGATCATTGTGGACAACAATGACCTGATGAACCCCGCCGTGAAGGTGCCGGTTCATATCGACGTGTTGCCGAATGAGCCTCCTGTGATAACAGGATGCACTGTGAACCCGCAGCGAGGACCGGCTACGACAGAGTTCACGTTCGTCGCAGGGGCGCACGACTCCGATGGTCAGCTTACTGACTATTGGTGGGACTTCGGCGACAACGGCGCTCAGGTGCACGATTTCGTGGCCAAGCACGTATACACGAAAGATGGCGTCTACACAGCTACATTCCGCGCCGTAGACAACGATGGCTACGAGAGTGCGGCCACAGTTGAAGTTGTGGTGCAGGATCCGCCGTCTGCAAGCTGGTCTCCGAAACAGATAGTGCTCAATGTAGCCCAAGGGCAGACCGCCTCTGCCGCGATAACTATGTCCAACGGTGGACCCGGCCCTCTTACCTTTGGCGGAAAGGGCATTGGAGAGCGGATTTCAAGTGTTGAGCGCCCAGAAGATGCCGAAGAAATGCTTGAACCTGGCGCTTTCGGCACCGATGGAATCTTCGGGAACAACGCCTCAGCTGTTCGCACCAGCTGGCTTCCTGAGGAAGTGGGAAGTGTAATCAAGACCTGGGAAGCCCCATGGCCCATAACGCATAGTTGGGGCGTAGGCGTCAACTACGAAACTGGCGATGTCATAATAGGCGATCCTCAGCATATGAAGAACTTCGTCGTCACCCCAGATGGAGAGCTCACAGGCACGGAGTGGAGCGTTCGCAGCTGGGCCGGCGCGTGGATGGCCGATATGGCATGGGATGGAGAGTACATCTGGCAAGTGAACGTGCTGGGCGGTAATGGGATTTACCAGATGGATCCTCAAACGGGACGGGTAGTGAATTCGATAGCCCAAGGACCATGGACAGAATATCCCCAGAACGGACTGGCCTACAATCCTAACGACGACACGTTCTATATTGCTGGATTCTGGGACAACATCATCTATCACATCAAGGGACTCAGTTGGGATAGCCCAGGGGAAGTCCTTGACCAGTGGATGATGTGGATCATGCCTTGCGGCTTGGCTTATCATCCGATTGCAGATGTATTGATAATAGAGACCAACAGCTTTCCGGATGAGATCTACTACGTGGATCCTGCCAGCCACGAGGTAATCTGCAAATTCAACCATCCCGCCAACTGGGAGAGCAACGGCGCAGGGATAGAACTTGACGCCGATGGCAACCTCTGGGTGGCATCGCAGCATGAGAATCGTATGTACCTGGTGAACACGGGACTTGGGCCGGTCTCTGGCGTCACATGGGCCCCCAAGGACGGAAGTGTGGAACCGGGCGCTTCGGCGGCTATCACAGTCACTGCTGAGGCAGGGCACATGACTCCGGGTCAGCACAGAAGCGATGTCGTGTTCTTTACGAACGATATCGACAACCCCATGATCAGGATCCCTGTGACGATGTATGTGGAGGCAAAACCCATCGTAATCCAGGCCACCGCAACTCCAGCAGTGGGCGAACCGCCGCTCGAGGTCAGTTTCCATGCGGAAGTGATAGCTCCGGATACCCCTATCGCCACATGCAGATGGGATTTTGGAGATGGACAATCCGCACAGGGAATTGACGCAGTCCATACCTATACTGTTTCTGGGTTGTATGCAGCCAGGTTCACCGTAGAAGATGAGCTTGGCGGAGTGGCTACGTCTAGGGTTGATGTGAGCGTCAGGCCGCTGCCTAGCGCCGGCATCGATCCGGGTCAGCTACAGGTTACAGTCGTTCCAGGCGGCAGTGGGACGGCCACGTTCACCTTGAGCAACTCGAATGGCAATGCTGATCTGACATTTGCCTTGACCGCCAGGAATGGGTCCGCTCCGAGCAAGGCGCCGGAAGCAATGGTTCTGAAGCCTACTGGGATTCTGATCGATGCGGACGCACCAACTTCAGCGGGGTTGTTTGAACCCATGGACCCAGCCGCCATCGAGGGCGCGTTGGGCGATTACGAGGCTGACACGGTTGGAGAAGTGATCAGGTCGTGGCCCGCGCCGGCGCCGATGGAGAGGCCTTGGGGCATGGGGTTCGACGGAACGAACATATGGATATCGGATATCGGCACCAAGGTGAACCACATAGTGACGCCGGAAGGCGTGCACACTGGCCGGATGTTCCAGGCGGTCTGGGCTGGATCTTGGCCAGGCGATATGGCTTTCGACAGAAACCATAACCTGATGTGGCAAGTCAACGTTGGAGGGGACAACGGCGTCTACGGGATGGACCCGGAGACTGGCGCTGTGGTCTGTTGGATAAACACCGGCGCTTGGACTGATGTTTCCCAGAGAGGGCTTGCCTACTGCCCCGACGACGACACCTTCTGTATAGGAGGATGGAACGAGAACATAATCTATCGTTTCAAGGGCATTGATTGGGATAATCCAGGAGAAATCATTGACCAGTGGACCTTCCCACACAGCATTGCTGGACTTGAGTGGCACCCCAGCGGAGTGTTGTGGGTGACAAGCAATGCTCAGTGGGACATGATCTACGCGGTCGATCCCGCTACGCATGCGGTGATAGAGAGTGCCCCCAATCCGGGGACGGAGGAATACACAGGCGCAGGCCTTGCAGTCGATCTTGAGGGCAACCTATGGGTCATGTCTCAAAAGGAGAAAACGATATACCAGATTGACTCAGGCACGCGTGCCATCCCGGGCTTTGAAGCTCGTCCCGTGAGGGGAACGGTGCCTGCTGGAGACAGCATGAATATCGAAGTCATGGTTGTGGCTGATCTGATAGGTCGTCCGGGTGAAGACGTAAGCAAGCACCTGCAAGCAGTGACTGACGACCCAAGCAACGCGGTTCTCTACGTTGATGTGAACGTGCACATTCAGTCTCCGCCTTCCATAAAGTCAATCTCGGCGATGCCCAGTGTCGGTGAACCTCCGCTTGAGGTGCATTTCGAGGCTGAGGCAACCCCGGGCGAGGCCTCAATTGCAGACATGTGGTGGGATTTCGGAGACGGGTCAGAACATGTTCACGCCGCAACGGCAGATCATGTCTATACAGAACTCGGCACCTATGAAGCGTCATTCTATGTTATGGACGAGGATGGCGTCGGGACCACAGAAACGGTTCAAATCGAAGTCATCTGGCTGCCTGTTCTGGAAGTGAAGCAGAGCGGTTTCGATGTCGTGATGCCGCCTGGAACGGCAGGCCAGGACGTTCTCACTATAGCGAACTCGGGCAATGCGGACATGAGCTTCTGGGTTAGTGTGGCCCCGAGTTTTGCGGAGAGCCCGGAGTGGAAGAGATACGTAGCTGAGCAGCATGGGAAGGGCGATTATGCAAATGAACCGGTGGGCTTTGCCGGCGCTGGAGCCGGTGGACCCGACACATTCGGCTACATCTGGATGGATAGCCAGCAGCCGAACGGCCCATCCTTCGATTGGCTGGAGATAAGCGAAATTGGCACTCAGGTATGGATGGACGATGAGTCCGGACGAGTGATCTCGCTGCCGTTCGCCTTCCCATTCTACGGCGACCTGAATACACAGGTGGGGTTGTCGTCCAATGGGTATCTCTCATTCGATGTTACAGTGCTGAAGGGATACTTCGAAAATACGCCTATCCCGGATGGAGCAAGTCCAAGCAGCTTGTTGGCCGCATTCTGGGATGACCTCAATCCTGCAGAGGCAGGCGCTGTCTATACCTACCATGATGAGGCTGGCGAGCGATTCCTCGTGGAGTTCAAGGATGTTCCGCGATGGGGTGACAATCAGGAGATTGAAGCCGGAGGCTTCACCTTCCAGATTGTGCTGAAGCCCAACGGCACCATCATCTATCAGTATCTGAAGATGGAAGGCGATGTTACCGGTGCCACAGTGGGCATAGAAAACGATGCTGGAGACGATGGACTTCAGGTAGTCTACAATGCGCCATACATCATCGATGGTCTTGCAGTGGCCTTTGTGCCGGTTGGCGCCCTGTTGGACGTGAATCCTACGCACGGACTTCTTGTCCCCGGGCGGAGCCAGGATGTAGTGGTGACTTTCGGATCAGCTAAGGCTACTCCTGGAACGTATTCGCTCTACATATACGTGAGCGCTGACGATCCGTACCGACCCAGTGTTGCAGTGCCCGTTACCCTGAAGCTCAACCTTGCGCCGGCTGTTGAACTGACTGCGCCGGCGGGCGGAGAAGAGCTGCACGGGGCGAGCGAGATCAAGTGGACAGCGTCCGACCCTGACGACCCCGCTGACGCGCTCACAGTCGGCCTATACTGGTCACGCGATGGGGGAGAGTGGCGCGAGATCGCCAGAGGCCTTGCCAACACCGGTTCCTACATGTGGAACACGGCCAGCGTGGGCCTGGGCGGGGATGCGTTCCGCGTGCGGATGGTCGTGACGGATCCCGCAGGCGAAACCGCAGAAACCATCAGCGAACCCTTCACTATCCTGAATACCGCGCCAACTGCGGCGTTCAACTACTCGCCATCGCCAGCTACGGTGACAAGCCTTGTCGAGTTCGTCGACGCGTCGACTGACGACGGCCAGATCACGGCGTGGCATTGGGAGTTCGGCGATGGAGTTGAAAGCTCGGAGCGTAACCCGAAACACCAGTACAGCGCCAAGGGCGCGTTCACTGTCAAGCTGACGGTAGTCGACGATGGAGGCCTGACCGGGGTGTGCGAAAGGCAGATCCAGGTGGTCAATGCTGTTCCCACGGTGAGGATCCTGAGGCCCGAAGCGGGAGAGACCTGGGCCAGGGCGAGGGAGATCGAA
>DHON01000025.1:9809-29970 GCA_002409965.1 Firmicutes bacterium UBA5389
TGGGCCAGGGCGAGGGAGATCGAATACGAAGCCACAGACCCAGACGGCGACCCGCTCGCGATCAAGCTGGAATACGACTACCTCGGCGACGAGTCGGGCTGGCAGCTGATCGCGGATGGTCAGGAGAATACGGGCAAGCACCTCTGGGACATCTCCAAGCTCGCCAAGGGCGGCCTGTACAAGGTGCGTGTCACTGCTGCCGACCCGGACGGGGGAATCGCGGAGGCAGTGAGCGGGGAGTTCACCATCATCGTTCTGAAGCACCTGGTTGTGGCCGCTCCCAACCCGGCCAGGAACTCAGTGACGTTCTACTACGACATCGAGTCTGACGCTGCGATCTACGTGTACGACGTGGCCGGACGGCTGGTCTACAGCGCCGACTTGGCGGCCGGAACGAATGCGCACGAGTGGAATCTCACCACAGGCGACAAGCCGCTTGCGGCAGGGCTCTACTTCTACGCGGTCGTGGCTGCTGACGGCGTGAAGAGCGAAGTCGGACGGCTCGTAATCGAGAGATAGCGAACTTGAAGCGCACTTGCTAAGCTACCGGGAATTCTGGCGCAGAGCCATCGGACTCTGCGCCAGCCCCCGGCGCAAGAGATGGAATAACCTACAACGAGGAGGCGCACTACATGCGACATGGGCATCTTGCGGTTACGCTCACAGTCGTCTTGGGCCTGGCCTTAGCGCTGGCGTCCGCCGGCGCGGCCTTCGCCGCGGACAGCGACGACCCGAGCGGCACAGCCGCCATGATCGATATAGGCATGAGCGCGCGCGCCCTGGGAATGGGCGGCGCTCACATCGCCGTGGCCGACGACGCATCGGCGGTGTACTACAACCCTGCAGGGCTCGCCTTTATCGGCGGGCACAACGTTACCTCTCTGTATACCAGCCTGCACGGGGCTGCAGGCTATCTGGCGCTGGGCTATGCCCAGAAGAACCTGGGTGCCGGGCTGCTCCGGCTGAACGCCTCAGGCGTCGAGGAGACTGACGAATTCGCCAATGTGATAGGCGTGTTCAACACGACCGACTTGACGGCCATGGCGGGCTACGGTCGGGAGATCATGCCCAACCTCAGCCTAGGCGGTGCGGTCAAGCTCTACACCCAGAAACTGCGCGATGCCAGCGGCACGGGGATCACGGGCGATGTGGGCGCGCTGTATAAGAGCGAAGACGGGCGCTTCCGCGCCGGGGCTGTGGGCAGGAACCTTTTCGGACACGTGAAGTACGCAGGCGGCGCCACTGACCCGTTCGATCGGTCGTTCGGAGTCGGGGCGGCGTTCGCGCCCAGCGACAAGCTGCTCTTGGCTGCGGACGTGGGCTTGGCCTCGGGGCTGACCGCCCGGATCGGCGCTGAGTACCAACTTCGGAACTTGGCCGTCCGGGCCGGCGGGGTCCTATCCGGCGGCGATGTATCGGTCACTGCCGGCGCGGGATTTGCAATGCAGAACTTCTGCGTCGACTACGCCTACCAGACGCATAAGGTACTTCCGGACTCACATCGGCTCTCGCTCAGCATGTCGTTCTGACGAAGAGATCCGGAGAGACGCGAGCGGGGTCCCTGCCGGTATCGGCAGGGACCTCGCGTGAAGTACGGTGCGATTCAGCTCTTGCGGAGCAAACCAGATCGCCCGGCGCTTATCTGAGCAGCGACAGCATTGCTCCGGCGATGATCATGACTATGGCCCCTCCAAGCCTGGACGATATCTGAGCAAATGGCATGAGCACCATCCGCTTGCCGGCTGAGAGAACAGCGAGGTCGCCTGAGCCTCCCATGTTGGCCATGCAGAGCCCTGCCGCCATGGACGATTCCACGAAGTTGAACTTGAACAGTCGCCCGAACAGCCCGGCGCCGAGCACTGCTCCAATGACAGTAGCCAGGCAGATCAGGACAAACACAGGGTTCGATATGCTGGCTACGAACTGCTCGATGTCAGTGTAGAAGAGGCCGACTCCCAGCATGATCGGGGGCATGGCCAAGGCAACATACTTGGGCAGATACGCCTTGGCAGTCTGGGCGAACTTCTCCGGGAACAGGTTCAAGATCTTCGCGGCGCATGCGAAGATGATCATCCACGCGTACGGGTGGATGTTCACAGGGACGACCTTGCGCGCGAGATTGCCCAGGATGATGAAGGCCCCTATCCACACCAAGATCATGCCGATGGACTCGGCGGTGAGGTTCACGGGTTCAGCAGCCGCGGCCGTCGGCGCGCTCTGAGCGCTCTGAACGGCGGGATTGGCCGATGTGACTAGCTGGCCGTTGCCGGTAAGCCCCGGTCGAAGTTCACCTAGCTTGTTCAGGACGGCCGCCAGGATGATCGATATGATGTTTCCGAGAACGACTGCGGCGACCAGCATGGATAGATACGCTTCTGCATCCTTGATGCCGGCTGAGGCGTAGATCTTGGATATTGGTATCGCGCCGGCCCCCATGCCTCCTCCCATGATCGGCTGTGAGATGTAGAGTATTGCATCCCAGAATCCATACCCGAGCAGCGCGCCGACCAATCCCCCGAAGAGGTAAGCGCAAACCACTCCCGCAAGCACCGTGGGAAGGAAACCGACTGCGGCCTTCGCGAGCACTTTCCTGTTCATCCCCATGATACTGCAGATAAGCAGGTTGCCGATGGTGAAGACGAGGAAGTCGTCTACGACATAGAAGTTCTTGATAGTCTCCATAGCAGTCTCAGGGATGAACTTCACCAGTATGGCGCCGGCGAACATCGTGAGGGTGACGCCGCCGCCAACCCAGTCCTTCCAGATCGGTATGGCGTCGCCGATCTTTGTCAATCCGTGACTTATGATCAGAAGCAGTGGTATTGCAAAGATCATGCCCTTTCCAACGAAACCGAACGCCATTCCGATGACGCATATGGCCAGCGCAATCAGGTAGTACTTCACTTGCATGCCCAGTATTCTAGTCTCATCTTGACACATGGCTGGTTGCCTCCCCTGGTTCATACATTGCCGTAACCTAGCTGCGACCTATAGCGGAATATCTACGTCCAGCAGAGGTGCGTGTTGCTGTGCACCGTATGAGTCGGTATCGCCGAAATCGCCGCTGACGATTCTCCGAGGAATGGTAGCCTTGAACGAGTAGGCCGGGTCGTATTCGAAGAACCTGACCTGACCGGGCTCAACGTTATAGAGGCCGGCTATGAGGTCTGCGTTGAGCGCTCCGGTGGCCTTGACCTTCTGATACGTCTTAGCATCTGAGAACATTACATCGAGCGTCACGTAGAAAGGACCGGCATTCTTGCTGCGGATGACCTTTGCGATATCCTTGAGTTTCATTGCGTTATGCCTCCTCAGCTTCGCTACACATCTTTGCTATATGTCAAGCACTTCGGCCCTGAACATCTCGTAGGGATTGTTGGGCTCAACTAGATGCTCCATGCTGAATCTATACACAGGCCCCATTGGAATGTCGGAAGGCGAGAACGCCACTGCCATGTTGCCGGCTATGCACTTTCGGCCTGGGAAATCATGATGCAAGGTGAATGTCCGGGAGAAAGCAAGTATCACTTGCGATAGCTCAGGCGTAGGCGCTACTACGTCAATGACTATTCCCAGTTCGTTGGGTGTTGTGTCTTTGTTCGGATCCCATTCGCCCATGATGGCGTTCTTTCCATATACATGGAAACCGAGACGATAGTCCGACTGCTTGACTTGGCCCTTGAATGCATCGTCGACGCGCATCTGTATCGTGTTCCTGACGTTCGCCAGATAATCGTCGATCTGATCTATCAGAATCGGGTCCCGCGTTCCCATGATCGATATGGTTCTGTAGCCCATCTTGGATGCGGCCTCAAGTTTGATGCGGTAGGTCGCATCGGGGATGAACTTGCTGCCCGACACCCGGACCGTTCTCTCGTCTACCTGCTCGTACTCGGCATGGCTCAGGTCGAGCATGCCGCCTGCTTCATACAGATGATACGGGCTGGCGTTTTCATACAAGGCGTGGGCGGCGGTGCTGACGGTGGTGTGGCGCTGAGCCGGGTTGAGAGGCTCGACTAGGAAGTGATCAGGGCGCATGGTGACCAGAATACAGTCTCCGGCGTTTGCCGGCTCGGCGGACATGGCGCCGCACTCAAGAAGCTTGGCTGCATGCCACGCGAGACCTGGGTCGAAGCCCTCCCGGATGGGCATTGAAGCGAAGATCGATGTATCGCTGGACCGCCCGGTGATAACGATGTCGGCGCCTTGATCAAGTGCGGCTATGAACGGTTCCGCGCCCATCAGGCCTACGATGTGCTCAGCCGCGTCGATCTCCTCGTCAGTCAGCTCTGGGAGCGCGCCCATGGACTTGATCTTTCCATCTTTCAGCTTGCCGTGCACGTAAGACTTGTCCTGTTCAGAATGGATAACCGCCAGTTTCATGTGGAGATCGTTCTCGCGCACTATCTCCATCACGATGTCGAGGAACCATTGGAGGTTCGCGTCTCCTCCGGCGCCGCCCGCTGTTCCGATGATCAGTGGAATGCCGGCGCTGCGTGCAGCCTTGATGAGTAGCGAAGCATCTCGCTTGCACGCCTCGCGCGACACGAATGCCGTTCCAGAACCCAGGTAAAACGGCCCAGGATCTGTGGAGCCTGCATCAGACGCCAGCACGTCTGGCTTTCGTTCCATTCCCCGCCGGAGCGAGTCTTCAGAGAATCCGTATCCTACGATGCCTGTGGCAGAGAGGATCTTGATCTCCTGTTTCGACAACTCGAACACCTCCGTCATTATGGTAGAAGTCGCGATGAGTACAGGTGGGGTTTCCCTGCATGAATCAACCCCCACCAGCTCGAATCTAGCACACAGACGGCTAAGCTATCCGTGTTCATTAGTTTCGAAACCGCTGTAACTACTTTCGGAAACTTGGCGATGCCCTATTGGGTCGATAAGCTTATCATGGGGGGGTGTAGGCATCAGCCTACTCAATGCATCGGAGGCATGCCAGATTTGCGCAGCAGTGCTTATTCATGCTGAGGCGCGGCAGTTGCCGCCTCGGGGACACGAGTGAGACAATGGAGAAGGGCTGGTTTGGAGATGAAGATGGGACGATCCCTGCTCCTTCAGGACAGGGTATTTCTACTCGCCGTAGTAGTGATCGTTTTTGCCATAGCTACCGCCGGATCCATATCGACCTGGACAATGAAATCTGAGCTGGAAAACCGCTCAGCAGAGTGCGCTGTCTCAATAGCAAGGACATTTGCGCTGATGGAGCCGGTCCGCGAGAACCTGGGCAAGGCCGGCGGAGCGTCTGTAATCCAACCTATTGCTGAGTCTGTGAGCTTTGCCTCCGGCGCCCAGTTCGTTGTTGCCATCGACATGAACGGCATCCGATATTCGCACCCTCTTCCTGACCGCATCGGCAAGCACGTCGCGGGCGGAGATGAGGGTCCGGCCCTCGCAGGCGAAGAGTATGTCTCCCGCGCCAATGGAACCATGGGCCCGTCCATACGCGCGCTTGTGCCCATATATGATAAGTCCGACAGGCAAGTGGGGGCGGCCGTCGTAGGCTACTTGGTCAACGACATGAGTCGCGAGGTCCGCGCTACACTGAAGAAGATGTACGCTGCGCTCCTCGTGTCGTTGGCGGTGGGCATGATCGGTTCGATCGTGCTGGCGCGAAATGTGAAGAAGGCCATGTTCGGCATGGAGCCGTTCGAGATCGCTTCATTGCTGGAACAGCAAGACGCCATACTCTCATCGGTCAGGGAGGGCATCATAGCTGTGAATGCAGACGGCGACATTACCTTGGTCAACGACGAGGCGAGGCGGATACTGTCTATGGAAGAGGACATGACAGGAGCCTCTGTGGCAGAGGCGATCCCTACAACGAGGCTTCCCGAAGTGTTGGCTACGGGCCAACCTCAATATGACCGTGAGCAGATCCTTGGGCGCACGCTCATTGTCACCAATCGTGTCCCCGTCATTGTGAACGGCAAAGTAATCGGCGCAGTGGCCAGTTTCCGCGACAACGCTGAGGTCAAGAAACTTGCAGAGGAACTCACTGGTGTAAGGAAATACGTGGAAGCGCTCCGGGTCCAGTCTCACGAGTTCAAGAACACTCTCCACGCTGTGGCAGGGATGATACAGATGGAGCGATACGATGATGCCCTGGACTGCATCATGCAGGTGTCAGAGTCCCGCGACAAGCTGATCAACTTCGCGTCAAGCCGGATACGGGTAGTGCCTCTGGCCGCTCTTTTGATCTCTAAGGCCGGCGCTGCGCGCGAACAGGGAGTGGATTTCTGCATCGCGCCCGATAGTAGGCTTGACGAAGTTCCAGGATGCATAGATGTGCATGACGTTGTTACTGCAGTTGGGAACCTCCTGGACAATGCCATGGAGGCTGCTGCCTCCGATGCCGGATCGGGCGCGGGCAGGCGCCGAGTGTATGTTGCGCTCCGCCAGGCTGAGGACGGGACGCGCATCGAGGTAGCCAACACAGGGCCCGCCATCCCCGACGATGTGGCGCAGCGAATGTGGGTTCATGGTTTCACTACGAAGCCGGATGGTCACGGAATAGGGCTTGCGCTGGTGAAGGACAGGGTTGAGGCTGCAGGAGGCCGCATTTGGTACGAAAGGGAAACAGGCAGTGAGACGGGTTCACCTGTTGAGGGCCTCACGGTGTTCTGCATAGTTTTCCCGAAGGAGGACGGATATGGACGCACAGCCCGCGCTCAAAGTCTTGTTGGTCGAGGATGACCCCATGGTTCTGGAGATACATGACACCATTGTGTCCGGCGTTCCTGGGTTCACAGTCGTGGGCCATGCACGTGACGGGCGGACGGCTCTGGAGATGATCCCGAAGCTGAAACCCGACATTATCATCCTAGATGTGTACATGCCCGGTCGTGATGGGATGGACGTGTTCAAGGAAATCCGCAGTCTCGACACCCCAGTCGACGTCATAATGGTTACAGCTGCAGAGGATTCATCTACAGTAGTGACATCCAGGCGACTCGGCGCCTTCGACTATATCATCAAGCCTTTTCGATTCGAGCGTCTGCGAGCTTCGCTGGAAAGCTATCGCGATGCTCACTACAGCCGCAGCCGCGGACGCTTTTGCCAGGATGACATCGACCGCGCGTGGCATATGCGGAAGTCTCAGCCCGCCGAAGAAGCTGAGCTGCCCAAGGGCATACAAAGCCCCACGCTGGATACTCTCAGCGAATATCTCAGGCAGCGTGCCGCGGACGAGCTGTCCACTGAACAGATTGCGTCGGAGCTTGGAATCTCGCGAATGACGGTTTCTAGGTACTTGGAGTTCCTGGTTGACTCAGGTTCAGTCACCGCGCGGCTCGACTACTCCACCGGCGGAAGGCCTCGAAGCCTTTACCGGTGGACGGGCGTCTAGCGGCCATCGCGATCATCTGTCGCTCAGCCCGTACTTCTTGACCTTCCTATATATGGTCGCTCGGCTCATCCCGAGCTGCTCTGCAAGTACGTCTTTGGCCTTGGGGGTGTCCCCAAGGCGACGCAACCCTTCCTCTATCAGCTTTCGCTCCCAGTCGTCGATCGGGGCCAGCTCCGGCCGGACATCCGGGATGATTGCTCTTCCTGATGCTGCGCTTGATGCGGCCTGCTTGAACCTCACAGGAAGATGCTCGGGCCGGACGATCTCGTCCATGCACGTATGCAGCACATACTGAGCCGTGTTTTGGAGCTCTCGCACATTGCCCGGCCACTGGTAATGCTGAAGGATCTCGCCTGTCTTCTGCGATAACTGTGGCGCTACGCAGTTCATCGCGGCGCTGTACTTATGAAGGAAGTAGCTGAACAGGGGCAATATGTCGTCGCGCCGCTCCCTGAGCGGAGGTATCCACACTGGGATCACGTTCAGCCGGAAGTAGAGATCCTCGCGAAACTCCCCGTCCGCGACCATCTTCTCCAGATCCTTGTTGGTGGCGGATACTATGCGCACGTTGCTTTTCATGGTGTGGGTCCCTCCGACTCGTTGTATCTCGCCGGAGTCCAGGGCCCTCAGAAGCTTGGCTTGGAGCCTCAGAGAGCAGTCGCCCACCTCGTCCAGGAAAAGCGTGCCATCATCTGCGAGCTCGAATTTCCCGGGCTTGCCCCCGCGTCGCGCGCCGGTGAAAGCCCCGTCCTCATAGCCGAATAGCTCCGACTCGAGGAGTTCCTCGGGCACTGCGGCGCAGTTTACGGCCACAAACGGGCCCGAGCTGCGCGGGCTATGGTAGTGGATGGCTCGGGCGAAGAGCTCCTTCCCAGTTCCGCTTTCGCCGCGCAGAAGGACGAAGGAAGAGCTGATGGCCGTTCTCAGGGCCATCTGCTTCGCCTGGCGGATAGCCGGCGAATCTCCGAGGATATCCTCCATGGCGGGGTTAGGCTGGCCATTCGTTATCTGGTATGCGGTTTTCGTCACATCTTCTATGCTTCGGACAAGCGCGACCGCGCCGATGATCCGGCCATCGCTGACCAGGGGCGAAGCCGTGCTGAGCAGACGGATTACTCCCGATGGCCCGCGGAGCAATGCCTCTAGGTGCTTGTACTGCGTGCCGGTTGCAGCCATTTGAAGTATGGGCGCCGATGGGAAGAATAGCCTGACGTTCTTGCCCACTACCTCAGCATCACTCAGCTGGAGGGTTTCGATTGCGGCCTGGTTGCAGCAGACGATGGTCCCCGTCTCGTCGATGGCGATAATGCCCTCTCCCACTGACTCTACTATCCCTTGAAGTTGCTCGTGCGTCTTTGCGAGCTCATTAGCTGCTGCATCCGACTGCGCGGCCTTTTCCACTAGGCGGGCCATCTGATGCAGAAAATCCATGTACTCTTCGCCGTGCCGCTCCATTCTGAACCTCTGCTCATCGGTGAATCCCACAAGCGCGATGACTCCAAGAGGCGCATCGCCTCGATTCAGGGGGTAGCACATATGGCAAGTCTCGGAGCAACCTTCTTTTCTGGAGCACCCTTCACAGATGGGATCTCGGTCTCTGTCGGTGACGATGTAGGGGCGCCCCTTGTTGACTACTTCCGCGAACGAAGACGAGGCGGGCAGTTTCACTCCTACTAGATCTGCATATCTGCCTGTTCCAGCTACTCTGACAAGCTGATGGTCTACCACGGTTACGTCAAACTGAAGCACTGTGGAGACTGCGTTCGCAATCTGCTGCAGGAATTCGTGGAACGAGTTATCCGGATTCGGCTGCACATATGTCATCTCCTCGTGGCTCGGTTGTCTCGTCAATATCCCCGCAGTCTCACAATGATACTGCGACTTGTGTCGCATTATGAGATTATCGGCACCGCACTCCCCCCCCCGATGCTCTCCGGATACCAGGGCCTGCTGCGCATTGAGCGCTTTCGGCGTTGGATGGCACATGTTTTGCAAGGGTACCAGTTACGGGTGCGTCGACATACTGCGAGATTGGCAATCCTGGCTACATGATAGCGCAAATGCGTGCCGTTGTCCGGTCTTGCAGGCATGAAAGAAGGTGGTGCAGCACCCTCATATGCCGCACAGTGCTAGTTAATGCACGGCAATGGCCATGGTTCACAATTCTGAGAGTGCCATGCAGAAAGTGAGGAGGTTTCATCGTGAGAGCAATCGTCAAAAGAGCAGCTACAGTAGCATGTCTGTTCATCGCCTTGTGCGCAGTGTTTTCGCCGGCTTCGTACGCTGCGCGCCCAACGGTAATCAAGGTCGCTCATGACCTGTCGCCTGACCCGTACGATCCGACCCACGGGTTTGCAATGGTCTTCAAGAACTACGTTGAGAGCAGAACAGACGGCAAGTACGTTGTGGAGATCTATCCCTCAAGTGTTCTGGGCAAAGAGCGCGAGCGGCTCGAGCTCACTCGGGCAGGAGCAATCCACGTCAACCTGGCCTCAGTCGGTGGCCTGAGCCAGCTTTACCAGCCGGCCATTCTTCTTAACACTCCGTTCATGTACAAGAGCGACAAGATCGTCTCGGCTGTGCTCGACAGCGATTTCGTGCAGTGGATGTTCGCCGACATGCAGAAGAAGACGGGTCTTCGGTCCATCTGCGTGTACGAGATGGGCGGGCTTTCGTGCATAACAAACAACCTGCGACCTATCCGCAAGCCCGCCGACATGAAGGGCATCAAGTTCCGTGCGATGGACGACAGCCAGGTGGCCATGTTCAAGGCCCTGGGAGCTAACGCCGTTCCGATGGCGTGGAGCGAAACATACACCGGACTTCAGACCGGCGTCGTCCAAGGGCAGGTCAACCCCGTGTCTGCCATTATCAGCGTGAAGCTGTATGAAGTTCAGAAGCACATAACCCTCAGCCGCACCCTCCTGGGCAGCCACTGGGTGGTCGTGAATGACAGATGGTATGGCAGCCTGCCTAAGGACGTAAGGCAGGTAGTCGAAGAAGGATTCTACTATGCAAGGGAAGCCGCGGCTGGACTCACTCAGATCGTCCAGGCGCAGGGCCTCGAGACCCTGAAGAACAACGGTATGGAGATCACCGCGCTGACTGACGCCGAATGGGCGCAGTTCGCCAAGCTCGGATGTCCGGCAGTGGTGCAGTGGGCCAAAACCAAGATGGATCCCGCCATCGTTGACCGGTTCGTGAGCACGGTAGAGAAGGTCGAGAAGCAAGTAGAAGGCAAGTAGGTCATCATATAGAGCGCCGCTTGCATGTTGCCCCATTGCGAACGACAACAGAGGAAGGCCTGATCTCGGTCAGGCCTTCCAAGGAGAGGCTGAAATGAGCGCTACTAGTGGCAAGAAAACCGGATCGAAGGCGAGCTCCTTCATGGTCATTGAGGACGTGCTTGTGAACCTATGCGCGCTGATGCTGGCTGCAATGGCGGCCATCACCCTCATAGCTGTGTTTTACAGGTACGTGCTTGGCAACGCGCTTTCCTGGACAGAGGAGCTCACACGCTATCTGATGATATTTGTCGGCCTGTTCGGAACGGCCGTAGCATTGAGACGAGATGAGCACGTTGGGTTTACGATGATCGTCGAGAAGCTTCCGCCGGTCGGGCGAAGGGTTGCCAACATCATAAGCTACGCAGGTGTCGGCATCTTCTGCTGGATCATGGCGTACGACGGCTACAAATGGGCATCGTGGACTGGGACCACAGCGGAGATCCTGCCGATTCCCATGTGGATTCCATGCTCAATGGTGCCGATAAGCGGCGCGGCGATGCTCGTCGTTGTTATTGCAAAAATCTGGCACGAGCTGCGAGGTGAGGAGAAGTGACTGCCACAATTGTCGTTGTAGCATTTGCCGTAATGCTCATTCTGGGCACGCCAATCGCCTTCGTGTTGGGCCTGGCGGGCGTTATCGCGCTGATCGGAAGCAGCGGCACTAGTCTCTTGATGTTAGTGCCTCAGCAGATCTTCTCCGGCATGAACTCATTTGTGCTGATGGCGATACCATTCTTCATCCTCGCGGGAGAGCTGATGAATGCATCGGGGATAACCAAGAAGATCGTGAACCTGTCCAACGCCCTTGTGGGGCGGATGAAGGGTGGCCTAGGGCACGTCAACATCGTGGCCAACGTGATCTTCGCCACTATGTCGGGAGCGGCGGTAGCCGCAGTGGCGGGGCTCGGGACCATTCTTATTCCATCCATGGAAGAATCGGGATACGACAAGTCGTATGCCTGCGCGCTCACTGCATCTGCCTCGGTGATAGGGCCGACCATTCCGCCGAGCATCCCCATGGTCGTGTGTGCGTCCACGGCGGGCATTTCGGTTGCGGCCATGTTCGCCGGCGGCATATTCCCCGGGTTGCTTCTGGCAGTTCTGATGATGGTGCTCAACGGGATCATCTCCTCGCGTAGAGGCTATCAACTCCATGGCCAGACCTACAAAGGCACCATAGGCGATGTCATCAAGGACGGCATCATCGCATTAGGCATGCCCGCCATCATCTTCGTCGGAATTCTGGGCGGTGTGTTCACAGCTACAGAGGCCGCGGCAGTCGCCGTCGCCTATGCGGTCATAATCGGAAGGTTCGTCTTCAAGACGCTGAATGCCAAGGTACTTTGGCAAGTGTTCAAGAACGCGGTAAGCAAGACGGGAGTATCGTTGCTTCTGGTGTCGATGGGCGGGATCATAAGCTGGGTCATGGCATCTGAGCAAGTGCCTGCCAAGATGGCTAACATCATCCTGAGCGTTGGCGGCAGTCACATAGTGTTCCTCCTTCTCAGCATCATCCTTCTGCTCGCAATCGGATGCTTCATGGACCTGACTGCGTCTTTGATCATGCTTACGCCCATTCTGCTTCCCATCGCAGTGCAGCTCGGCATCGACCCTGTTCACTACGCATTGATCATGGTTGTAGCACTCAATATCGGGCTGATCACGCCTCCTGTGGGGGCCGTCTTGTTTGTTACGTGCGCGGTGGCGCGCGAGAAGTTCGAGAATATCGTGCGGGAGATCTGGCCGTTCTTCGCGTGTCACGTGATCGCCCTCGCGATAATCGCCTTCATTCCGGCACTGGCGCTTGCCATTCCCAGGGCCCTGGGCTTGTTGTAGAGAGAAGCCAGGCGTGAGTGGGCATACGACAAGGGGAGGAAAAGGGGAGATAGATATGAAGATTGACCGAGTCGATGTGATCCATACCGCAATTCCGCTGAAGAGCAGCTTCAGGACGAGCTTTGGAGCCATATCAGCGCAGCACTCTGTTGTGACGAAGGTCTACTCGGAGGGTCTAGTCGCGTACGGCGAAGCGTGTCCCTTCCTCGCTCCGATCTACAGCTATGAGTGCGTGGGATCTGTTCAGACAGTCCTGGGAAGCTTCATAATCCCATCAGTGCTTGGCAAGGAGATCGCCGGGCCGGAGGACTTCATGGACCGGGTCGGCTTCATCAAGGGAAACAACCATGCCAAGGCGGCGCTGGAGAGCGCGATCTGGGGGCTTCGGGCGAAAATCGAAGGGCGACCGCTTTGGCAGGTGCTTGGGGGAACCAATCCCAAGGTGGACGTGGGAGTAAGCATTGGCATGCAGCCGAGCATAGAGGCCTTGCTCAAGAAGATCGATGGTTACCTGCAGGAAGGATACCGCCGGATAAAGATAAAGATCGAGCCGAGTGAGGATATTGAGCTGATAAGGGCTGTTCGCAAGGAGTTTCCGGACATCGTGTTCATGGTGGACGCCAACTCTTCGTACAAGCTCACGGATATAGACTTCCTGAAGAGACTGGATGACTTCAACCTTCTCATGATAGAGCAGCCGCTCGGCGAGGACGACATTGTCGATCACGCCCAGCTCCAAAGCCAGGTCAAATCGTCGATATGCCTGGACGAGAGCATCCACACGGTGGACGATGCCCGCAAGGCCATTCGGATCGGGAGCTGCCGCATCATCAACATCAAGTATGGACGGGTGGGCGGCCTGCTGAACTCCGTCCGAATTCACGATCTATGCCGGGGAGCCGGCGTGGGCAACTGGATCGGCGGCATGATCGAAACAGGCATAGGGCAGGTAATAAAGACAGCTCTCGGAACGCTCGACAACTTTGTGTACGCGGCGGACATAGAGACTAGCGACAGATTCGTGGTTGAGGACGTCATAACGCCTGATCTTTCCCAGACAGACGGCTATCTGGACGCCAGCGTCGAGTATCAGGTGGACGAGGAGAAGCTGAACAAGTACACGGCCGAAGTGTCGATCTTCAAGGCCTGACAGTACGGTGGGGTGGATGGAATGCATTCAACTATAGTGGATGGACCCAAGCTTCGCGCGGAGCTGATCGAGGAATTCTGCAACTTGGCGCGAGTGGACAGCGAACCCTATGAAGAGGCAGACTTGGCCGAGGTGATCGAGCGGAGCCTGCTGGAGCTGGGGTTTGAGGTAGAACGCGACAACGCCGGGGAGAGAATCGGCGGCAACTCGGGGAATCTCATAGCCAAGCTGCCCGGCAATCGATGCTCCAACGCGAAATCGATACTGCTCTGCGCGCACCTCGACAGAGTGCCGCCTGGCAAAGGCGTCAAGCCGCGTCTGGATGGAGATCGCATCTACTCGTCCGGCGACACAGTGCTGGGCGCCGACGATGTAGCCGGCTTGGTGGCCATTCTGGCTGGAATGCGTATGGCCCGCAAGGCGCAATCCACCCTTCCTCCGCTTGAAGTCGCGATCACCGTGTGTGAGGAGAAGGGGCTCCAGGGATCGCGCCATCTGGACTACTCGAAACTCCAGTCCAAGATGGGCTTCGTATTCGACGCTGCCAGGCCCGTGGGCGTGGTCATAGCCGGCGCTCCGACCCACATCAAGTTCGATGTGGACATCATAGGTCGCGCAGCTCATGCAGGGATCAACCCCCAGGACGGGGTGAGCGCCGTTCGGACGGCGGGCGCCGCGCTGACCCGTGTTCCCTTTGGCTGGGTGGATGAGAACACCACTGCCAACATCGGGATGATCCGGGGCGGAGAGGCCATGAATATCGTGTGTGAGCGCGTTCACTTGGTCGGCGAGGTGCGAAGCCACGACGATGCGGTTGCTGAAAGGGTGCTGGGGCAGTTCAAGGAGTGCTTCGCAGAAGAGGCCGCAAACAGCGGGGCCCGGGCGGAGTTCGAGGCGTCCACGCTGTACAGGAGTTACCGGGTAGACGAGAAGTCGGACACGGTTCAGTTGCTGCGACGCGCGCTCAGCAGCATTGGGCGCAGCATGACACTGGAGTTGTCCAATGGCGGAACGGATGCTAACCAGTTCAACGCGCACGGCATTGAAAGCGTGGGCCTTGGAATCGGATTCGAGCAGGCCCATTCGACTCGCGAGAGCATCGCCGTCGACGAGCTGGTTGCAGCGGCCAGCCTGGCGTGCTGCTTGATTTTGCGAGACTGAACCACATAAACACATGCAGAGAGGCTTGTAAGCGATATGCATATAGTCGTACTGATGAAACAAGTTCCAGGCACGTCCAATGTGAAGATGGATGAGAATACTGGGACCATGATCCGTACGGAGCATGAAAACGTGATGAACCCCCTCGACGAAAACGCGCTTGAGGCGGCGCTTGAGATCCGGCGCTTGAGGGACGATGTTTCGGTTGTGGGCGTCAGCATGGGTCCGCCGCCGGCCAAACGGGTTCTGGAAGAAGCAATCGCGATGGGCGCTGATTCCGGCGTGCTTCTGTCGGATCGGGGTTTCTCTGGATCAGATACACTTGCCACCGCGATACCACTGGCCCGGGCTGCACAGGTGATCTGCGGAGGCCGGATCGGGCCGGACGATCTTGTTCTGTGCGGCGAGAGGGCCACGGATGGGGAGACTGGGCAGGTAGGACCCATGGTGTCCAGCTTCCTCGGCGTTCCTGTAGCCACGTACGTTAGGTCGATTCATGTTGGAGACGGTTACGTCGACGTAGAGCGAGTTGTGGAAGACGGCTTCGAACGCCTTCGACTGTCGTTGCCTGCTGTTCTGACCGTAGTCAAGGACATCAACCAGCCTGGGTTTCCCACTCTTGACGGCAAGATCGCGGCAAGAAGCGTCAAGATTCCAGTTCTGACTCTCAAAGACCTCGGTCTAAGTCCGGACCATACTGGGTTGCATGGGTCTCCAACTAGAGTCGTGCGAGTATTCAGGCCCAAGTTCTCCAGGGACACCGTCCTCTACACGCAGGATAACAGCGGGACCGCAACTGACAACCTGTTGAAGTTCCTGGATAGTCGAGGGTTGAGATAGCCCTGTGGAAGGTGAGATCAGTGGATTACGAAGGCGTTCTAGTCATCGGCGAACAGCGCGGTGGGCGGGTTCATTCTGTCACGTTTGAACTGCTCGCTCGCGGGCGCGCGCTCGCCGACAAGTTAGGTGTCAAGCTCTCGTGCGTCATCTTGGGACACGGCCTGCAGCAGTACGCACAGGAGATAGTGCAAAGAGGCGCAGATACTGCATATGTGATTGACGATCCTGCGCTCGAGTGGTTCCTGCCGCGAACGTACTGCAACGCTGTCGTCGAACTCATCGAAGAAGCCAAACCCGAAGTGGTGCTGGCCGCGGCTACGACCACTGGGCGGACCCTGATGCCGCTGGTAGCGGCGCGATTGATGACGGGGCTCACCGCTGACTGCACAGGTCTGGACATAGATGAGAAAGAGCGATTGCTGCTTCAGACTAGGCCCGCGATAGGCGGGAACGTGATGGCTACCATAAAGACCCCTGTGGCTCGGCCTCAGATGGCTACCGTGCGTCCGAAGTCGGCGCGGCCGCTTCCGGCTGATCCCGGGCGCCGAGGTGAGGTAGTCGTCAAAGCCTACAAGCGTGAGGCGGCATCGTCGGCGTCTGAGAAGATGCTGGAGTTTGTGGCCGACGCAACTCAGGAAGTCAGCGTTCAGGATGCGGAAGTCATCGTCGCAGGCGGCAAAGGGCTGAAGACGAGAGACGGGTTCAAGCTTGTCGAGGATCTCGCGCGTGAGCTTGGGGCAGCGGTCGGCGCCACCAGAGACGTGGTTGACCTGGGGTGGATAGGCTATTCACACCAGATCGGCCTGAGCGGCAAGACTGTGTCTCCCAAGCTATATGTCGCAATCGGGATATCCGGAACCATCCAGCACCTTGCAGGAATGCAGACGGCCGAGACGATCGTGGCCATAAACCGGGATAAGGACGCGCAGATCTTCAAAGTGGCCGACTTCGGAATAGTCGGAGATCTGTTCCAAGTGGTGCCGGAGATCATCGAAAAACTGCAGCGCGCCAAGGCGCACAAAGCGCTGTGATGCGAGGTGAGCGGTTATGACATCGTATTGCCCCGTGACAGACGGGATAATCGAGCGGCTGGGGCAGATAGTCGGGCCATCGGGAGTGCTCTGCGATCGTGAGAAGATGGCTCCATACGCCCACGACGAAGTGTCAGAGGAAGCCTACACTCGCATGCCTGATGTGGTTGTCAAACCGGAAAACGCAGAGCAGGTGTGCCAGATACTTCGTCTTGCCAACGAGGAACGCGTTCCAGTCACCCCGAGGGGAGCAGGCACTGGACTGTCTGCAGGATGCGTCCCTGTATACGGCGGGATTGTACTTTCGCTCGATCGGATGAATAGAATCCTCGAGATTGACCGGGAGAACCTCTTCATGGTGGTCGAGCCGGGAGTAACCACTGGCGAGATACAGAGACGGGCCAGGGAAGAGGGGTTGCTCTATGCCGGCGACCCTTGTAGCGCCGAGAGTTCCCACATAGGAGGGAACGTTGCCGAGAACGCCGGAGGCAACAAGGCGGTCAAATACGGCACAACATCGCGATACGTCTACGGCTTGGAAGTGGTGTTGCCCAGTGGCGAGATGACGACGCTGGGGGGCAAATGCGTAAAGGACGTTACCGGATACGATTTGGTCCACCTGATAGTAGGATCCGAAGGCACGCTCGGGGTTGTCACGAAGATATGGCTCAAGCTTGTGCCTATGCCCAGGTTCACGGTGGACCTACTTGCGCCGTTTGCCGACATGCAGACAGCCATTGAGGTTGTGCCGCGGATAATGGTCGATGGCGGTGTGGTCCCAACGTCCATAGAGTTCATGGATAGTCAATCGATCAAGGCGGCGGAGGATTACCTCAACGCCTCGCTGCCGCACAGCGATGCCGGAGCATACGTCATAGTTGAGCTCGAAGGAAATGGCGAGGCAGAGGTCGCGGCCGACTATGAGAGAATCGGCAAGCTGTGCCAAGAGCACGGGGCGCTCGAGGTGTACGTGGCCGACAATCTCTCGACTCAGGAGCGAATCTGGAAGGCCAGGAAGTGCATTGCCGAGGCCCTTCGAGTGGTCAGTCCTGTCTACTGCATGGAAGACATCACTGTGCCGATATCTGAGATACCGGCTATGTTGGACGAGATAGCGGAGACTGCGCGGAGGTTCAATGTGAGTATCCCCTGCTTTGGTCATGCAGGAGACGGCAATATCCACGCAACTTTGCTCAGAGGGCCTATGGATGATCGCACATGGTCAGAGACCCGCGATCACGTGCTGGAGGAAATGTACTCGGCGACCTACAAACACGGCGGGAACATGTCAGGAGAGCATGGGATCGGCGCAAAGCGGGCCAAGCATCTTGCGCGCCTCATGGATCCTGTCCAGATCGGGATGATCAAGGCTATCAAGACGGCCTTTGACCCGAGCCTAATACTCAATCCGGGAAAGATCGTCGAGTAGCTGTAGAAGGAGACGGCCATGTTATCTCTGAAGGAGTTTCTTAGGAGCGAAGTTCGCCCAGCCTATGGGTGCACTGAGCCCGGCGCCGTCGCCCTTGCAGT
Source organism: Firmicutes bacterium UBA5389 (assembly GCA_002409965.1). Classification (GTDB taxonomy): domain Bacteria; phylum Bacillota; class DTU025; order DTU025; family DTU025; genus UBA5389. The sequence continues at coordinate 27,999 of DHON01000025.1, forward strand.
GGCAAGGGCGTGCGAAGAGCTCGGGCGAGACAATGTAGTGTCCGTAAGGGTTGAGGTAAGCGGCAGCATATACAAGAATGGGTTCGATGTCGGCATCCCCGGATGCGACGGCGCCCGAGGCAACCCAATGGCCGCTGCACTTGCCGTGCAGTGCGGCCACTCTCAGTACGGACTTGAGGTACTGAAGGCAGTTACCCGCGACGACGTAGAGGTCGCCCGGAAGTGGCTCGATGACGGCAGGGTGGAGATCGTCCACGACCCGGGCCGCTCGGGAGTGTACGTGAAAGCCCAGGCGCGCGGCGCGAAGCATGTCGCTACCTGTGTGATAGAGCATGAGCACTCTCGCATAACCCGGGTTGCAATGGATGGAATCGTGCTGGAGCAAGACGGCGCAAGCGAGCCTGGCGGTGAACGCGGTGCGGCGGGAGCGGGAGCAGGAGCATGCGCCGGCGTGGGGGGCAATGGCGTATCGGTGCCTGACATGGTGCGCGAGATGTCCTACATTGAGCTGTTGAGCCTGGTTGAGCAGATCGATGACGAAGATGTCGAGTTCATCATGGAAGGCGCTCGCATCAACCGACAGATGGCCGAGTATGGCCTAGACAATCAGAACTACTCAGGCCTCGGTTTCGGCATCGGGCTCAGTGGGCTGCTTGAGCAGGGGCGGATAGGCGACGATCTGGGGAATGCGATACGCCGCTACTGCTACTCGGCTTCAGACGCGCGCATGTCCGGCGCGCTTTTGCCCGTGATGAGCAGCGCGGGGAGCGGAAACCATGGGATAACTGCTATACTGCCGGTCCTGCTCGCAGGAGAGCAGCTTGGCAAGAGCCGGTCCGACATAGCTCGCGCCATAGCTGTGAGTCACCTGTCCACCAGCCTTGTCAAGAGCCGAGTGGGACGCCTCTCATCAGTATGCGGATGTGTGGTGGCAGCCGGCGCAGGAGCCGCTGCCGGCGTAGCGTGGCTGATGGGCGGCGGGCCGGAGCAGGCAGTTGCCGCCATGCAGATCGTACTTGCAGAGACCGCAGGAATGGTGTGCGATGGCGCCAAGGAGAGCTGTTCACTTAAAGTAGGGATCGGAGGCGCCGAGGCCTACACCGCCGCGCTTCTCGCGATGGAGGGCAAAGGAGTGTCGAGGCCGCAGGGAATCGTGGACAGCCGCATTGAGCAAACGGCGGAGAACATCGCCGAGCTCAACCGGGGCGGCATGCACGATGCGGATAGAGTGATCATCGAGATATGCGAGGCCCGGGCGAAGGCGAAGTAGCACGAGCCAGTGGGGCCCGTCGGGACCGTCGAGCCCGTCGATCCCATCGATCCCATTGAGCCCGCCCGTGGGGAGCGTGACGCGAAGCAAGTTCCTCCCACACACGGGCCGCAGCTACGAGCAGGGGGCCGCGGGCAGGGCCGAGAGGCGGGCATCAGTGCGGTGCGGCGCGCGGGAGGTCGGGGCAGAAAAGCGGGTGACTGCATGCCCAGGCGCATGGCAACAAATGGGATGCTCAATATCTGACGAAAGATCCGGGACATGTGCTCACATTCTGAAACGAGCGCTGCAAAAGGTGAGCACATGACCCGTTTAGCCCCGCTTCACTGCCAGTGTCAGCTAGTTTGCAGGCCTCGGCGGTGCCTCTGGGCGGCGAATTCCCAGCAATTGTTGCCGGACGACTACCGATTGGCTTGCCGAGCCAGTGGCAGTCCTAAAACTTGCCGGCATATGCTCAGCAATGAACACACTCATGCTCAGTAATGAATGTACCTATGGTCAATAATGAATGCACCTATGTTCACATTTGGCCGCTATCTGCAAAACTTTCGTCAGAATGTGACGATCCCAGGTTATGCCACCCGCGGATGGCTCAACGCCCGGGTCAGATTCCGGCTCATCGATGGCCAGTTCGCTGGGGCTAGGCGACATGGGCAGTAGCGATGCGCTGGTCAACGCCGACCGCAACGCGGAGCAAGTTCC
>DHON01000105.1:0-90656 GCA_002409965.1 Firmicutes bacterium UBA5389
AAGCTGATGCCTTGCGGAACTACTCGACCACACCCTGCCCCTGATCCAGGTGGGATGCTCGGTGAACTGCGCCATCCCCTCCCACTCTGGTACACGATCAGAGCCAAGGGCACAAGGAACCCATTGCCAGTCGCATGAGCCCTGTTTGGCGCGCCCTGGCCCGCTCTGCCTGTCGTCACGGGTTCAGCGTGCGGTACTACAGAGCACTGCGCCTGCTATACCAGCTAGCCATCGCTCGCGGCGACGGATTGGGCCCGAAGATGCTAAGCAGGCTGTCGGCGATACGCGTACTGGTTCTGGACGACTGGGGAACGGCGCCGCTGGGATCCTCAGGGGGCCGCGACATCCTGGAGATCATCGATGATCACAGCCAGCTGCCCTCCACAATCATTGCCAGTCAACTTCCTGTAGAAGACTGGCACGCATCCATCATCGGTCCGCGTGTGGCCAACGCAGTCCTTTACCGCCTTGTTCACAATTCACACAGAATACGCTGAAAGGGGAGGCGATGAGGAAGGTGGAACAGCGACCATGGCGAACCATTGCACAAGGGATATGCTCCCATTACGTGCGTCGCTTCGCTCCTGGTCAGCCGGGACTTACCGGAAACGCTGGATTCCTTGGCCCAGAGCAAGTGGACGATGTCGCCCGGACTAGCTAGACGGTCTTCAGCGGAATGCGCATGGGATGAGAGCAATGGTATCGGGCGGACGGGATTCTGTCTGGCGGTTCTGTCGGGGGCACTTGACGCCGCCGCTGACACGCGGATCCGCTGGACGCATACGGGGAGGAAAGGCAAGTGGACAAGCGCAACGAGGATGACGTGCTGTTTACAGTCACTCACACTCTGGTCAGTTCGCTCAACGATAGTGAAGAGTACGAGCATATCACGCAGATCTCTGGCGAAATCACGGCTGAGTACGAAGATGAAATCTCTGCATTAGCCGGGCGCACAAGTCTCTACATCGTTGATTACGCCCGAGCCAAGTACGAATGCGGCCTAACCCTACATGACGTTCTTGACGGCGATTTGATCACGTACTCATACGCGCCTGGCCTGTTAGGACGCGATGGCGACCTGAAGAGCGCCTTTGAGGACATGCTCGTGGAGCGCATTCTCATAATCCATAGGATCGAAGTGTTGCCAGAGTTCAGAGGTCGCCGGCTGGGTATCTGGGCACTGTACAGAATTCTTGATTGTTTTGCACCCAACAGCGTATTGCCAGTCATCATGCCCTACCCTCTCCAGTTCAGCCCAGTGGCCGATGACTCGTCCTCAGCCGACCTGCGCCTGGGCGACTTCAAGATATCCCGGAGTAAAGCCTTCCGGAAAATCCGGGACTATTGGGCCCAGGTTGGGTTTGAGAAGGCCTGGAGTCGCGGAGACGAACAACTATGGATTCTGGATCCGACTCGCCTGCACCCAGACCGCAAAGACGTCCTTGGTGAATTCTATAAGTAATGGTTTCAAATGCATACGGGCTTCCAGGCACACCGCACTGTGCAGGCGGGATTGGCATGAGGGCCAAGGCGAGGGAGTGCAGTCCTACTGCGGCACAGTAGAGCCGTATCCCGAAAGCGGACACTTCGGGTGCATCCAGCGCGACGATGGGGCACAGTTGGGGGCACGGGGACGCGTACGTCGCGGTACGACATCTTCTCCAAAGCTGCAGTCAACCCGGCAGCAGCGTGAAGTTCGCCCTCAAGGCCAGTTACGGCAGGAAGAAGAAGGGAGAGTCGGCCCAGGCAGTAAGGATCCCCTGCGTTCAAGAATCGTAAGCGCCACCCACCTAGCAGCTGTAGGGCAAAACACCGCACGCTCCATCGGCAGGCTGCCGCATGTAATGGCCAACCATGGAATGACCTCGGCGTTGGCCAAAACGAGCACAACCGCGTGCCGATCGAGCCTCAGCTCCTGCTGCCGCAGCATCGTTATGTGCGATTTGCACCACTTGACACGATGTGACCCGGAGCAGTAGAGACTATGGCCAGGGGGAATAGGGATCTTCCTTTGTGATACTCCTTCTGCCAACAGCAAAGTGATCGTGTAATCCCAGTATGGGGTCGGTTGCCGCGACTGTTGGGTCAAGCCAATCTGCCTTTTCCATGGCCCACTGAACCCATCTTCTCTTCTCTTCCAGTGTGTTCGGGTCGGATACGCCAGCCAGGCTTGACTCTACCGCCGTGGCATATGCACGAATCTCATTTGCAGTCTGCCAATCCATGGCCTTGTGCACGAGAGTGTGAACACGCTTTAGTTCGGCCTGCTGGAGTTCCTCTCTTTCGAGCCTCCGCAGTTCTTCTTCCAACCGCCTGCGCTTTTCAGCCTCCTGTGCCTCACGCGCAACCCGAAGGCTCTCCCCGATTTCGAGAAGCGCCACCAATGCAGTACCAAGAACCGAATCCAGCGACTGCTTGGCAGTGTCCTTGAAAACACGTTTCGAAGAGTAATCATACAGGAACTGAAGCTCGAATTCTCCCGTGGGAACCTCATCGTACGGGGGAGCAGAGAAATGCCTTTCCTTCTTCCGCCTGGCTTCTTCTTGGGCTGTCAGCACATGTGGAGTCCATTTCGATTTCTCGACTAGTTTGAGCCGAATGCGGTCCTTTCCCATCAGGGCATAGGTGTGCCTGTCTTTGGCGTCTATAGTCATTGATCCGCCCAATTCCTCAACGCCCTTTATGAACGCATCAAGAATCCTGCATGCTCGGTTTAGCTGGTCCTCTGACACCTGTATGTCCAGTACGGACTTGTCTTCATCCTGCGTCGGCGGAATATTGTATGAGCCGAAGTTACTCGAACTCCGGCGCTGCCGCTCTTTCTCGCGTTTTCGGCGTGCCAGGAGTTCATCGAGGAACTCCGCAATCAGTCTATGAGGTGCAGAAAGCTTGTCTCTCACTTCAATTGACTGGCAGATGCCAAGAATCCGCTGCCGCTCCTGTTCAGGCAAGAATGTGAGCAGGTCTTTTGACGCCTTCCTTGCTGTGGCGCCTCTGCCTCTTGGACGGGAAACGCGGACCGTGGTTGCCCCCGAGAACTGTGGCAGAGGCTCTCGTTGGACATCTTTGCCGGCGTACAGCTGCGGCCAGTATCCGACGGGAGGAGCTGGTATGCAGAGTGTCTCGCAGACTCTACGAATAGCCTCATTCGTGACCCCGTAGCGTTCTGCCACGTCTCCTATGGGCTGTGCCCAGATTTCCTCGTAGAGTTTCTCTCTTTCATACTCGATTTCGTCCATGGGATTCCCTCCTCAGATGTGCATTCAGCGGGGTGCATGACGGCCAGACACGAGCGCCTGCATGGGTATCGTGTCTCTAGCCGAGTGGTTCGTTGTGGGTCAGATTCCACCTGCTGCACAACTGCCTCTGTTTGGTAAAACGTGCACCGGCTAACTGCCGCGGTCTGCCGATCGTGGTTGATCACCGTGTTCCAGTGTCCGAATCCGAGATTCGTGGCAATGGCCACGCTCCCTTGCTCATACACTTGGAACAGTAGCTCGGCTGCGTGACGATGCAGGGGTAGGACACCCAGCTCGTCCACAACAAGCACGTACAAACCCATGTTGACCGCAGTCTACCTCCCCCCATACGCGCTGTGGGGTCTCCTGCGGCCCAATGACATCGTATGGCCAGTAACATGCCCATTCGGCATGATGCGCGGCCCAGTCTGGTGGAAGCGACTGGCTCTATGGGCAGACAGGAAGGCATTCAGGGGAGAACTCAGAGGAAGCTAGGATGGCGACCACAGCGAACCACTGACCAGGAGACCTGATTTCACGCCGGGCGTGCTTGGCTTGGACCTGATCTGCGGGGTTCGCCGGGAACAACGGATCGCTTGACCAGCAACGGGTGAACGATCGCATCAGAACACGCAGAAGGCGATGTCGACGGGCAGGCAGTGGCAGCTGACACCGACATGCAGGACGTGACCTGGTTCGCCACGTCGCCGCCTCGCGCATTTGGGTACGCCTATGACGGTGTGTTCGCGAGAATCTCTGCCTCGCCTTTCTGCGCACTGGATAGTCTACTGATGGTTTTCCGCTTTGGTCTGACGTGTGACAGAGGCTGCCAGTTCCGAACCAGCAGTGCGACCCCAGACACCGAATGTGCACCCCACAGTAGTAACGATAGGCCCGAATCAGCTCTCGATGCGATCATCGAATCTGTACCTAAGCAGATTCGCGAGCCGCTCCCGCTCTGACTCAGCTGATGCTCCGGGCATGACCGCGAGTTGGCGCACGTCCGGGCCGTGATCTGGATCCCAGCCAACGAAGTTCAGTATTCGCATTGATCTCCCAGCGGGAGGAAGCAGAAAGTCAAGAAGTCGATTTGTCATCTCCTCATGATGCGAAACGATGAACAGTTGGCGACGAGTAGAACTAGCATCCGTACCGAGAACCATTCCCGAACCATATGCCAATTGCCGTAGCAAGCCTGACAGTCCGGGTATCTGATTCATGTCGAGAGCCGTTGTAAAGTCATCAAATGCCATGACATCGAACCAGACTGTGCTCCGTACCGAAGCGTTCAGGGCCAGCGTAATCGATATCGCAAGTTGTGCCTTTTGCCCCGTAGAAAAGCAGTTGAGCGATCTGCCGTCAGAGGATCCAATGATCCACCTAGACTTGCCTCGATCCCGGCTTTCGTGCAACCGAACTGGCAAGATTCCGCGCACGGGACGAAAATTACTTGCAGCATTAGTGATGGCATTGGAAAACGCTGTGATCAGGTCAGCCGGGACGATCTCGACATTGCGGACTACCGATGTACCCTGTTTGAACTCGGCATCAAGGGCGGCGTCCAGAGCGTCAAGGTCCGCCTTTGCCGCTATGTAGGCAGAGTCGGCAGCACTCGTCCTCTGGGCTTTCTCGTATTCTATCTCCATCTCCATCCAGGACTTCGTGGCATTGCTGACCTCGTCGAGCGGGTTCGCAGTAACTCGAGTAGGCTGCTCCCGAATACCCATGCGATTCCTGAGGATGCTGCCTGTAACGGTCGTGGAACCACAGGCCAGAAGCTGAGCAACTGCCTCACCGAACCTCGAATCCCTGGATGCAAGCTTTAGCACCTGCTGTGAATCGCTAATGCGCTGCTTTGCGGCTCTCAGTTGAGTTTCGGCCTGCGCAAGCTGGTCGCTAGTTTCGGTGCGCCTCAGGGCGAGGTTCCGCTGGAACTCAGCAAGCTGCATATGCAGCGATGGGCTGTAGTGTTCCAGATCACTGATCGCAAGCTTCAACCAATTGATCACGTCTATGGGTACACCCAGATCTGGGGAGAACGTTGGAGGCGCGTTCAGCCACTCACTGCCCATCTCCGATAGAGTAGCTAGTACATCAACCAACCCTGCTCCAGATGCCGATCTAGTCTGGAAATGCCGTTCTACTGCTTGAATGCGCGCCATCTCATCCGTGAGGACACGAGTGTCGCGCTCAAGGCTATCCACTAGTCCCTGGAGTGCATGGAGATCTGAGTCTCGAAGAACGATATCCGTATCAGCTAGCCTGTCCAGCAACCCTGACACATGACCCAGCTCGATCTCTCGAGCCACTAGGAGGCTCTCAATCTCGCGGTCTACGCGTACCGTGGTCCGCAGAATGAGGTTGAGGTTCCCAATGAAGCTCATCGGCTCTTTCGATTCTCCTAGCGATTCTGCACACCTCTCCGCGAACAGGTTGATGCGATCTAGCCAGTCGTGTCTCATGAGCGGAGGTTCACCAGACACCAGGCTAGGAAACCGACTCAGCTGGGGATACAGACTCCTCGCATCAGTCGTCTGCCAAGCCAGATTCCACACCGATTCCAGCGTCTGTGCCTTGCTTGGACGCCGCTTTCTCGAGTCCGCAGTGCTGTGTTCAGCCCACTGATGCTGCATCTGCAATTCGGATATCCGTTTACGCACGGCCTTTCTGGTAGCATCGACCGTTTTCACAATTTCGCTGATGGAAACGGGAGTCTCAACGAGAAAGTCCTTGAGCAGAACTTCGGCATCTTGCTCTTCGAACAGGTGATGCAAGACATCCTGAGAGAGAAACCCGGCTCTAACAGCGAGTTTCCTGTGATCTGCCGGCACATCTCTCCAACTGCCAGCGTCCCAGTCAACATGTTCATTGGGGCCGGATACGGTGGCTACGAGCTTGTCCTGCGTTCCATCTTCCATCAGTGCCTCTATGGCAACCGTGGCACAGTCCGTCCGCCCCACCGAGATGACGGGCACACGTTCCTTGTAGTAGTGTCCAGTTAGCGCCAAGCATAGTGCGTCCACGAGACTAGTTTTTCCGAATCCATTAGGACCTGTCACTAGGACGATGTCTGCGTCTGTGTCCAAGGTCTTGGCCTTGACGAATCCGCGGAAACCCTCTGCTGTGATCGTTCTGACTCTACATATTCTCTGTGGCATCCAAATCAGCCTCTCTCATTCTCTCGCCAATGCAGTCCAGTCGCCCCTGGATCCAAGCGTCAAGCTCAGACCTAAGGTACTCGGTGTCACCGTCTCGATTGGTCTCAGCAGCATGGCGCAATATGGTGATGATCTGGGAGATCAAAGCACGGTGAAGCTCTGACAGGCTCATCGAGTCCCCTTTGTCGTTGAGCCTGCGGATAAACGTTTCGGTGCTTATCGGCTTCAATGGAGCACTCATTTCGCTCGTCCCCGTGCCTAACACGGCCCTCGATACACACTCCGAGACCGCGGCGATGGAATCAACTGGAAGCATGGCGAAATCTCCACGGTGCCAGTCCTGGTTGCTCGAGGCAGACTGGAGTTCCTGCAATAGGTTCTGATCTTCCGCGAGAGCAATGCAGATACAAGGACCGAATAGCCCAAGCTGGATTGCGCACGCCGCCATGGTTCTCATCAGGCGTGCAATGTCGTTGGCACACCGTACCTGATGACCCTGTACGCCTTCCCGCTGAACCACGACTGCGCAAAGGGCAATGTCCGTCAAGTACACGCAGTCCAGCTCTACAGCACAGTCGGGCGGCAGCGCACATCGCTTGGTGTCATCATCCAGCCGTAGCTCGGCTCTCCGGAGTGGTCCAAATGGCGCAGTCCGCTGGCTGAGTTCCAGACCCGCTTCTGTGACACTCATATGGCATGCACCTCCATTACCGGTCGCGCTACACGGCTTATGCGAGGCCGATCCTCATCGACAAGGAGATTACAATGGGCAAGGTTGCGTGTAAACACATTCTGTATCGAATCAGCAGTCGATGAAACGCCTGCATTGGTTCGGAGCAGACTGCTAAGCGGTATTGAGTATACGTGGATGAAACGCGTAGCTGTTGCTTCCTCATCTTTCTTGTCCATGGCCCTGATCCTCATAGACTTCGCCTTGACAGAGTGTCCGACCAGTATCTGCACTATGGTACCCACGTTCCCGAGGCAAGACGAATAAGGCAGCGTCTCGGTCGAGCTGAATGCGCAGTCAGGGTGAGTCAGCGTGATCAGCATCTTCGGCCCAGCCTTTAGCTCGTCGTACCTGAAGTAGGTTCCAAGTATGTCAGTGCAATTGACTCTCTGCTTGATGTACTCACAGGAGGCCTGAGGCGACAGGACGGTAGTATGTCTCCCGTATAGCAAATAGAGCACCAGAAAGAACGCTGGCACAAGTACTGGCCTATCGGCCAGTGCACAGTACCAACTGCTGCTGTCTTTCCAGACCTTTTGACGATACCTAACATGCCACATCCACCTTGACAGAAGCGTTGAATGGCCATCTAGATCGAGCATTGCCTGCAATCTCCCGAAAATATGCATGTTTGAGTCATCGCCAAGCGACGGCGTAGGGAGCAGCCAGTCTGTAAGCTCAGCCATCAGGGCATGTGAGCCATAGGATGCCTCATCAACCACGTGCCAGAAGGTCGTTCCGGGCCGAAGCTGTGCACAAAGCAGCTTCCAAAACACAGCCATGTACACGTACTTCCACAGCAGATCGGCAGCGAGCGCCCTACCCCCCGCAGTGCCCGGCCAGAACGAACCGTCCCGGCCGGTCAGGCAATTGCCGTAGACTGACAGGTTCTGTTCCGACAGGGTTACGCCGCATGAATGAAGGAACGAGAAGAGCATCTGTTTCTGATCGAAGGAAAGGCATTCTTCATACGCGTGCACAAACGGAGCATTGGGTTGTTGCCACGCGTCCGAGGACTCCCTAGGTGATTCAGGACCGCGATTGTCTAGTGTCGGAGCGCCATCTCTATTGCCCGAGCTGCCGAACTCCTCACAGATCTGAGTGAACGTGTGCTTGACCTGAGGCTCCGGACTGCCAAAGCCACTGAAGACAAGGCATCGAGTACGAAGTCGGTCCCTAAGCAATTCCCGGCTCCAGTGCCGATCACGCCAGTCCTGAAGTTGGGATCCTGTGAGCAGGATGGTCTTGGCGAGCGCTTCCCGATCGGACCACCGGTGGTGCGTTGAACTGCGCGCGAGACGCTCCGAGCATCCATTGATGTAGTATACCTTGAGCACCGGTCTACCATCCGCGCTTCGGAAGCCCGCGCCGTTCCTATACTCATGGAGATTTGCAATCTCCTTCAAATGCTTGTCGGAATGCAGGCATTGGTTCTCAAATGTGTCTACGAAGGCTCTAGAAATGCAAATGTCGAAATTGGTGGTGATTATCTCCTCGATGACGCCCTCTCGAGCCAGGAACGCCAGATATCGATGAGCCGGTACGATACAGATAGTGGTGAAGTCCTGAATGCGCAGTGTTCTGTAAACGAGGGACTGATATGGGTATCGTGATCCTCTGCTGGTTGTCTCCCACACAAACCTGTCACAGCAATACGCCAAGGAGCGGGGGCTGTTGCATTCTCCTCGAGACATCTGCGCTTGACAATCTCCGTAGCACTGCAGATTCCGGCACACCCGATTAATCATGTACGATGTCTTTGCCACCGGCCTTCCCCTAGGGCAGGTCGACCCATATGATATTCCAGCGCCGATGAACGGGACTGCGCTCCTGTCCATGATCCGCTCTACAAGCCTGGCAAAACGCGCCTCCGTGGTTCCATTGCCCGAGGCTCTCGCTTCCTCAGCCATCTCATCCTCCTACGCTCGTTTCCTGATACGCTGGCGAGACCAGTTCATCAGCCCTAGACGGCTGCATGTACCAACAAGCTGCGATTCCATGCGCTCTTTCAGCTCTGCCATACACGACGCGGCATCCATGCGGCACCACCTGCAGCGACCAAGTGCCTTCGACGGCTGCACGATCCTGCGATGTCATATATTCTCGACAATTACTCCATATCCTTCATGAAACCAGCATTGGCGACCACGCTGAAAGTCCGAGGTGCTCTGCCTCGTCTATCGCCGGTGCGTTTCTGCCTTCACAGCCTCTCGAGGATGATGCAGTTGTCGCTTGAAAACGCGGCACTCTACCGCAATCATCGCATGTCGAGCACCTGCAGGCCAAGTGTTGAACCCCACTAAGCCAGCTGCCCTAAGAAGACGGCGGACTCAGATCGATCCGAAAGTCCTTGAGTAACTGGGGAATCTCCCCATCGCCTATCTGAGCCTGTAGGTACTCAACCAGATCCTGTTGCCGTGGCTGGCCAAAGGCCATCCGATATAGAGCTAGACGCTGATGCAGCGTATTCACGGCCTGAATCTCCCAACTCATGGGTAGAGACGCGACATGCCGGCGAGTTCTGTAGCCCTGCGCAGGCTCGTACACCCAGAACGGTTCGAGATCGCTTCTGCCGGCCCCTCTAGCTCTTAATGCCCGTTGGAACATGAGCCCCCATGGATCAGCTAACCCCGGAGGTCGACTAATCCTGCGCCAGACGGCACTCATACCCAAATCGAGCGCAAGGTTTCGCCGTACGGTGTGGCATTTGTACCTGTGTACGCGACCATCACGCTGCTCAAGGTCCACCGGGTTGGTGGGCAGATTCCAGTGGTAGACCTCATGGCAGTATTGATGCAGATCCACTCCCTCCTGGCCTGTTGAGGTGGTAGCGAGGATGAAGGGACGAAACGGCGAGTTGAAAGCCGACATTACCTGTGCTGAACGCACTGCGCGGTCATTTGCATCGTCTGCGCTGTCTTTGCCGTCTCCTAGCCTGATGGCAAACTTACATCGAATTCGGTGGTTCTCCAGCAACAGCTGGTCTTCGCAGCCGTCATGAGCATTGTACGAAATCTCATCAAAATCCAGGGCGACTGTCCTTATCGTAAGGGCACTGCATACCTTGTCGCAAATGGCTCGCAGATTCGTTGCGAGGTCGGTGTCCGCAGTCCCAGTTGAGTCACTGAGGACATGGAGGTACTCATCCATCACCGACTGCAAGTTTCCGCTGATGCAGTAGTCCAGCACGCTGACGCGGTAAGGATCTGAGGTCTTGGTCCGCTTCTTCTGAACCAAGATAGACGACTCCGGCAAATTGAACATGTCCCTGAAAGCCAGAGCTACCTTCGCTGCACAGCTCATCAGAATCATTCCCTCCGTGTCGGCGGGAGGCCTGCTTCTGAGCAATCTGCACATGGCCCGAAGAGTCACAACCGCCGGCGATCCAATGGCCACCTTGGCCAGCGTCTCGGCCACCCCGTCCAGGACACGCTCTGGTATAGCTCGCCCACGCCGCCGCGCGCTGCGGGAGCGGTTATGTCCCTCTAGCTCATCGAATCCGCGCACAAACGCCTCTACGTGCTCTCGAAAGCCAGCCGAGTCCCCATCGTCGGACCTAGATCGCACCATTGCGCTCCATCTCTCGCCGGCACAGCAGTCCTCCGAATGCAGCCAATGCCCTGACAGCTCAGAACTGTAGTGAGCATCCAGCGCCGCCATGGACATCCATGTCCAGTACTCGGTAGAACAGTATCGGGACCGCTTGTTCACAGCCGTGCCTCGACCCGTTATACCACTGCCGCAAGTCTCAGTACCCGATCCCACTCGAACTCGTGACAGGAGGCTACGCACCTCTGCCGCCGCCCTTTTCAGCAATACTGACTCCTCCGGAATCTCACCTGCACCATGGCCCACGCAGCTAGCCGCGATTTTCGCAGGGTCGATCATGGTAGCTAGTGTCCAACACGGGTAGGCTAGGGTCAGGTTAGCCATATTCTCGGGGAATCCGCCTGCGCCTCTGTCGAATCTCAGGATGCCAGTGCTGCGCTTATCGCTACTGTAACGGACTGAGCGTACGCCTGCCTCGACAGCTGCTCGTCTCTCCGCCTCGTAGCTGCACAGCATAGCAATGACCTTCGGGACAACCTGCCACGCTGAGAACACAAGCGACTTGGTGAACCCTTCTCGTGGGACGGCTGAGTAAGGTTCTCGTGCCGGACGGCAATACGGCAGGGAAGGAGGAATCCATAGAAGCCGCCATAAGGCAGTGTCAATCGTATTCCGCATGAGGACACGCAGCCTTCCGTTAGCGGGATCTATCTTCCTGTAGTGGTTTACGTCATCCCACTTCAGCTGTGTCTTCAGTGCTGCGCGTATCGCTTCCTCAGCTGCCTCATGGTAATCGGTACCTGTGATGTAGTCCTCAAGCCGCCTCTTCAAGTCGTATGCGCTCTTGTCCATGCAGTTTAGGATGTACGGCGCGGACTTCCAGTATTCCACTGCATCAGGAGCGCCCAGGCTGCGAGCCACGCGGTCTACCGCGCAGAACGATCTGAGATCCCGGGGCATAACAATGCACGAATCACGCACTTCCTCAACCATCCCGCCGCGGTCAGGCGTTGCAGCCAGGCGTTCGGTGCGCACCATTACTCTTCGCAGACACTTCTCCACTGCCTCTTTTGCCTCCGACCTATGCACTCTCTACTTGCCAAACAGACCCAGCGACTCGCAGGAGTCCTCCATGATGCAGTTGCTCGATGCGACAAGACTGAACGGTCGGCTGTGTGAACACCACAAAAGGCGGCGCCCACGTGGAACTGCGGCGTTAACGTTCAGCAGTGTTGCCAATGTGGCGCAAATGTCGGAAGCGCTGGGATGAGTGAGGAGCCTATAGAGGGTTCAGGGGGGGCCTGGACCCTAGGGGAATCGCAGCGGCAGTTTACGCCACTTGACAAGACCTGACCTCAAGATCGGCGTACGTGCCTTCCAATCGCTTCAACCGCCAGGTCGGCGAGGAACTGGGATCCGGATCCGATCTCCATCAGCTCACGCATGGCGTCTACCTGGCTGGAGTCATCCAGGAACGATGCAAGGGCGCAGTGATTCCTAGTCCCCACTGAGACCACTACATAGAGATAGCTGACGTGGTCTCTGTCGCTCCGACCAACCTTGAACCTGACCACGTATGCATCACCCTCCGGGCTCAGCACGAGCACGCTGCGGTATCCTCCATCCCACCAACAACCCCTGATGCGTCCCAGAGGTCTGGTACCTATGCCCATGTCCTCCATGAACGTGTGTCCGCGCCATTCAAACGGCTCGGTGAACACTGCCGAATTCGAGCCAATGAGTTCATGCAAGCGCCCTGCAGGTTCCGTCGCGTCCGGATCGCTGAACGTGCCAGACGATAGCAAATGAGCGCTTTCGCCGCCACTACTATAGGGCTGGTCTGCCAATTGCCCTAAACCGCACTGACATTGCTCCATATTCAGCTGGCCAAAGTGTGGCAGTTCATCTACAGGTGTTTTGCTGTGACGATAGTGATCCATCATCCAGGCCTTTACTGCCCGCCCGTTGGTCAACGCCATATAGCGTGCTCCCGTAGCTGTGCAATAGCCGAAAGCTTGCTCTTCATGGGCGACAGTCAGCGAAACGCCCTGCTTCTTGCATTCCACAACCATCAACGCACACTGCGCCTTCGCCGGCTTCACGAGGATGTCCGCTCTCTGCCCGCTCCCGTCCTGCAGAGGAATCTCAGTATGAATCCATGAAGACGGATATCCATACTCCTGCATGAGCGTCTCGACGGCATTGTGCCTGACCTTCTCCTCACCAGTTAGGCGCACGAGCCTCTGACGGCTGCGGTCAAGCCAGTATTTCCTCCTGCCGCAGCGATACGTGGAGCGCCCGTCCCAGTTCCCTATGATCATACGTCGGTCACCGCCTGTACACCGCCAGCCGCGTGCCTTCGGGATGCATGTCGCACTTGACTGTGAAGTCCAGGGCCTGGCCTGCGGCAGTGTGCATTCCGAGCCTGCGCATCATGCCGGCGCCCATTGCAGTCTCAGGGTTTTCCAGTACAGATAAACAAGGCTTGAGCAATGGACGTGGGACGAACACTATACATTTCGACTTGGCTCTTGTAACGGCAACGTTGAAGCGGTTAAGACTGTATATGAACTCGCCCTCGATCATAGCGCATTCCGGGTCGGCCAGGCCGTAGCTGACGATGACGACTTCACACTCCTGCCCCTGCATCTTGTCGACGGTGTCGACGAAGTGCGGCGCGCGCAGGTTGCGTCTGTCCAGCTCCTGTTTGATGGCGGATATCTGCGCGTGATGGGGCGACACGATGAACAGGCCCCGCTGCCAGAACGCCGCATCCCCGGCCATGGTGTCGGGGAATGGGCGATTCGTGCTCTCGTCCTTCAGGCGTCTGCGCAGTTCGCATGTGAGTTCCGCCACGAGCTCTGCCTCGGCCCAGTTTGCCGCGCCTGTCTGGACATCCTCCAGCACGCACATTGTCCATGAATAGGCGGGATCGATCACGGTTTCGACCCACTGGCGTTCAGTGCGCGAGCCAGCCGAACCACGTCTTGCCGAGCCGCCGGCTGAGCGCGGCGCGGCAATGGGCATTCGCCTCTCCCCTACTCTTTCGTTGGCGCTACGGTATCCGGGTCCGTACAGACAATCTGCGCTGAAGCTGCACAACGACGTGTTCATGCGGAAGTTCTCCAGCAGCTGGCAGGTAATCGTGTTGGCCTCACGGTCGTGCTCGCGAACAGCCTCGAACACTGAGCGATGAAGCACCGGTTCGTCTGGGCCGACCTCAGGATACACGCCATTAATGATTGGCGAAAGCTGTTTGTCGTCTCCGGCGATGATTAGGCGGCCCGCCGGCGACAGCCGGGAGATGGCCAGCAGTGACTCGGCCGCTTTGACCTGGGAGCCTTCGTCGATCACCACTGCGTCGAACGGGCGCGGCCCGGGCTGTGACCTAAACGCCTTGAGCATGGAGTACACGGTGCCGCCCACAATGCACTGCTCATTCCGCCCGATGAACCCCATCGCCCCGTCACGATCGATACAGTCAATGCCTTCGCAACCCTGGGTGTAGACAGGCCCGAGCTTTGCGAGCGGAGCATCATCCTGATCCATGCCGAGATCCTCCCGGAGCGAATCTATCTTTCGCAGACAGTTCTCAATGGCGGCATGGGTAAAGGCTGTGACCAATATGCGCATGGGTCTGCGCGCGCGGGTCGCCGCCTCCAGCAGTGTCAGGACTGCAAGGGCTAGGAAGTGTGTCTTCCCGGTACCCGGAGGACCCCATACAAGCGTCAGTTGGTTGTCGATGATGTGGCTGAGCGCGTCTAGCTGGCTGTCTGTGAAGCGATCCCGCCGCTCTCTGCGCTTCAGGAGCCTCTCGATCTCTTTGCGGACAGGGCCCTTTAGAGCTGTCCTTGGCCCAAGAAGGGAGTGCGGCGACGTGAGCACAGTGGTGGCCGGGGCGGCGCCGGACTGGTCGATCTCGCGCAGACGCCCGATCACTCTGTCGGTGTTGAAGTCCGTGAACGCTGGGTGCAGCAGATAACGCCTCCCCGGCACGATGTTGGGAGACTCGGGGCCAGGCTTGATTCTCAGGGTGAAACGGCGGCGGTCGCCCTCGACCTCGATCTCCCCGCAGATCTCGGCGAAGGCCAGCGCCGCGTTCTTCGGAACGAACCACTTGTTCCGCCACCTGTAGTCGGCGAAGCGCATCTGCGCCATCTCGCCGTCCTCGGAATCCTCGGTGAGCAGAAGACGCCACTGGCCGACCAGCTGTTCGATCTCTGGCGACGTTGTTACGAAGATACCCTCCCCGGCGGCGACTATGGGTATGGTAGTCCCCGCCCTTTCCCTTTCGAGACGGGTGAGCGTGCGCACATTGCGAATACTCAGATAATCCATGACGCTTTCATATCTGGTCATGAAAGCTAGCCGTGAAAGCACTGGGTCACTGAAGTCATCAGGCATGGGCATGCGGAATTTGGGCGGCCAAGCGAAGAGGTTGTCGGCGTGGTCACGGATTCGGTCCACCACATTTCGAGCTGCCCATAATCGAATCCTCAAGCGGCGCCCTATCCGTTCCACATAGTCTGACTTACCACGATACCACACGTCGAATATGGCGTCGGACTTCAGCCTGTTGGAGAAGGCGAAGTCCCAGTAGGCGTCAACCTCATAGCTGAACGAATCGCTGCTATCCTCGTCGTTGAAAGCCGCGAGCACGTCACCCAGCTGGTAGGCCACAGCGATGGGCATTTGGAAGAGTCGACGGATCACCGACGTGAGCGCCACAAGAGGGGAATCCGCAGTCTCATCCGGGCGCTCTTCGGTCGACATGAGATCCTCGCTCTGAAAATGAAACAGCAGAGCCAGAGCTTCCTCCGCCACATCTGGATCAGACAGCGCTTCCAGCAGGAGTTCCCTGAGCAGATCGGCTTCATACGAATCGAAGACATATGTCTGAAGCGACTTCTTGTCCTTCCACTCGCTGTGTGCGGCATTGTAGTCGTCAAGTTCCTGGAAGACCTCGTAGAGCGCCAGCACGAAGTCGCGCCTCACGTCCTCGCACTCATCGGGGCACGACGCTACGAACTGCCGGGCGTCGTAGCTGTCGGCAGAGAACACCTCATTGCTGCCGGTGCGGAGTAGACCTGCAGCGTATGTCAAACCCGATACAGGCTCGCGCTGCAGTGTCAACACCAGGCGAACGTTCTCGCCGCGGGGCATGGCAGGTGTGGCGCCGCCGGACGCCACGACTTCGTCGGTGGTCAAGGCCTCGACTGCGTACTCCAGTTTCTCCTCTTGCCCGCCCAAAGTGGCCGAACCGTCGAGGATGCTGGGGGCATCCGCCCGCCTGAGGAATGCTGCCAAATCCGCAAGGGTATCAACGCCGTTATCTCTCAACAGACTGCGGCCCGCGGTAGTCAGATACGGAACCAGGGACACACTCTGAGTTTCTTTGGCCTCTTCCCAGCAGTGTTCGAAATACTCACACCACTCGCACCTGTAGTTGAGGTGCCACGGCGCCTCAAGAGGATCGCACGACGTGATGCGGGGCAGCTCAACTCGGAGGAATTCCATCACGTAGAGCCTTATGGGTTCCTCGTCGAATACCTCGGGAGAGTCGGCTCCATATAGCCAGATGGCGGAGTCCTCGTATGACAGCTCTCCTGCGATACCCTGCGAATCCAGCACATGCTGCAGAATCAGCGCATACAGGCAGGTCTGCACCTTGTGCGACGTCTTCAGAGCGTCGGACGCCTTGACATCAATGACGCGGAAGGCGCGCTTGCGCCCCGGCAGGCGTTGTATGAGGTCAGGCCTGCATTGGCCGAACGACACCTCTTTCGGGTTCAGGTTGTAGTCCTCATAGAAGGACGGTGGGGCCTTCAGTGTGGCCTGGTAGAGGTATTCGCCGCTCTTCATCTGAGCCAGGCACCTGAGGCCGTCGCGCACCTCGAAGGTTCTCTCAGTAACGCGCTGATCGCCCGGGCCCGGCGCGATATGAACCTTGCCCGCGATCCTCTCCTCAATCACCTGCTGTTCCCACTCGTACCCTCCCTGCAAGATAGCCCTGGTCACAGGGGAGTGATCGTACGGCGGGACGTAGATTCCGCGCCGGCGCTTCTCATCCTTGGCAATCGATCCAAACAGCAAGCATCGGTCACATTCGTGGTAGAAATGGCGAGCGATGCGAGACGGCGATAGTGAGTACAATACAGACTACCTCCCAAGCACTTCAGCGCGGACACCGCGGGGCTCAACCCTCTACCGTCCGTTCCCTCCGCGGTAGATGTTGCCGCTGGGATCATGCCGTTCCACGTGTTGCTTCTCGGTATCGCGCAAGTCGTCCTTTCTCGCAGACGGCTTGGCCTCGCCAAACTATCCACTGCTTCTTCGGATCGAGCCTTCCCGAGCGTACATGCTGCTGCTGCCTAACCCGAAGATCCTCGGTCTGCCCGATGTACTTAATCTCGCCCGTCCTCTTGTCGATGTGCCTGTAGACACCCGGAGCATTCGGAATGGGACACTCCGAACCCTCGGTCTGGTCGGTCTTCTTCATGCGACCCGGTGGGATCGCTGACTTCTTGCCGCAAGACATATCTCAGTCCTCCCGATTGGCGAATCTGCTATGGAGAGCAGAGTAAGCCGGATACTCTTGTGATTGCAGCGTCCATCTGCATACCTGCTCTAGTTGCCTAACAAGTCTTCGAGGATCAGCAACGCGGCAAGAGTCCTATTGAACACCCTACGTGCCGTGCCCCACCCCGATGCTCTGAATTCCTCTTCATCTCTCTCGTACTTGTCTATTAGCGCGCTCATCTCTTGCTCACGTTGCTTCTCCGCATCCAGCAGGGGCGTCTCCACCGGCTTCTCGATCCCAAACACCGCATTCAGTCGTGCTATCACCTGCCCAACCGGCTCATCGCCGTCTAGTTCATCCACTATGTAGCTGCACCCATCCACAGTCTTGACATACGCGACCTCGTACTTTACCTCCCTATCAACAGGCCCGTTCTTGGCGATCGCCGGGTGATCTATCTGCTCGGTGAATGTCTGGTATGCGATGCCGTAGCTCCGGATCGTGGATGTTCTTATCACGTCCTTGCCCACCTGAACAAAGGCCGGGCATGCGTCCGCGATTATGTGCACCTTGATCGCTTTGGCTCCTTTGGGACTGCTCTCCGCCTCAAACTCGACTCTGGCACCTACTTCAGGCAGTTCTGGCGGCTGCACGTCGCTCACGTGGAAAAAGTACTTCTTGCCTTCGTAGTCATAGATGAACCCGAATCCGCGATCAGGAAAGTACTTTCTGATTATGCCACGCATGGATCAACACTCCCCGCTTCATGTGTTCTCAGCAGTTCTTCAACACTGACTGCCCCGCCGTGCGTGATTGACTCTAGATACGCCACTCGCTCTTCCCGGTGCTCAAGCCTAGCCAAAGGCGTTCCGGCTACGATGGGACCGTCTGGTGCCAGAACCGGAACGCCCTACAGTAACATCATGGGTAACGAAATGCGCCAGGTTCTACTTGGGCATGAAAAAGAGAGATTGTATCTCAGATTTCCAGTCACGGTCTCCAACCAGTTGGTTGAAGTTCAGCGAGTAGCTGGCGGCTTCTACTAGGTCGCCTGATACACGCGTGGGGCGATGTGGCACGCCATTGTCATCAGTCCAAGCATCAAAGTCAAAACGACCGATCAAGGTGTGCTTATTGAGCGAGGTGATTCTGCGAACAAGTGGAACGAAATCGCTGTCCCCTGTGATCAGCACAGCAACGTCATACCGATCCTCATGTGCGAAGTCAAGCACGTCAATTGCCAGCTCGACATCGACACCCTTCTGAGCTAGGCGATACTTTACATCGTCTTCGCCCGGGCACGGCTTCGGGATCTCGCGAACGGGTAGAAAATGCGGGGTGATACCAGCGACAATAAGCGCCATCTCGAAGTCGCGTTCTTTCTGAAGCTGTCTTTCATCTGCCACATTCGTACTCGTGCGTCCGTCGTAGTAGTGGGCCGCAACTACTTTGGTAACGTCGACTGCTGCCTTCACCTTGGCAGCGACATAGGTCTCCAGAAAGTGATGAAGGTTTGGAAGCGAAAACCATCCGCGTTGCGCAAATTACCGGAAATAGACCTGCCCCTGCCGAAAGTAGCTGCCATCGTAGAACACCATCACTCTGACAGCCTCCATGGTGCATACCTGCCTTTCACTGTTGTTTGGTAGCCCTGTCAGCTTTTCATGTGCGCTATCCCGATAGACCGAGCCAGTGAACCACCTCCTTTGCGTCCAGCAAGCGACGGATCGTGAGAGGTTGGCAGTGCGCTTCCAGGTCGCTTATGATGCGTATTCGCCCGCCGATGATGGGCGTGCAGAATGCTACCGCCTCACTCGATATCGTCCAGGATAACCTGCCCGCGGAGCACCGCAGTGGCAAACGCGTCCGTTACTCCGCTCTCATCAACCATTGGCGCACTGATGATGTCGGCGATGGCTTTGACCGCTCGCAACGCCTGAGCCATGCATCGCTCTATGGTCGCAGCGTCTGAACGTTCAGACGGCTGCATGAGGTTGAGGGTCAGCTCCGTAACGTAGCCAGCCAATGCGCTCAGAGCGTCCTTCCCCTGCGATACGCTGGATTCGATTCGCCACAGTCTCCGTTCGTCGCGCCTCAACATCTGTGTCCAGGCTTGCGTGTGTTCGAGGTACTCCTCAGCCTCCTTAAGGTAAGATTGGGCCCTCTGCAGGCGGTAACCGTCAAATGGGAGCTCATCAGGTGGAACTAGGGGCACCACCGGGGGCGTCGCCCAGCGCCTGGGATCAAGCACGTCTAGCAGGCCCAAAAAGCCGGACGGAGCCCTGGGTGATCTGCCTCTGACCGCATCTGCGTCGTCCGCGCATGACTGCGCAATAGCGCGCACCATCGCCACCTGGGCCTCTCGGTCGGCCTCGGAAAAACCGGCGCAAGATTGTAGTTCCGTCACTCTGCTTGACCACTGAGTGATAACGGTTTGGTTGATCGTCAGAGCACCGGCGGCAAACTCATCAATAGCAATCTGAGCTGCGTCTGCAGCTGCCCTCAGCCATTCGCTGGACTCGTCGCATATCTCCTTGGCCGATTCAACTATGCGATTGGCTTTTTCGGTGAGCTTTCCGGCCTGAAGAACCTTCCAGCGCATCATGATCCCGAGCGGACCCATAGGCATTTGATCACCTCCAATATGCTGGTCAAGCAGCGTGAAACTGGGGCGTGCGATTTCCCGGAGTAATGCCGAGGTGAGCCGAGATCCGTTCGCCGCTAGGCATCACCTTATCGAAGAGCATTGAGCATGACCAGGATTGACCATCGTCTTGTTCTTACCTTCTCAATTCCGGATGATGTGATTCCTCGTGAAAACTGGGCAGTCTCAGTCGCCTTGTTTCACTGAAGTCATGTGCTCAGGTCGCCACCTCGTAAGTTGCAGATCTGTTGACGTGGTTCGTGAATTGCAGTCCCTATTGATGAGTCGACAATTGCTCTATCCGAGCGATTCATTAGCCAATTACGGTTGCTCAGTTAGGATCCGGTCTACACGGTGGAATGTCTTCAGTCCTTAGGCATCTTCCCGGAACGGCAGTCCATCGCTCAGCAAGCAGCAACTCCAGTTCACATGCGAAAGACAGTCTCGTCGGAGAGCATGAAGGCATCGAACTCATCCCGAGTCATGAGTCTGGCATCTACTCCCAGTATAGAAAGCAGACCATGAAGTGCCGTACACCATGCATCGCAATCGTCTCTTGCTGATGCGGCATCCATCTGAAGCTCATAGGACTCGCACTGCCTATCCATAGCCTTAAGCGCAATAGCAAGCTCTCCCTCGAACATGGCTCTTTGAGCCCCAGATTCAGCGCAGATTACCTGCGACAGTTCCTGGAGTTGATCTGCTTCTGCTTTTGCCCGTTCAGCCTCGATCACTGCATCAGCAACAACCTTCTTGGCGACTGAGCAAACGACAAATCCAACAAAGGCAGCTGGGGCAGCAGGGCCAAGGCCTAATACCGGGAGACCGCGCTCTAGTAATGCACTTAGTCCATGGCGATAAGCCGTCCTGAAGGCGTCAGCTATGATCCGTTGTCCCGCCTCAGCCACCGTGAGCTCCCCTTTGCAGAGGCTATCCAAAGCATCGGTAGCGCAAATCGCCATATCTGCGACCGCCGATGAGAAGATACTCTGGTTCACGGGACCGTGGGATTTCTTCATGCATTCCCAAGCCCCTGCGAACTTGCCCTCACCCTTCTGCGCGACTGTTTCAGCAGCATTCCTAACAGTAACACTCGCAAGCGTGTGCGCCACCTGGGCCTTTACCGAATCTGCAGCCACAGTCCCGACTCTCTCAATGGCATCCCCCAAACTTGACTGACCTGACAGAACATCAGGAAGCGAGCCCACAGCCTCTATGCTTGCGCTGAATGCCGCTGCATCTCTAATCGCCGATGGGAGAGCGGTTCCTGTTTCCCTCACGGTCGCCTTCCCAACATTGTAGGTTGCATATGCAACCGGAAATCTAGTGGCAATCTCTACTTCCAGCGTAGAGACTCTGCTGGGCTTGACCTTACTCTCCACATCCTGGTAACGGCGTGCTTCGTCCTCTAACTGCGCCCTACTAGCCCTTTCCCTTAGCTTAGCCTTCACTTCATCAGCTATCGCCTTGGGGACCACGAATTCGTCGCTATCCTGATACTTTTCGAGCACTATCTGACGAACCGCCCGCTCTACTGCGGTTTCGCCAGTGTAGTGTTTCATCTGCACTCGCTTGACTACCTTGCCGTTCTTGAGAATCTCGATGTCAACACTATCCCGTGAACGACCATCGCTAGCTGTAGTGCGCGCGCCCTGTTGGAGACGCTTCTTGAAGGCCTCCTCATTGATTCTTTTGACTTCTAGTTCTTCAGCAACATAACCGCGGCGCTTCTCTACAGAGATGCGCTTCTTCGCAATTGCAACATTCGTTGCTTGAGCGGTGCCCTTTATGATGGTTTCGCTAAGAAGGTGGACAGTATGTGCCGCATCAAGCCCCGTCAGCGTAGCCCGCACATGTGCGAGGGACTGCTCCTCCTCCCTCTTCTCTTCCATTATCTATGCCCCACCCTCAACAGCACTCAATTCTAGCGACTTTCGCGCAGTTTTGATGGCTGAACCAATCTCGGGCGTAAGAGCACCATTCTCGTCTAGCATAGGAACTGCAAACAAGGCGTTTATCGCCTTAGTCATCTGAGCCATTTCGTATATCGTCTGCTTGTCCTCATCTGCATAAGCATCGTATACCGCACCCTTTTCCTGGATTACGCAATCGGCCTCTGTGATGAGTTCCTTAAGCCTGTTTCCCATACTTCCTGCTACACGAGAATAACTGCCTGCAACGCTCCTAATGCCTCGAAGCGCCGTTTCAGCGTTGCGCATCTCCTCTGCTGCTATCTTTGCCCTATAATAGGCTGACCGAGCCCCGTCTTTATTAGCCTCAGCCTTGCTATACGCAACGATACTTCCAACCATCAGGGCTGGCCCTGCCGCCAATCCTCCAAGTATGGCAACTCCGCCTGCCATCCCCAACCCACCGGCTGCAAGCGAGCCGCCGCCGATATAGGCCAGCGTTGCGTTTTTAGCTGTAACGCCCACCAGACCAGCGATTTTCGTGCCAGTAGAAGCGGTGCCTATGAGAGCCGCAGTTCCATATGTAGCCATCCCCACGAAAACGCCACTCGTTCCTGTAGCTAGGGCTCCTGAAAGTGCCTGGGCACCCAAATTCGACGTGTGCGCAATACTAGTACGCTCTGAATCTGCAATAGTGTCAACTGCTGCCCGAATCTCAGCCGGGAGTTCTCCCCGCTCTACCGATTTCTCAAAGATCAACATGACCTCTGTAAATCGTTGGAACTGATCCTTGGCGATCCTTGCTTTCTTACGCCCGAGCGATACTAGAGCCTTTTGCGTCCGTACTCGCTCATCTTCAAGAGCCCCCCTGGCGCTGTCGAAGACACGTTCGCCCTCGTCCGCAGCGTGATGGCCTGCTCGATGAGACCGGCGTCGGTATTCCGATCCTGCCCATCGACGACCTGGCGTTTCGTGAACTCGTGCAGCCTGGCAGATGTTATGCGCAGGTCGGGGAGCGGCCTTCAGTCCTTCAGCCCCTGTCAGACAAGATGTTGCTGGTTGCGTCCTGGTGGGCGGAACCCTCCCACCACGCCGGAGCCCCGCTAACAAACGCGCGACGGACGCGAGTCTCAATTGTTATTCCTCCCGGAGCAGCATAGACGCGCCGAATCGGATCCCGGGTAACTACACTACCAGAGTAGGTGCCGTCCTCGCAGAACCAGCGGAAGCGTCTATTCTCGAGTAGTCCAAAACCGGTCTGCGCCACAATCAAGTCGCCACCGTCAAATGTGTCGATGATCGCATGGAGCGTTTCGTCTTTCAGAACATAGAGACGAGTATCCGTTAGGATGTAGAGATAGTCGCCCGTATCGACGATGCGACGTGGAACAGATCCGATACCATAGGCTCGAACAGGTTCTCCGGACTCGGTCACCATGACGACTCGACCCGAGTAGCCTGCGAGGAATGTCGCATCCGACCAACCGGCGAAGCTCGCGGCGTAGATCCAATCGGCAGCATGGATTTCGCTCACAACGAGAGAAGCCGTAAGTGTTAGCCTACGTCCGCCTGCTTCTGTCTCACTCCGGCTCATCTCCCGGGCGTAATACGCGCCAGCGTACGCTGGCAAAGCGTTCTGATCAATGCCAGTGATCAACTCCACAGCCAAATTGAGTTCCTTCATCCGTTCCGTTGCCTTGGGGTCATGAGGATTGCGATCCGGATGCCATTCCTTGGCTAGTTGCCGATAGCGGTTCTTCACATCCTCTTGAGTGAAGGGACATGATAGCCCAATGAGCGATAATGCCTGTTGAACATCGCTACTCGTCCCGAACTTCTCGCTGCGTTCGGGAACCCGGGTCCACCCATCGGTGATCGGAAGTCTTGTACCCCAGCGAGCCCTCCCGTCTACTCCCACGCACCACGCCTCATCGACGGCAGTGAAGAGATAGCGACTGCCGTCGCGGGACAGCGCAACGCACCGGATATGGTTTTTCAATTCATCATTGCGGATGTCGAAGCGCTTTCGGATCGCCCGAATCTCTGGAGCATCCCACAGAGCTGTCTCCAGGGTCAGCTCCAACATGTCATCATAAGCATGAACTACGCAGTCTCTAGACATAGCGATCAGTCCTCGGCCCATCGGGTTTACATTGATCCGATACACGTCGTGGAGTAGGGGCTTCTTGGCGATCAGCTCGCCCGCACGATCATAGCGGATGACAGCTGCGGGAACCTGGCCCATGCCCCCTGCCTTTCCGAGATCGTCTACCATCAGCAAGCCCGAATCCAGAGGGTGAAGCCGCCTGAACGCGGTGTCAGGCCTCTCCCCCGTCGGAATCTTGTCGATCGCCTCAATCCGCCATCCATCCGCACCGCGAACCTCGAAGTGGTCGTTAGCCGCAGGGACAGCAGCCGCCGCGCCTCGCACCTGCGCCTCCTCCCACCGGAGAGGGGATCTTGGAAGCGGTACGTAAGGCATATCTGCCGCGCTAATCTCGTGAAGCTGTGGCCGGTTACGGTCGGTGCGATGGGAGCCCACAGTCCGCTTTCGCACAGGCGATGATGCCGGTGCCGCCTCAGCAGGCCAGATTACGTATGTGTTGCCGTGCTTGTCACGCGTAATCTTGCCTGCCTTCTCGAGCCAGGTGATTAAGTCGGATATGCGGCGCCCGTCTGTCATGCCAACGAACGCCTTCACGTCCGCTTGATGGCAACCCGGGTTCTGTCGCACAGCCTCCAAGATGGCTGCGAAGAGCTTGCGGCTCTCCTCGTGAGCTTTGACCGTGTCCGTCCATGCCTCAAGCTCCCGATTCGACGCAACGATTCGCTGCATCTCAGTGAGACCCTCGTCATCCCCCATTAACGCGAGCATCGTGCCGCCAACCTCAAGCGCAGGGATCGAGGAGACGGCAGACGAACCGAGCGATTGCTTCATGCAACGTACGAACCCCGGTACTTGAGGCAGGTTCTCACGTGCCAGCCTAGCGGCGCGTGCATAGTCCCGCCTTGAAATGGCCAGCTGCATGTCTCCCATGGTGTGGAAGTAAGCATCCGTTCCCCGCGCATCGCCCATGACGCTCAGGTGTGTACAATCGGTGGGCCTGGAGGCGGCACACGGGCTCAAGGTTGAAGGAGGGTCTGAATCGCGAACTCTATCTGCCAAGTGGGCCGCAGGTTGCCTGGGGGAGAGCCCTAACAGCCGTCCGAGAAACTTAAGCACGGTGACCACCTCAAATCGAGACTTCTCGAGACCAGGGAGCGCGTTGGTACTTGGCACCCACTCCCAAAGTGCCAGCGCGATGCTCATGAGCGAGCCAGCCGAGGTTGCCGCTACGCAGCCCGAGAACACCGAGCCGAGCCTAGCGAGGTCTAGTAGGCCGGGCAGCCTCCTATCGCAGCCCTGCGCGCGTGCACCACGGATGCTGTATGCCTGATCGCCGCCTCAGTTACCCTGAGCCCGAACCCCCACGCTCCGGGGTTTCGAACTGGCATGAGCTCTCACTGGAGCCTAGCACCCGCACCTAAAGGTCGCCTACTGTACACCGCGAGAATCTGCAAGGATCCTGTAGCGCGATGGCTCGCTCTACAGACCGATGCCCACGTTCGCCGGGTCCAACTCACTGCCGGCAAGCGCCAGTGTCCGTATCTCACACCAGGCGCGAATCGAGCTTTCGCTGTCGCGGCTCGACCCGTATGGCGGCCAGAGATCATGGACTGACGGCCATCGGAATCCTCCAGCGAAGCAAGAACGCTGACCACACTAGCTTGCCGTCGCCGCTCCGAGGCAGGATGCTGCTAGCTTGGCCTGCGTACCGCTGGCGCTCGCACACCAAGCAGTCAGGTTCGGCTCAGCGTCTGGCAGATGGGACAGTACGTGTGCTTTATTGAGGCGATACATGAAGCACAAGATGTCCTTTGCTGTGCGTTTCTTCTCGTCCGATGACAAGTGGCCAAAGAAGCTCTTTTCGGGGGCTCCTTGGATACTCTCCATAAAGTGGCTCTCACCATGGAGGACTAATCGATACATCAAGTTCCGGTAGTACATTCTTGACTCATCATCTGGTAGCAGAGCCAACACTCGCTCATCCAGGCTGACCTCTACAACCCCTTTCTTGAACGAAAAGGAGGCAAAAGCCTCTAGCACTCTTCTCATCATGTTTCCGATCACCAGGTCGGAGTCGAGATCAGCCGCAGTGCCCGCAGCATACTCGTAAACCTTTTGAAGCAACCGGGTGTACTCGTTGTGTCTCTCATGCTGGAAACCGGACAACGACCTGCCATCAAGCTGAAACGGGCGATATTCCATGTTGACTGCTGTCTGCTTGCAGCGTTTCTTTACTTCGTCCAGCATCTTCTCCATATCGAACATCACGCTCAGGTCGTGAGTCATGACCAAGACCCTGCTAGTTGGGCAGCCAACGAGGACTTGTTCGAGTCTCCACCTCAAGAACGAGAGTATCCCGATTCTGTTCTCCAAATCGAAGCTCGAGATAGGATCGTCAATCACCAATAACATCTCGTCGGAATATACCGCCTTGACGTCCATGTCCTTCGCTGCCTCTGCAAAGAAATAGCAGAGAGCAATTACGTTCCTTTCGCCGCAAGACACCTTGTTGGGACTGATGGGCTGCCCGTTTGCCCTTAGGTGATAGA
Source organism: Firmicutes bacterium UBA5389 (assembly GCA_002409965.1). Classification (GTDB taxonomy): domain Bacteria; phylum Bacillota; class DTU025; order DTU025; family DTU025; genus UBA5389. The sequence continues at coordinate 26,407 of DHON01000105.1, forward strand.
CTCCGTCAGATCCCAGTTCTAGCGAGAGCCGCCCCCGGCAGAAGAAGACGTAGTCCAGCGACCTGTTTATCTCCTCAGCAGCAATATGGAGGTTTCTTCGCTGCGAGTCCAGAAACGTCCTCTTGCGCTCCAGTTCCGCGAGGCTTGCTCTCATTTGACGCAACTGGTCGTCTGCGATCCGCTTCGCCGTTCGTTGCTTTTGGAGCGAGGCGTACATACTCTCGATTGTCCAGTGGGCAATCTCGTCATTGAGAACCAGAAGTTCGTTCTTCACAGCAGCCCTCTCACTGAGAGTGCGGTTGAAACTCACTCGATCGGCCTCCAACGAGGCTAGCGCCCGATTCAACGCATCGTGAGCCGCTGCCACACCGATAGAGTCGTCATACACCATCTTCCCGAAAGGACTATTGATCTTCGCTGTGACAGCATCGTTGTGAGCAGCGACCGCAGTGTTGTAGTCACTGAGCCGCTCCAGTACACAGCCACATGATTGTAGGTCACGGTAAACCTGATATGTACCGGTCACCGCTTCAGGAATCAGCAACCGCTCAAGCTCACCCGTGAACTCGTCAACATCACGGTTCAGAATACGCTCGATACGTCCGAGAGCTTCGACTCGGTACTCATCCCTTATCGGCTGAAGGCATTTATCGCAGACAGTATGCTTCGGATCAGAAAGAAGCGCTCTCGCGCTGGTTATGACCGTAACCCCAAATAGGTCCAGCAGACTCTGTTCTCTGTCCGTCAATTGCGGTCTCTCAACTACCTTATCAAGAAGCAGTCTTGCCCTCTCGATGACATCATTGACAGCAGGCACTAGTGCGACTCCTGTGGCAATCGGCGTTGATGCGGCACTGACTGCGAGGTACTGCGGAAGCCGGCGACTCAACTCACCATGGAGATCTGCCGGAGACCCCGTCGAGGGCATCTTCCCAATTCTTCCGATCTCAGCATCGGTAACCGAGAGATTCTGTCTCTGCCCCTTGATCCTTGAGCCAACGTCAGCCCATCCATTGGCTTCGCGAAGTCTGCTGTGAATCTGCGCGAGCCAGTAGTCTGGCGAGTTGACGTCACTCTTGTTCGTGAATCGCACGCATGCAGTCTCCTGATTGGACACCTCCGCTACCATGGCCTCGATGAGCTTCTCTGTCTCTGCGATTTGGTCCTCTATAGCTACCTGCTCGCCAAAGAGCACAATCGCGTCCAGTCCCGAGCCTTTGACCTTTACACGAGACGAGACGTATTCTTCATCGAACACAAGGATCTTCTCGGGTTTCGCCGTAGAAGCGGCTCCGAGGCGAAGAGTGCCCATCATGGGCTCCAGTGTGACGGTTCGAGGATTGGCCGCATCCCTGTACTCGCGGAAACCCTGCGCAATCGTGCTTTTCCCGCTTCCGTTCTTCCCATACACAAGGGCTACACGTTTGCGCTTGTGTGACTTTGAATCCTCCGGAAACAGCTCTAGTGACGTAGTGCTAGAGAAATAGGCAGAGGATATGGTCACTCCTGTCATGCTCCCAATCGTGGTCACCACGATGACCCCCTACTACCCGCGTTTTCGACTGTCTATCCACACCTCACTAATGGTCCGTTAATGGTCTGTTCCATCTGCCTGCGATCCAGCCGCTGCACTGCCCTGGGATTGGGCCACGGGACGCGCCTCTGGAATGCTCAGTACTCCCCAGTGGAGTGCTCTCGCCCGTAGAATCACTCCCGCACTGCCTCCTCCAGCATCCCCGCGACATACTCCACCTCGTGCGCGGTGATCTTGTTGCGTTGCTCAGGACATGTGTCCACAGAACCCCGCGTTCCGGCTTCCCGTCGATCGAAAGCTTCCAGATCACGGTTTCTCAGTGCCCAGCCTAATCGCTCAAGGATGCGAACCGAGTCCCTTTCGCCCCCCAGACTGCGCGGAGGGGCCAAACACGTTGTGCGCGTTACCGGTATATCGGATCGTGCATACCCCGGCAGACGCAACGATGCACCGAGTATGCACGGTTGCGGCGATCCGGCCTCTCCCCAGATTCGATGCCTGGTTCAACGTCATTACTTTGCACCGCTGAGGCCGCGCATTTTGCTGATGGCAGCAGATGATCCTGCCAGGGAGAACTTGAAGTAGACCATCCCCTCACCGAACCAGTTCAACTCAAGCGGCATGGTGTCAGATCCGGCGATCCTCGAGATCGCTGACTTGCCGTCTGAAAAGTGGAGGAACTCAGAACCCCAGTCTTGACTCAGGGTAACGCTCTCCACCTTGTCATTCCACCTGATCCTGGTTTGGATGAGGTTGTACCCATTCTTGATCGTCGTGTTCACGATATTGGGTGCGTTGCTGAAAGCGATGTAAGCCCATTCGCTCTTGCCATCACAACCTACGTTCAGCATCGCCGTCGTATCATGGTACGGAAAACTCATCTTCTCAACCGAAGCGGTGGCAGGGGAATGAGCGTAGTAGCTCTTCGCACCGGTCATCGGATCCTCCGAAACCGAGTTCGTTCATTGCGCCGCCGCAGACACACCGAGTGTCAGCATGAGAACGATGATCATCACGCCCGTGCAAATACGCCTCATATTCATGTGATTCCCTCCTATTTCGAATAGCCGAACGAACTCGGCGTCAAGCTTACCGAAAAGCTGCCCTGTCCGCTCTGTATGCGTTTCCGCAAACTGAGAAGCCTCCAGTGCTGCCGAGTGAGCTGTACACAAAGCCTATAACAGGGCCCTATGGCGAAGACCTGCAGGCGTCGCACCAAGCGGCGCTCTTGGCGCGGTACGGTCACCGACTCGTTCGGGCGGTGACTCCGTGTCGCGGGCCAACAGTCACAGAGCAGTCGATCCTTGTACCAGCGGCGCCGTCCTCGGCTTGATAGGGCTTGGAGTCGGTCTGCCTGTTAGGCGTCTTCAGCGAGACTTGACCATCTTTATCCACTCGACCGATACCATTGGAATAGTCCGGGTAGCACCGAAGATCGTCGTGTATGAACACGGCTGCAGAATGGTTCCTGCGAAGTCGATGATGTCCTCCTCGACCAGACGAGTGCCTGCAGCTTCCCCATCATCGTCGATTACGATGAACATGTCGTCCTCAGTGTACGATCCGAAGTAGCCCTTGCCCATCGCAACTCGGTAGGAGCCATCCCCGACGTCCTGAAGCACCTCTCCCTGGCACCGAAGAGTCTTGCCTACGTAGTCCTCTGGTCTGCGAAGCAAGTCACCGTATGATTGCGATGACGAAGCCAGCAGCTTCTTGCGCCGTTCTGCGGCAAGCTCCTCCTTGTGCTTCGCGACCGCATCTAGTTTGGCAAGGGTTAGTCTCCTGATCTCAGCGTCTACCTCAAGTATGTTTCGTTCGAGCAGTAGCGCGTCCTTGGCTGAGCGGAGGTCGCGCTCCGGTTCAGACGTGTCTGTATTCCAGCTGGGCTTCATACCGAAGCGCCGCCTTGCGGCAGACACTATCGGCTGATCATGGATATCCATCAGAGAGGCGGCTAGACTGTCGCATAGCTCCTTATCCGAGCTGTCGGCCAATGACTCGGAGATCTCTTGTATTCTCCTGATGCGAGCGAGAAGATCATCTGCAGATGTGTCGGTACCGACACAAGCCAGCTCTCTTGCTTCCTCGACCCGCAGTGAGGCCTGCTCTTTCTCTACGAGCGGCCCAAGCCTTTCGATCTCCGCCATTACGTCTGCCTTCAGCTGGCCTCCCAGCAGTACGGAGACCTCCTTGAGCTTAGCAGTATGAGCTGCATATCCCGAGCTAGGGCGACTGGCGAGGAGCCGTCTGGCCTCTGCCGCGGCCTCGCGGTTACCGGCGGTCAAGGCCAGCGCAACGAGGAGGAAGAGAAGCGACACCAACAGCACGAGCCAGGCAAGCCAACGACGACGAATCCTGAGGGATGGAAGCACTCTACCTCGTATGTTGGCAATCGCCACATACAGACCCACTGCGCCCAGTAACCAGAAAGGTGCGCTCACCTGCGCATCACTCCTCATACGTACTCTGGTTGTCGTGTCTCCGACTACAACTCGGGCAGCCAACATAGTTCGTTTCTCTTTGGCCCTCGGCTTCAGTAGGGACACGCCGAAAACGCAGAGCCTTGACAACAAGCTGGTGAATAGGGAAACAGCCCACTGTGCGGCAATTGAGTCGTAGGGGAGCAGTGGCAGTGATCACGTGCTTGAACAGTGCAGAGCTGTTATGAAGCAGCAGTTAATTGCATGAAGGGTGGGATGATGAGTTCGTTAACTGACTCGTTTACAGTATTCGCTAGTCGCTTCGCTTTTCCTCTGCAATCATCGGGGATGCATGAGGGAAGAGACCATTCTGTAGGGGCTGCACGACCGGGTGCGCGCCGCACATTCTCGATTGTCATTCACAGCCGACGCCGGCATCTTCGAACGTGATGCCGTCATCCATCTCCGCCTGACCGTTGAAGATGTCCGCGAGACCGCCGCCATGTCCGCGCCGAAGCATGCACTCCCGAGCCCTCAGCCCTTCAGCTGTGAAACGGTCGGCCTAGTACAGCCTACGGGCGGCGGACTCCCTGCCCGCCGCCCCGCCGCGAACCGCCTAGCGCAGTCTGATGCGTGGCCTCCTATCCCCGCTCCCCGAGCGCCCCCTCCAACACCCCCGCAACGTACTCGACCTCTTCCTCTGTAATCCTGTTATGGAACGGTATCGCCACACTCGTCCGCCCCACCGCCTCCATCACCGGGAAGTCGCCCTCCCTGTACCCGAACCGCTCGCGGTAGAACGGCTGCAGATGAATGGGCGTGAAGTAAGGCCGGCACCCGATCCCCGCCTCCTGGAACCGCTGCATCACCCGGTCTCTCACCGCCTGCTGCGCCTCGGCCCCGGCCTCCTCGCACCCAACCCGGATCACATAGACGAACCAGCTCATGAAGTCTACCTCCGGCGCCACCCGCGGCACCCAGACCCCCTCTATCCTCAACAGCCGCTCGCGCCACATCTGGGCCACCCGCGCCCGCTTCTCGAGGATCTCCCCGATCCGCCCCATCTGCACCACGCCCAGCGCCGCCGACATCTCATCGATCCGGTAGTTGTAGCCCAGCCTTTCATGCGCTAGCCACACCCCTGCCTCGCCCCTGCCCTGGTTCCGCATGCTGTTGCATAGCGCGGCGATGCGGTCGTCGTCGGTGACGATCATCCCGCCCTCGCCCGTGGTTATCTGCTTGTTGGGGTAGAACGCGAACACAGCGGCGTCCGCGAAGTCCGGTCCGCCGGCTTTCTTCCCATTGTAGACCGACCCCAGCGACTCGCACGAGTCCTCTATGAACACAAGACCATGCTTCCGCGCGATATCGCGTATCTCATCTAGACGTGCCGGCTGCCCGAACGCATCCACCGCCAGTACCGCCCTCGCCCTCGGCGTGATGGCCTGCTCAATGAGGTCGGCGTCCATGTTCGCCGTGTCGGGCTCGATGTCGACAAACACCGGCTTGGCTTTCTCATACAGGATGCAGTTGCTCGATGCGATGAAACTGAACGGCGTGGTGATTACCTCATCACCGTCAGAGATGCCGTACGCCCGGATCAGCAGGTGAAGACCGCTAGTGCCGCTGTTCACCGCCATGCAAACATACATGAGTTGTCTTTCGACGAACGCTTCGGCATGCTGGTTGACCGGGAATGGGCTTGTCGGCAGGACAGGCGACTGACCCGCCTGCTCTCGGAACCACCGGATTCTTTGGCCCGGAACAGGCGGGCGATTTCATCGGAATACGCAGCCAACTCAAACGGGGCCGCGTTCAGTGAATTCTCCCACTGAGAATCCGGCACCAAGAACAGCAATGGGAAGTGGAGCGTACTAGCCATCGGAGCCCTCCCTAGTACGGTGCACGACTCTCTATCTCGCGCGCGAGCTTTACAAGGTCATCCAAAATGGCCTCCAGACGTCCCTGTGTCTTGAGCCAGCTACCCGCACTGGCGATTCTCTGTCGTTCGGTGGCCTTGAGTGCCGCCTTCTTGGCGACACTGCTCTCGTGGGCTGAGAGATTGCGCAATGTGAATAGTAGCTCCAGGCTACGCTTATGCTCACGGCTTTTGCAGGCTCGCACTAGGTAATGATCCTCAGGCAGGTACTCCCTGAGTCTGCTGATAAGCCCATCGCGGCCCCTAAAGTCGAAATACCGATTCCCCACAATGAGGTACCTACACACCTCGTCTGTGAGGTGTCTAGGCAATTCGATGCCCAGAACCGATCCCAGTACTGACGTATCGTTGTTGATGGCTCCTACCAATGCGCTGAGAATGAGGCGCTCAAATGACACATTGGCCTTGATCACGGCGCACTCATATATCCATGATGTAAACTCATCCGCAGAGGTAGAGAATGATGCGCTATCCACGAACTTACCAATCCGCTCCATCTCCGCGATGAACAACGACGCAGCTAGCCTAACGCTTTTCTTTCTGGCCATACGATCAACCACCCCACGCAGCCTGCGAGTCATGGGTCAATCTACGCTAGTTCATCTATTACATATGGAAACGAAGCTTGTCCCATCTACAGGCTGGAGCATTCTGCGTCTGAGCCTGGCAGCCATAGTACTCGCGTCCAGCTACCAGACTCCCTGTCGGTCTCTGGCGTAGGCGCTACTGCCGTTGCAGTAGTCTCGCATATCACGTCATAGCGGCTCACGCCGCTGTAGAGCTGGCTAGGGCGAAATGGCCCGGAGATGCGCCAACCGCCGATCACATTATTCCCTCTGTCTTTGCTCGTTCTTCTCGTGGCTGGGCACGCGTTCCGCTGGCCCCTTCGTGTCATGCGCTAGAGACCATGCAAGACGCAGATAGCTAGCATGGTCACGCTCACCTCCGTTGTTAGCCACCTGCGCTTCGCGACCCGCCCTGGCCTAGCACGCTGCGCACTAATTCCGCCTTCTGGCGTCGCAAGCTGATGCTTCTGCACTATCGGCACCAGGCTTCGGCCCATGCGCCTCTTCGACAACCTTCTCTGCGTCCTCGCGGCTGATGAAGCCGCCAGCGGCTATGTGATCCATCTCCAATTCGCGGACCTTGCGCTCCCACTCCTGAAGTGTCATCTTCCTCACCTCTGCACTGGGTTCCACATCACCTTCGGGTTTCAAGCGTGAATCGTGTACTGCAACTAGTATTCGACGATCTCTCAGTCTTCCCCTTGTGTTTGCGCGCAACGATAGTGTCTCATTATCCTGTGCGTCACGAATCATGGCAAATGGACAGGGACCCTCCTTTGGCATCCTTCGCATTCAGCCGCAGGCCGATTTCCCCGATGAACTCGGACGGGGCCCTGGTGGCCATCAGCATCCACGTTGCGTTGCCGAGCCAAGCGACCCGAGTCAACTTCCAGGATGCCTCTGATCTTGCTGGTCGTCCGGCACTCAACTGCTAACCCGCTACTGGCTCAGCGGCCCGATCCTGCTGGCGTCGATCGGCAGGGATGTCAGGTACATGATCGGGACGTGCGTGTTTGTCACTAGTCTATGACCGATGTCGGCAGGATCTGGCGCGAATCCGGCAATGCGTCCAAGGCCCCTGGGATCGGCCTTTATCCATTCGACTCGCCGGATGTGTCTGTCGAGCTCGTCTTTGGCTTCGCCTTGGAAGCGGCGGCAGATCTCGGCCACCTCGGCTGCGGTCCGCGCGAGCTGCAGACGCTTGCATTCGGTGAGCCGGATCTCTGCGGTTGGCCGCCATGCCAGGACATCGACATCGCCGAGTTCTGACGGGCCGCACAGTTCGGTCATCTGTACTCCGGTGCGCGTATGCCATCCGTCTTTCTCTAGTTGCTCAGCAGCTGATTGGGCAAACGCATGGCCTCGCTCGCTGTTGACTGCCCCGATATACTTTGCCATCTCCTTGGACACGAAGAACTCCTGCGGCAACAGATCTGCCTATCAGGTAAGCCACCCTAGCTCTCACCATGCCAGCTCCGAAGAACACTTTGTCGCCATCGCGCTCTCCGAAAACTAGAGTGGTGTACTCGCCATTGGTACGCAAGTAGATCCTGGGCTCGATCAAGCCGCCGTTGATTGCATCAGAATCCATCGCAGCCTCGATGAGTAGCGCCGCGTTGGCCAGTAGTTCATCCAAGTCCCACCGTGAGAGCTGGCGACCACCCACCACTTCTGGTTCGCTTGCCACTAACGACATGGGCCATTCCATCTCCTAACTCAGAGAGCGACCACATGCCGTCTACTTTGAAACCGCGTCGATCCACGCCTGAGGAATGAGCGCGTTTCCGTGACGCCAGCGTTCGACGACAGCCTCTTGGTACCACTTCTCATCCGGATCAGCGTGCTCGGTAATAATCACCTGGAAGCGGCCATCTAGTGATGCAACGGTATCGCGGACCAGCTCAAACGTGCGAAGTACGGCCGCGCGGTCTTCATCAACGTCCGCCCCATCACGCCCAACCTCTAGACGGCCTTCGCGATCCCGGTCTGCCGGGAAGTACACCTGCGAAGGTTGATCGACAAAAAGAAACCGGGGAACCGGTCGGGCCCCCGCTACAAACGTTTGGTGAAGCGCCAGATGCACAGCAATATGGTACCCCACCCAGTTCGCACCGCTGCCCATCTTGTCCATGGCCACAGGGCCATCCGGAGTATCGGCAACAACGGTCAGCCTTCTGATATCGAATCGCAGGGGGTTGCTCGAGTGCTCGAGCTCAAGCCTTGTGCCAATGGCTGTGATCTTGTGCGAGATTACTGAAAGAATCGACTCCACACGCTCCCGCATCATATCATCGCTTAGCTCCGCCTCAAGCTCAGTGATTTCGTCTCTGAGCCTTTGGCCCCTGTCACTCAGTCTGTCAACTCCAGTAGCCGTCTCGGGGACAGTCTCCAGATAGAGACTGATTCGTCCCTTGACGTGCCCCACCCTTGCGACTAAGTCACGGTAGTTGGCGACCACCTGCTCGGAACGTTGTAAAGCCTCCATGGACACTCGGTTCTGCGCGAGTTGCTCTCGCAAGCTCGCAGCTTCGCCCTCAAGTTGTGCAGTAAGTCCCTCTAGGTGTGGGTTATCCTGGGCAAGATGCTTCAGTCGCATGTCAAGCGTACGCAATGCCTGACGGAGGGAGTTGTCATCCGGAAGACTCGGTACTTTGGCCAGGCACAGTGGACAAACACAGTCGACTTCTCCAGTATCGGTAAGCAAGTCTATACTCCGAAGTCGCCCGGCCTGAACAGCACTCTCATCTGCATACCCGCGCCGTTCATCGGCAAGAGAACGTGTAGTTCTTAGGTCCGCCTCCACCCGGCGTAGGCGGCGGATCAGCTCCTCTCTCTCCTCCAAGACCAGCTCGTAGGCACCTGCAATCTCCTCTAAATCAGGATCAGGGACCGATGGCATTGGCTTCTCCAGCAACTCCTGGAGCAGGGCAATAGAGTCCCCAAAGGACCTCTCCTCGTTCAACAGGTGCAACATCCCAATGGCACTGGCTTCATGCAGCAGAGCAGTGGCTCGGCCTGAGCCATCGCCACGCAGGGCCTCGGTTTCTGCGAGGTCTCTCTGCACCCGTTTCAGCTCTTGACGTAACGAGCGAAGATGGCCAGCCTTTATCAGGTGATCGCTGTCGACGGCGCCCAGGAAGTAGGGAAGCGCGTCCTTAATCGCTTGCGGGATGAAAGGCTCGCTCTGCTGGAAAAAGAGAGTCTTCCTACTGATAATCTCGTCCTGCGGCTGAAAGCAGAAGTACAAAGCGTGCTTGATAGTTGCAGCCAGAGGGCTTCGCGTCTGGCCGGGTGGCACCTCGTGCAGATTGTCTCCGATGCCACACTCACGGGAAAGAAGCTGAATCGCGGCATCGATGTTGGTCGTCGGCTGGAGTACTGCCTTCGGAGGTATATCTACCTCGCTGCCGACCTCATAGTACACTGCGCCGCTACTTTGCTTGCCCCTATCCGGGGCTCTTCTCGCAACCAAGATCTGCTTCGCGCTCGACACTAGCCTCAGCGCGTACCACTCAACGGTTGACCGGATGGCACCATAGGCTACCCCACACTCGCTTGCCCCAAGACAGTAATCAACGATAGATATCAGGGACGACTTTCCCGTCTTGGACGAGCCTGTTATGATATTGACTTGACCTTGCCGTAGTGACAGAACTCGAGGTTCATCTGAAGGGCCGTAGAGGATGATGTCGGCAATCTGGATACTCATGGCCTTACCCCCCAGAGAGCCATGATCGTCTCAGTGCTGCCTGAAACCGCGTACCATCTCCCTACGAAAAATGACTTCTCAGTGATCTCCTGGAACTCGTCGGTATTGGCCTGTATGCTGGCAAGGGCTCCCCTACGCAGATTACCCGCATGCACGTGATCGCCCACAAGCATCAACGCACGCTTCGATGCAGCAAGTATTAAGCCCTCGCGGACTAGTGGTACGAATGACACTGAAGCATCAGCGAACCTGAGTCTGACACGAGGGTTGTCTTGAAGCCACCCGGCGAGAGAGGAGTTCTTCTGGCGCGGCAGAAGGCTCCTTGTGTTCCGCATAAGCACGACTGCCGGCACCAAGAACACAAGCGGATAAGGCATCCCCGATTGGGATTCCTGCTCGTATCCTCGAACAGCGTGATACAGCACCACCCCCATGAATGCTGGGTTGAGGAGCGCTATCTCCTCAGGGCTCCGATCAGTCAAGCGGATCGGGTCAGTCACAGTGTACCCTCCTCTATCAGGCACTCTAGCCTTTGCTGGAATTCGGGGTGCCATCCTATGAGAAGCCTATCAGAGAGTATCTGTAGGGAGCCGCGTGAGACGAAAGGTTCGCGGCATTCTGGACGGATGAACAAGGAATCCTCCTGTTCTGCCCACTTATACAGGTCTCGAGCAGCCATCCGCATTTCGAGCTCTGCAGTTCCAGTGCCTACCCTCTGCATCATCTCGTCAAATCGAATCTCCCACTCCTCACGGAGATGCTTGTCAAATACTGCTAGATCTCCAACGAGTATAAGTCCTTCTCGCAGCCATCTAGAGCGCTGACTTGAAGCCCCGTAGTACTGCCTCATTGCTGTGATGATCCTCTTGTTGATAAGGTCAATGAGTCTGAGTTGTTCGACAAAGGGATGAAAGTTGAAGGCGGCCTCATCGATCTCAAGATCCCGAAGATCCTGGTCAATCGGAAGGTTATCCTCCCTAAGTTGCCTCCGCAGACGCTCAAGCTGAGCGTCAATCTCCTCGCTCTGGATTGGCTCACCTTTCGTTCCTTGCAGGTATACTATGATACGCCCAAACCACCAGCCCTCGAGTCGTGTGATCAGCGATTCGATTAACTCCCGCTTCACCACGAGCGCGAGTTCCCTGCGCAAATCCCTGTCAACACTCACGATGTCGGAAAAACCGTCTAGGACCGTAATCTGTTCAACCAGCAACCGGCGGTCTGCCTGCGAAAGAGAACGGTAGGCTGTGTAGGCTGACTCGTTATCTCTGTTACTCGAAGTCCGGGCCACCTCGTCAAGCCCACGGCGGGCCTGTTCTACATCACGCTGCAAATCCGCACGCAAGCACGATGCAATGGAACCTCTCTCCGCACGCGCAGTCGTGATCAAGTAGTATGCCGTGTCGCGCGACCATTTACACGTTGTGAATCCATCCACCCATACCCTTATTGACTTCCACAGGTCAGCACTGGCGTTGCTTAGTCTACCCTCACGCCTGATCTTGTGCTTCACCTGTAGCAATTCGGTTGGACTTCCGTCTGTCTCAAAAGCCACATCATCCAGGGTCTCGATAGTTACGCGAAAACTCTCCTGTTCTTTGATACGACGGATCGCATCGAGAAGCGCAACACGGCACTGAAACAGGTAGCCAAGCATAGAAGCACTAGCATCAAACGGACTAGTGATAGCCCATTCCTCCTCCCGAGGAGACAGCAGGTCCGGTACCCATTACCTGCCTACTGTCGCCAGTACTGCGTACCTCCCCGCGCCAACGACGGATTCAGGTCTTCACCGGACTTTAGCAGCGTCCTGACCGATCAACTGCAAGGAAAGGGCTGGCGGCAGGACTTGACCACTCACTATCACATATCGGCAACTCTCTACACACCCTGAGTGTGCCAGCGCTGACGTCAGCTTGCGGTAATAGACAGCGGTCACTGATCCTCGCCGAGCATAAGGCCAGCATAGTCACGCAACAGCCCGAATGCCGATACGATAAGCACTCCCAGCGCATCGTCCATTTCGCGCTCACAGATATCCAATGTGACACGGAGATCGACTCGAAGGTCTGTAGGCCACGCGGCACCGACGCGATGGCAGGACTGATCAACTTTGTTATCCTCGGTCCTGCGTTCTATCTCCCTCCAGCCATCTAGGGATACTCTGAACCCCGATGCTGGTGAGTTGCTCTCAAAGAATCCGTGACTATGACTTTGAGCTCCTTCATGGACGAAATGATTCCGAATGGCATACGAGAGCCCGATCGGCCATCCGAACGTCTGCCGGATAGATTCACAATGTGTCGTTGCGGTTGTTTTCTTCGTCTTGTCTCGATTCACGAAATGCGAAAGCAGTTGCACGCGAGCCATTGGGTTAAGCGCCGTTTCCGGCGTGCACAGTACGTGACCGACCATATGCGTGATCTTGTCGGCCAGTGCCCAGGTAATCGCCATGTACGCCTGAAGTCCAATCAGCCGCGCGTGATGATACTTCACTGGTGTAGAACCGAGTGGAACACAGTCATCAGGATCAACCGCGCTTTCGAGGCCACTGAGAAACTGGCGAGCCGCCTTGCGTGTCTCGAGCATGTCGATGCAATCATCGATGTCCTTACTGTAGGATGCCATGGTTCGAAGGGAGTCTTCGACATCAGAAGGGAGAGTTCCGGGGTGCCGCCCAAGGGCTCTATTCACTTCGTCGAGTGCGCACTTCGCTCGCTCCAGCCTTTTCCTAAGCATGTCGCTCACTCACCCCGCTCCTCTTTGGCCTCTTCCTCTTCTCGCCGGAGTTCCGCCTTGGCCACCTCCATGTGCCATTCCCAGAAGGCGCGAAACGCAGTGTCAGTCTCCGCGTCCAAGAGTTCCTGTGCACGCTGAACGCCGTCGACGAACTCCTGCGGAACGCCGCCTGGTGCCGTCCACCACACTCTTACCCCTTTGGGCATTAGTGCACTGAAGAGTCGGCGCCTCTCCGGCAGGCGTGGCTCTCTGCCGGCACGTTCGACAAGAGGTTGGGCAATTGTGCGCCAGGGCGGGCTCGCGATGGCGTACCCGCCCGCTATTCGTGCCAGCCGACGCAGGTCATTTAAGCTTGAGGTTGCTCTCAGGCGATTGGCTACTTCTTGGGGGACCACCAACCCCTCTGAATCAACGCCCAGGAGCAATCGCGGCAGGTAGTAACCGATCGTACCGGTGTTGGACGCTAGGTCTATGAGGGCAGCTATTGCCTTGGAGATCTCGCGGTTGCCAACGTGAGCCGTGGTAATCGGGGCGACACACCGACTGAGTAGCACGCCATGGTCGGTCGCGATTGCTCTGCCGCCCTCATCCTGCGCCTCCATGTCCACACGTCTCTGGAGAGCTCCGGGAAGCCACGTAACCGGAAGACGGCCAACACGCTTCAGTATCTCGGCGAGCTCCCATTCGGCGGTATTACTGAGGACGCTCAGATCCGGCAGCAAGAGTACTTGGTCGAGTAGCCAGATTCCGAAGTCCGGAGGAGCTTCCTGCGCCTTGTCTTCATCAAGAGCCCAGTAGGCCGAGCGTACAAGAGAGACAACTGCATCGCCGAGTTGCTCTCTGGGGATCTCATTCAGTGTTCGCTCCACAAGGCCCTTAAGCTCAGGCCAATCACGGCTGAGTCCCAAGACAGCGATCTTGATGAAGTCGGGCCCCTGCCCATTGTCGAGAAACAGCTTTGCCTTGGACCGGAGGTAGCTATGCTGCGCCGGACACAGTCTGCCGTCCTCCCGCGAGACTGGCCTATCGTAGACCTGCTTTATGAGACGGATTCGGCGTTCGTCGTCGCTGCACGTATTCACGAGCTTGTCGACTAGTCTGTGCGCGGCCTCGGCTCCCGCAGTTCTGCGCAGCTTCATGATCCAACTACATGCGGCTGTGATTGAGAAGTCCGTGTACCTCGATGTCTCTGGCTCTGCTAGCGATTCGGCTATGAAGGATCCGATCGAGTCGCTAGTGTCTGCGTGTGCGCCTAGATTCCAAGCGAATCTCTGCAGCTGGTCAGGTCTGCGCTCGCCGGCAAAGCGAAAGGCCCGGTCGACAAATGACTTGATGTCCCGGCAAGAGGGATTGGCCGCGAGTTGAGCCGCTTTCTCATCCCATCGCTCATAACACCGCTGCGGATCGTCAGAGCGGAACAATGGTTCGAACTCTCCGGCCAGATCGTTCATCTCGTACAGATTCTCCAGTTCTCTGGACACACGTTTGAACTCAGGGTCGTCATCGAAGCGATCGTGCCAGCGCCATAGTTCGCGGGCCGCCTTGAGCTCCTCAAACTCGCGTGCATTCTGTGAGAGCAGTGAGCGTGCCCAAACAAGGTCGTCTAGCAGTACATCGCGCAGCTCGCTATGCAGACTCTCCCCGTCCCTCTTGCGGCACTGGTTTGCGTTTCTGTGTGCATTGACAAGAGCAGCCCAGAAAACGAGTCGTACCTCGGACGTCACACGTTGGTCTGCAAGATAGCCCCTGACCTGATTGAGAATGTCTTGCCGGGCCTTCCATGCCGGACTGCCGGGCAGCATGACGACGCTACCGATGTTGAGCTTATCACCCTCGCTCCACACCTGTTCCCGCCCAAGTTCCAAGTAGGGCTCCATGAGAGACTTGAGTGCTGCCAACTTCGCCGTGTACGTTGGCTGGCCAACTGCCTCGGCAAGCAGGCGACTAACAACGGTGCATAGCTCGGCTTGGAAATCAGACCAGAACTGAGGTCCGCCCCCAATCACTCGCTTCACGAGCTGAGCAGCTCGCTTCCCATCATTCGGCAATCCGCCGGCACGTCGGGCGGCGATGTCGGCCTCGGCCTCCACCAGTGCACAAAGCTCCCCAATCACCTGCTCGCGCTCGTCCTTCGTCTGTGCTCCCATTGCGGCGTGAAACACGGGCCACGCCAGCGCGAGAACTACATCATCCTGCCCCACCTGATAGCTGCCGAAAACGCCCTGGACTTCATCCGTGCCTGCATCAACGCTGCGAAAAGCGCGGCTGAGTTCGACCGTTTCGATTGGGTAGAACTGAGCTACGTCCGGCAGGAGTTCGGCGATGACCAGGCGCACACTTGCGCTAGTCGTCTCAACGTGGTCCCGGAAGTGATCGAAGAAGGGCTTCAGAAGAGGCACGGGGGTCCTTGACAGCTTTAGTAGAGACTCTGTCCGGGCCATAGACACGAAAACCGCTTGTCCAAGCTGACTTATGTTTCCCTGAAGAACGGTGCGCAGAATATCGTCCACAATGGTTCTCGCTGCGTCTGACGGCTGCATCGGCATCTCTCCGTAACCGACGTCTACCGAGAGCCAATGAATAAGCACGTGATCGCGCAGGACGTCCGGCTTGAGTTCGACGAGTCGATTTCTTGCCCCTCGCTGTGCTAGGCCTCCTCGCGCGACTAGTCTAGCCAGCATTTCCCTCACCGACGTGTCCGACGCGACACCACTGCCTTCACGAAGTAGCCCGATCGCCGCATCGCTTTCTCGGTTCACGGCGCCAACAAGAGCGACCCACCGAAGCAACGAGCGCACCTGCTCAGGTTGGAACTCCTTTTGACACTGGATGATCTCCTCCAGGTAGGACTCTGCAAGGCTGTCGGCAGTTTGCGGAACCCCGGCAAGGTCGCCTGAGGTCTCAAGGACGTGAACGGCGATAGTCAGCCACATTGGATGATATGAGAAACGACCGGCAAGTTCGTGGGCAACTTCCTTGCGCCATGTATCTCTCTTAGTGCCCAGCGGGCCTGAGCTCAGCAGGCCCATGCACATTTGCTCCGCTTCGTCTGGGCGAAGCACATCAAGGTTGATCGTATCAACGTACTTCCTTGTCCTGGCGCTGCCAAACCATCGCATCACAGGATCCTTCGGGGAACGGACAGAAATGGCTACCTTCCAATTGGCGGTCCTGCTACTCCGTTGTTCGTCAAGTATCGTCATGAGTTGCTCATCTTTTGGCTCATCAATTAGCAACAGAGTGGGGCGCTCGGGCACGATTCCGTCAAACCAGGTTCCCGACGACAGCATGGTCTCGACATTGGCCCAGAGGACCTGCCACCTACCCATGCTCGCGATTTCTTCTCCCGCCTCGATGAGGAGGCGCGTCTTCCCGATGCCCCCGGAGCCGTGGATAACCAAGAACCTCGAGTCGGACGACATGAACCGGGCGACTTGATCTAGCTCTTCACCTCTGCCAACAAACGGCGTGGGCGTACCGCGCTTCAGCACCGTCTCTTGGGAAGCAATTCGTTCTCTTGCCTCCGGCAGCGTCAGGAAAGCCCTTGTCTGATTCCCGAAGAAAAACCTATCGACTTCAGGATGCTTGTCCAGAAGAGCGTCTAGCTGGCTTCGCCCCCAGTACTCAGCAATGAGGCCCTGGCTGCGGAACACGGGTACCACCTCGTCATCCCATCTCTCTTGATCAGTAGGGTTGAACAAGGCGTTTGTGACTAGGCGCCAATGTGTCACGCCCTGCCACTGCGCGTACCGCTCGTGTCCTGGCTCACGATAGCTGGCGATCTTGGAAGCCTCCCGCTTCGCGTCCGCTATCGCTTTCGCGGCCGAGGGACTCTGATGGTGCTTTGCCTGGAACACGCAGGTGCCGTCGCTAGAGCGCATGTCTTGGCCGCCATCCCTACCGAGGCGTTCGAACAGCATTGCCTTCGGATCCTCGAAGAAGACAATCCTCGCAACCAACGCTTCAAAGGTGGCACCATTGGTTATGGCTCCCCAGTTCCGATCTCTCATCGCGCTCCCCTCCTTACGAGAGTGGCCAGACCTTTGCGAGATTGAAGAAGCGAAGTCTCCGGGGCATACTCAGTAGCCAAGGCAGACTCGGAGTAGGATGCGGCTAGTTTGGACACAGACTGGCATAGGGCAGCCGCACAATCAGGTCAGTACCGCTGTGGTAGCAGCAAAGAACACGGCGATCATTATCGCTACTCGGCCATGACTTCTAGGGATTTCGCAGATAGGTGACCGACAGTTTGGATGGTATGTGGTTTCTTCGCCTGATCACAGCTGATCCGGATCAACTCCCGAATCTGATCTGCCCAATCCTGCAATCCCGTCCCCACTGCAACAATGAACTCGATAGACGCCTCACACGAACACGCGGCAATCGCCGCGATCTCTGCCTCAAGATGCATGATGCAGCGCGGAGCCGCAGCCTTCACGCGCTGCTGCTTTTCACGATCAACCCTCTTCTGGAGACCCGCATCTGCCTGACATCGCACCAGATTCGTCCTGTAGACGTCGTTGTCGAGTTGATCCAGCCATCCCTCAACCAGCAGGCTCTTGCTCCATGTCTTGAAGATCTGTTGGCCGGTTCTGCCAACGGTGGGAAAACCATGACTGAATTCTCGGTTGGACGGCGACTCACAGATGAAGACGCTACTTATGTGAACACTCCCGTCAAATGGCCAATTTGTGTGAACAGGGACGCCTCGCACGCGTGACAGGACCGCATTCCACGCGCCCTCACCAGTTTTCGCCGGACACGCGCAACAGATCCTCGACTCATGCGAGCTGAACTCATAGAACCTCTTGTAGTTGGGATTCCTGACTGATTTCCGCTCTCGTATTGTCACCACTCATTCTCCCCTGTCTGCAGTACGTGTGGTACGCTTGAGTATATACTGTGTTCGGCGCCATCTGGATACTCTGCTGCTATGCTCGGCACTAAGGGTCGCACTGTGCACTGTGTCAGTCTGCTGCAGCAGCTGAGCCACGAAGATATCAGTACTACGAAGCTGGAGCGCCTGGGGCGAGTGGTTCTGCGTCATACTCAACTGCCCAATACACGCCATCGCTGACGCTGATCGCATACACATCAGGATTCACGCGTCCAGCGGTTCCGCCTGCCTGTCCGGACCAGACTCGGATTCCGTGCCCTCTGAGCCTGTCGTCGTAGAAGGCCCCAGGGTAAGGACGCGTGGTTGCTCTCACCAGACGGTCGACTTGAGCCACGGACATTGTGTCCCGGATCTCGCCATCACTCGGCGTTCGCTTGGGCCACACCGAAGCCTTCGTGGAGTCCTGGGGCGTCAGAGTGACGGTTCCATTCTGGAATGAGGGCCATGCCTTGCCAATCAAGATCCTGTGTGCATCCATCACTCGGTCGTACAGAGTTGTGGCCGTCTCGTCTGGTGACATGGGCACTACTATCTGGGCCACGATCGGCCCAGTATCTACTCCCGCGTCCAGCTTAAACAGCGTCACGCCCGTTTCAGTAAGCCCGTTGAGAATCGCCCAGGGGATGGGTGCCCGCCCGCGCCCCTGGGGGAGGAGGGTAGGGTGGATCCCGATGCAGCCCAATCTCGGTGCGCTGAGAAGAGCAGGCTTAGCGATTTGTGACCAACCTATGATGAAAAGCCAGTCAATCTCCTGATTCCGGACTAGCTGTATCACTTCATCGTCGTTGACGGACCGAATCTTCAGTAGTGGGATGCCATTCGACTGGCAGAAATCGTCGACGTAGACCCTACCTGACTTACCGCTGCCGATATCGTCCCGAAGGGTTACTACTAAATCAAGAGTTCCGCCAACCCGGTAGATCTCTTCCATGCACGCAAGACCGAGTTTCACGCACGTAACAAATGCACTCTTCAACGTATGACCTCCTCGGACAATGCACCTAGTAGGTCGGGGGTGGTTTCATGACATAGCTAAAGGTTCTGAGGATGATCGACAGATCCGTGAACAGCGAAATGCTCTCAGCATACGCTTTGTCCCAGTTGGCTTTTTCAGTGTTAGGCATTCCGTCATACGAGTTCACCTGAGCCAAACCTGTAAGGCCTGGCCTACAAGCCATCGCCCCATTCTCAGTACGAAGGCGAAGTAGCTCTACCTGTGATGGCAGTGCAGGCCTAGGCCCCACTATGCTCATATCACCCCTGAGTACGCAGAACAGCTGCGGTAGTTCATCAAGGCTCAACCTCCTGATCACGCGTCCTACGCGGGTGATCCTCACGGTCGTGCCTACACTTGCACTCGGAATGTCGCCGGTGCCAACAGCCATACTTCGAAACTTGAGTATCGTGATTGGTTGTCCGTTCCTACCTACCCGGCGCTGCCTGAACAGTATGGGAATTCCGTCGTCCAGAACCACGGCTAGTGCAATGACGGACATGAGAGGTGCGAGAGCCACGAGAGCACAGGCTGATAATACGATATCAAGAGTGCGTTTCCCGGCTGATTCATAGACGTTCACAGTAGCGTATCCCCCACTATGGCTGTGCTGAATGCTGTCTGGAAAGCCTCCGCATACTTGAAACCTGATTGTCCTCCGCGATACGCCGCCAGACCAGTGAGTACCTCCTCGCTTCGAGGGTGTGGAAAGTCCCTCATGACCCGGCGATATGCTCGTAACGCTTCGATCTTGACATGGAGGAACGCCTGGCCAACCTCTACGAAGCTAGTTGGGGCGAATGGCGAACCTGCGCCCGCAAAAGCCCAGTCAGTTGAGGACAGGATCTCCATGAAATGGAGGCCTCGCAACCTCGCGACATCTGGCCTACGCTGAAATAGCCTACAGGCTGCTTGGCATGCACACGAAGCATGTCTATGATCGGTGTTCAAATCACCAGGATGATGGGTGAACACCACGTCAGCTCTAGTAAGAATAATCGCCTCTTCGATGAAGCGAACCATCTCTATGTGAGGTACGATGTTGAACTCGATGTTCGGGAAATCCCCCACAACAGGTTTGCCCAGCCCCATTATCTCTTGTGCAGCGTAAATGTCGTGATCAAGCTCCTGATCGGTAGGGCGCTGCTGCCGAGCGTTCACACCTCCCGAGAGAATACAGCTATGTACGCTCACCCCCCTGGATGCGAGCAGTGAAGCAGTGGCTCCACAGCCGAGAACCTCGTCGTCTGGATGAGCAACGACAATGAGCACGGACAAACCCTTCGCTCCCCTCACACAGTAGTTCAGTTTGATGAATGTGGAACAGCAACTGTTCACACAGTTCCAAGTGTACGCCGTATCCCATCGCGCAGCGGTATTGGTGATGAAAACCCATATACATCCCGCAACCGACTCACGTCAAGTGCCACGGTCTCAGTGAGTTTCCTCACCTGGTCTCTTGATATCGGTGGTGTTCGGCCAACGGTACTGTGGGCCAGCTCCATGAAACCGGCGCTTGCCATAGCGAAGCCAAGCGGCACCTTCACAGGAGGGCGCCTATCGCCTGTAGCATCAGCAATGGCTTTACCTATCTCCGATAAGCCGTTGGACGCTAGATCACTGACACTAGTCAGGTCAAGCCTGGGCAGTTTCCTTGCAACAGGCACATTCATCAGTTCACCCGTGCTGTCAGTGCGAATGAACCACGGCAATCCTCCCAGTGAGAGGAAAGGCCCAGCCTCTACCGGACGGCAACGCTTCCCTATCAGCAGCAATACCGGAATTAGGGATGCCATCTCGCCGCCCCGAAGCGAAAGGCTCTGCGAGGACTCCCGTGATTGCGTATGTCCAACACAAGGCTGGCCATCGCACGTTTCCGCATGATTGCTGCAATCACACAGGACAGACACATAAGCGCAACGCAGACCAATGCTGTCTTGACAGCCAACTATAACTACTCCCTTCGCACTTCAGATCTGCGCAGTGTGCCGACTCAGCGGACTCCTTCTTGACTCTCCGATAATAGCCTGACTAGTCGTTCCATGAAATCCGTCTTGCGGAAGTGTACATTGTAGTAGGCCCTTGCATTGGCACCACAGTCTAGATACCTGCCTCTGTTGTCGGCGAACTCCTTTACGATGGCAGCCAAACCCGCATGATCCTCCGCATCGCAACATAGTCCGCATTGCGCTTCCTCAATAACCATCCGTGTCTCTCCATTTATGGCGCCGATGATAGGTTTACCGGTGGCCATGTATGACTGCACTTTGAAGGGAAGCGTGTATGACAGCACTTCGTCCGCCTTGAGCGTAACAAGAAGGGCATCAGCCATTGAGTAGAATGCGGGCATGTCGGAAGCATGATGATGGCCATGGAAGATCACGGTATCTAGTCCCATTCCTCTTGCGGTTGACTCACATCTCTGGCGGGCTGACCCATCACCCACAATGTGCCATCTGATATCGTTCCTCTCCTTCAGCTCACGAGCTGCCATAACGATAGTCTCCACGCTCTGCAATTCACCAATGTTGCCAGCGAACAGCACGTCAGTTGTGCCGCTGTCGTCTGCCTTGGCTTGAACGTCCCCAAGGACATCATCAGCATATACTGGGAGGTACGTGATGTCCCCTTCGTACCCGATGATGCCACGGAAGTACTCATCGAACATGCGTGAACTGATCGCGATTCTATCTACTCGGCTATAGATCCATCTACTCATGCCCAGCACCAGCTTATAGGCTATCGATTGGCGAGCTATGCCGCCCGCCACGATGCTCTCAGGCCACAAGTCTTGGCAATAGAGCAGCACGGGCTTCGCCGCCAGCCTTCTTAGGAACAGAGCGGGAAATGCCATCGTAATGGGCGACAGTTGGTAAACAAAGATCACGTCAAAGTCTCGTTCAAGGAATGCTGCCCTGATCGTGGAGCTCAGAGCAAAAGTCACGTAGTTGATGGCCAGCCGGAAAGCGCCTTGTCCGCGCCCAATCAGGGGGGCTCTCACAATCCTTACTCCGTTAACCGTTTCGCAGCGTCTGCGCCCCCACCTGTACTCTCTACTAACCACGCCGGAAGGGTAGTTCGGAAGTCCGGCTAGTACGGTAACCTCATGTCCCATAGTCGCTAGCTCAAAGCAAACATCATTGACCCTGAACTGCTCCGGGTAGAAGTACTGACATACTACAAGTATTTTCATCTGCGCGTGCCGCACCTTCCGGCGGAAGCCAAATACTCGCTAACCTCATCCAGAATACCTGCCTCAAAAGGCACCGGAGAGTAGCCGAAATCGCGAGCAGCATCAGCATAGTCGAATGCCTTGTCTTCCTGCATTCTCAGCACCTGCTCAACTGAGATCATGGCGTTTCTGTCCAGGGCATTGTACACTCTGGCTGCCACCACAGAAGCCCGCAAAGGGATCTTCACAATCACGGTATTGCGTCCGAGCGCCTGCGACACGGTACGAACAATATCGATGTATGGCAGTGCGTGTTCACCCGGTAGGTTGTACCCCTTGTTCAGTGTCGAACTCCTATTGCAGATCGTATCATAGTAGGCGTTTCCCAGGTCGCGAGCGTGTACAGGCTGCATGAGGTTCTCTCCTGATCCAAACATGGGGAAGAACTTGTGACGATAGAGGTAATCCACAAGCCTGTACATGTTGCGATCTCTTGACGAACCGTATATCATGGTGGGCCGAAGGACGGTGATGCCAATTCGGTCTCGCATCCGAAGAATGTCGTCTTCGATCTGGATGTACTCAGCCGATGCACTCTTGTACTTCGAGTATCGCCCGGTTGTATGAACGAGAATTACCCACTCAGCGCCGTTGCGCATTGCGGCATCCACAACGGTGGTCGAGTGCTTTATTGACGCTATGTGTAGGACAACTCTAGCGCCTTCCATTGATTTCGTCACTAGGTCTCGATCGCTGAGGTCTCCCGCCACTTTCTCGATTGCCAGGTTGCTGCTGTCAAGGTGCGATGTATCGCTATGCGGACGGACCAGACACCTAATCCTACCTGCACATTGTTCTCGTTTGAGCCTTTCCAACAGCCAGTAGCCTGAGTGGCCAGTTGCTCCTGTGAGATAAAGCACTGTGCGTCCTCCTAATCGGGATTGTGCCATACATATCGTCTGACATACCTAGTATAGCTAGCGATTATCCTGGCGACCTTCTCAGATACATCGGGAACCGCGTAATCCTCAACCACTCGGTGGAAGCGGTGTTCTCTGCTGCGCTGGTCTGTCACCAACTTAAGCCCCCTTAACACGTCTTCAAGGTTCAGACCTGTCAGTATCACCGCCGCTTCTTCCATGCCCTCTGGACGCTCATGTGCATTACGCATGTTCAGCGCGGGGAAATCCAGTATTGATGACTCCTCAGCGATCGTACCGCTATCGGAAAGCACTGCCCGAGACGAAATCTGCAGCTTCACATAATCGCTGAAGCCCAGGGGGCGAACGAGCTCAACCAGGGGATTCAGCTGGATACCCTCCGCATCCATTCGTTTCTTGGTGCGGGGGTGAGTTGACACAATCAGACGCTTGCCGTATTCGGTTGCTAAGCCATTGAGCAAATCAACCAACTTCCGAAACTGCCGACTGTCGTCGATGTTCTCCTCACGATGTGCACTGACGACGAAATAACCATATTGACTGAGGGCAAGCCTGTCCAATACGTCCGAAGCGTCAATCTTGGGTTTGTAGTATGACAGCACCTCATACATAGGGCTGCCTGTCTTGATGACCCTATCGGGCGACAGCCCTTCACGCAGCAAGTACTCACGAGAGATAGTGCTATAAGGCATATTGATGTCACTGATGTGGTCCACTATCCGCCGGTTGATCTCCTCCGGCACCCTTTCGTCGAAGCAACGGTTTCCGGCTTCCATATGAAACACCGGGATCTTCCTTCGCTTGGCTGCAATAGCTGCTAGGCAGCTATTTGTGTCTCCCAATATCAGAATAGCGTCTGGTTTGACTTCCGCCATTACCGAGTCAGATCGGGCAATAACCAAACCAATGGTCTCTGCCGGCGTGCTGCCTGCTGCGTCTAGATAGTAGTCAGGCTGCCTGATCTCGAGGTTCTCGAAGAATATCTGGTTCAGCTCATAGTCATAGTTCTGTCCAGTGTGGACTATGGTATGGTCCATATACCTGTCCAGCGCAGCCATTACCCTGGAAAGACGTATTATCTCCGGACGGGTTCCAACTATTGTCATGACTTTCAGCCTGCTCATTGCTTCACCTCGCGGTAGTAGGTGTCGGGCCGGTTCGGGTCGAAAACCTCACTCGCCCAGAAGATTACCACCATGTCAGTGGACCCTACATTCTCGATTGAATGAGAGTAGCCGGGCGGGATGTCTACAACCCTGAAGTCTTCACCTGACTCCTTCATCTCTACCATGTCTCCGGTTCTCAGATGCCTCAGCCGAATAATGCCCGTGCCCTCAACTACGAAGAACTTCTCAACCTTGGTATGGTGGTAGTGGTTGCCCCGGGTTATCCCAGGTTTGGTTCTAGAGACAAAGACCTGACCTACATGCGGTGACTTGATGAATTCAGCAAGAGCACCCCTGGCATCAGTCTTCTGCTCAAGATCATATGCTAGATCACTACCATCCAAGTATGAGAGGTATGTAGCATACAGGCAGGCAGTGAATCGGTCTGAGAGCTCAGGAAGCATACACGTCCTACGACTATCCCGGAAAGACTGGATAGTCTCTGCCAAGTCACCAAGCCTGACGGCAAACCCTTTGATTTCATCGGCAAAGCGGAAACCTGGAGTTGTCGACTTGCTATCGATCTCATCTAGGAGCGCTGCAACAACATCGTCTACATAAGCAAGTTCCAGTTCTCTGTCAGGATCCGTTATCGTGATGGGCAAGTCCCGTGCAATGTTGTGACAAAATGTTGCTACAACTGAGTTGTAGTTGGGACGCGACCACTTGCCAAAGATGTTCTTGAAGCGGAACACAACTGTCTCTGCGCCGGACTCGTCGGCAAACTTCTTCAGTTCTTCCTCGGCCCGTCGCTTGCTGATGCCGTAAGGATTATCTAGTTCTGCTTGGATTGATGAAGACATGATGACCTTAGGAGTCTTGTTGGCAGCACGAAGTGTATCACATATTGATCTTGTGAAGTCGGCGTTACCAACCATGTATTCATCGGCAGTTTGGGGTCGGTTTACACCCGCAAGATGCACAATGACATCGGCCATGTACAGTGCCTTGTCGAGCTCGTCTCTCAGATCGTCCACTTCATATTCCAGAACACGCATGTCATCGCGCCCGAGAAGAATCTGGATCAGATTTCTGCCTAAGAAACCCCCGGAACCAGTCACGAGAATCGTCTTCAATGTTGCCACTCCTCAAGCTCCTTCTGGACATATGCCAGTTTAAGCAGCATCTCAGCAAGTTCGTCCACTGACAACCGGCGGGTGTTATGCGAGTTGTAGTCAGACGCCACGGTGATCCTCTCATGCCCCGCTACGAAGTACTTATCATAGTTCAGGTCCCTGTTATCGGCCGGAATACGGAAATAGCCTCCGAGGTCCTCCGCTCTCGCCATCTCTTCACGGTTCACCAGGGTCTCATAGACCTTCTCGCCGTGCCGTGTGCCTATGATCTCAATTGTATTACGAGCATCGAATACCTTCTTAAGGGCCAATGCAAGCGCGTCTATTGTTGCGGCTGGTGCTTTCTGAACAAAGATATCTCCTGGCTCTCCATGCTGAAATGCATACACCACCAAATCTACGGCATCATCTATCGACATCATGAATCGAGTCATTTCCGGATCGGTAACGGTGATTGGGGCACCCGCCTTAATCTGTGATATGAAAAGAGGTATCACGGATCCACGCGATGCCATCACATTGCCGTAGCGAGTACCACAGAGTGCAGTTCCTCTGTGCACAACTGTTCTCGACTTCGCTACCATGAGTTTCTCCATCATGGCCTTGGAGATACCCATGGCGTTCACTGGATAGACAGCTTTGTCTGTGCTAAGGACTACTACTCGACTCACACCGGTTTCTACAGCAGCATTCATCACATTCTCGGCCCCGACCGCATTCGTCAGCAAAGCTTGCATTGGGTAGAACTCGCACGAAGGCACCTGCTTCAAAGCAGCAGCATGGAATACATAGTCAACCCCAGTCATCGCATCACGCAGACTCCCATAGTCCCGGACATCGCCAATATAAAAATCCAGCTTGGGGTTGGAGTATTCAAGGCGCATGTCGTGCTGCTTCTTCTCATCCCTGCTGAAAACCCGTATTTCCGCAATGCTGGTATCTAGGAATCTGCGTAGAACTGCATTCCCAAAGGTCCCGGTACCGCCGGTAATCAATAAAGTCTTTCCTGCGAACTTGTCGTTCAGCCCTCGTTCCACTCCCATACTCACCATCCCCAGATAGGTATCACTCGAGATCCCATCAACACGAACATGGGTTGCTAACCAAGGCAGTCCTCAGATAGATCCCTGCCAACACCACCGCCAAAGCGCCTCGCCGACCAACTGAGCGCAGGCCCGTGTGAACCATCAGTTGCACACTTGGTCCAGTTCATCGGAGGATCTCACGTAGACCTCGGTCGACATTCCGGGCCACATTAGGCACTACATTGACCTATCTAATGCTCTGCTGAGTGCAGCTTTGAGCCCATATGTCATTGTGCTTAAGATAATAGTGCGGCTCACATCAAGCTTCACGCATGAAGAACATCCACTCTGTACCTCAAGACACTCTTGCTTAACATGTGAACCAGAAACCCAAAGGACTGCCTCATATCCAGCCTCGCCCCAACACGCTTCGCTGACCACTGCCCTAATCAGCCGACTTCGATTAGCTGCGTCTGCGGAGACAACAGTGCCGTATTCTAGCATCCACTTCTGTTTGCGTTCAGTCCACCGATCGCTGCTTACTCGAATCAGTCGGGAGTACTCACGGATGTGAGTGCGGTAGCGTCCTGCACAATCCGTGCACAACCATACCAATAGTCATTGCGTACGGGCGATAAACGCAGCCCTTATCGATATAGCCTGGCTGCCAGTACTCTATAGTCCAGTACATCCGAAGCTATTCTGTAGAGCTCTCTGCGCTTATTCTCCAATGCATCAGCATCCCGCACTACATCCCTTAACAGCCTCTCTATGTCCTGCCTAGACTCAACATAGAACGCTTTATCCTCGAGTAGTGCCTTGTGACTCGGATATGGACATACTGCCACGGCGTTCCTGCAGCAAACCGCATTCTGCATCGTAGCCGACTGTGTACCAGGCTGCAGGTACAAATCAGACGCGCACAAATGATCGAGAAGCTCGTCACCGCTCTTCCAGCCTAGGAATCTTATTCTATCATCCGACGCCACCAGTCTCTCTGCCTTTGTGCGTATGTCTTCACTCAAGGAACCTATGAGAATAAGGCGGAGTCTATCGCTCGGGACTTTCGTGAATGCCTCCAGCACATCTTCTGTCCGCTTCTTTCTGTTCATCTTGCCGGTATGAGCGATTAGTATCTCTTCTTCCTTTAGGCCCAACTCCTGACGAATCTTGTTTCGCTTCGAGTTTCTACTCCTCTCTTCAAAGATAACGCCGCCTAGCGGAAAAAACTCCATCATGTGATTTGGGATGTTGTACATCATCTTTAGAAACTCAGCTGTTTCGTATGTTATGTAAAACACCTTATCAATGTGGGGTAATGCCCTTTGCACAAGGCTCCTGTAGAACATCTTGTGCAATACTTCCCTAGACAGTACATTCGTACCGGAGTTATGCCGATCTTCATGGCTCCTAACATAGAACCTAACTGCCGGGTTGTTTTGCTTATACCTACTCACTGTTAGGATCTCATAAGAACACGGACTGTGCTGAAACACAATGTCAGGTCTTTGACTCTCGATAATCTCATACAAACCATCGACCGCTCTTATCTTTCCGGACACAAATTCACCCATGATGTTTCTGTAGTTCTTCCTTATCAATCGAACACCATTGTCCAGCAACCGATTCTCTTCATTCGTCCTGGTAAGGACTCCGTTTGCGAACCTATGGCAATCTGCAACGATGGTCACTTCATTCCCATCGGCCCTTACCTGTTCGGCTAGCAGATTTTCCTGATAGGTCATGCCCTCCGTGAAGTTGGACGCCAACCCAATGAAAAGTACTCGCACGAACTCCCTCCTCACATAGTTGACATGAACGTGGCTGCCCCCATCCGTCCTGCACACTTGCGGATGCTGTCCGATACTGCGGTACTTGCGCTGCTAGTGATCCTAACATCCATATTGGGCACATAACTCGTATCCATCAGGCATCATCGCCTCTGTGTCACCTGCACTGAGCCGAGTCACCCGACATGGCGACTTAGCATAGGCAGTAGGGAAGCCTCCCTACTGCCGCGAATAGCAAATGGGGTGGAGCCCACGCCAACTAGAATCTTCTCATCTGTGGTACGATGACTCTGCCCAAAAGCGAGTTTTTCTTCAGGTAGAAAGCGCTTTCAGTGTCAATGCCATCTGGAGTGCGTGTGCTTGTCTTTCGATCAGAAACGATGCCCTGATACTGTGACACCGCCACTTCAGTGAACTAACAATCGTGACATAACGAAGACCATAGATGGGCAACGCATCCTCTGCGTCAACCATACTCCAGACACGATTGGGAAGACTCCAGACCGCAGCCATGTCGTGAGTATCGTTCATCTCTGTATGCGGGTCAGAAACGCGCTTCACTGCACTGCCGCATTAGGAATCCACGTCAATCGTAGTAACTCCAAGAAGCGCCTGCCGCCAGTCATCTGAAATTCCGTTTCTCAGCACCCAAAAGCATCGCCAACTCTATGGCTTTCTTA
Organism: Firmicutes bacterium UBA5389; assembly: GCA_002409965.1. Classification (GTDB taxonomy): domain Bacteria; phylum Bacillota; class DTU025; order DTU025; family DTU025; genus UBA5389. Next base: position 55,055 of record DHON01000105.1, read on the forward strand.
ATCATCCACGCACTGTTCCGGTAATCGCGATATGTCCTGTTTTCGTCCTTCATTAGGCCAATGAGCTCGCCGCTTGATATGCCAAGCTTGTTGGCGATATGCTCCATGTCAGACAACGCTTCTTCTTTGTCATAGGGATCCCGCTTCAGAATACCCAGCGCCTCTTCTCTTGTCATCTGGCCTGTCAGTATCAGACTTGAAAAGTGTGGTCTTCTCTTGTCATATCCGAATTTCCTGATCAGCCAATAGCCCTCGTAAAACCTAGTGAAAATGTTCTCATAGTGTTTGTGGCCGTACGGAGTCCATCCGAACTTGTCCTGTAGGGTAGAGATAGCAGCTTCTCTCGTGTATGGCACTAGGTCTAGCGGCTTGATCACCTTCATTCCCCTGAGGTAACGATAGTACAATTGGTACTTGAACATGCTACAAACCGGCAAGGTCTTTAGGGGAATAGACCCGAATCTTCTATGAATGTCTCTGATCTGCACTAAGTCATTGATATAAGCCCACTCAATTGGTTCGCGCACACACTCGGTTGAGTAATTCGCCCCGGTCAATACGTACTTGATTCCGTGTTTCACCGAGTAGTTGTACAGAGCTGCGAATATCATATGATCTTGTACGTCTTGGTGGGGGACCTGGGATCTGAGATGTGCCAGTTGTAGATCCTTCATCTCGTCCCAATTGACAGTCTCAACATGCAAGTCCAGTTTGAGACTTCGTATCAGACCCTCCACATTCTCCCTGGCTATGCTTGTAGTCCATCCAGTGTCGACGAAGAAAGCTAACGGTCTTAACCTTAGTCTCTCCGTTGCATAGTAGAGGAGATATGAGCTATCCAGGCCACCACTCACTCCAATTATGCAATCGTGACTCTTGTATTCTCCATGCTGCTTTATTTTCTCCACAATAGCGGCAAGCTCACGAGCACCTTGCTCATCAGGATACCAGCTGGGGAGTATGTTGTTGTAGTAGTTGATGCAATGATCGCAGAACCCTCTTTCATCAAACTGAATCAGAGAGTCACTGGTATCCATTACGCAGTTCGCACAAACCCAATACTCTCTATCCTTCGAAATCGTCACATCTTCCACCTCGTTCTGGACAAGATCAAGCTACCCTTCGGCCCGCTAACCTGCAATAGGCCTTGGAGCCAAGCGTGGTTGACCTAGGTCTGTTTTCTCAGGTCGTGGGTTTTGATGTCAGTACCGTCCCTGATTGTGGTCGCATTTGCTCGTTGCAAAATGAACCGGTCGGCATTCGGCGTCTTGCTGCTGGTCTGGCAGACGCGCTGTGCGTCTGTTTCTATGCACTGATTTCTCGCTTATCAAGAAAGGTCACCTTCTTCTCACTGAAGTGACCGGCATCGGCTGAAGGCTCTCGGGGTTCATGGCTCAGGCTGAGTCCATTCTGCTTGACCGTGTCTGGCAGATGGGTTACATCCGCAGTCTTCTCGCTAGATCCGCTCATATCATGATCTGTGACTTGCTAACCACAATGGCCTAGACGTTGTATGCCTGGATGAACGCCCTATCGGAGTTCGTGACTATGCGTGAACCGGAGCCGGTAAAGCTACGCAAGTCGTTGTCTTTCGATGTTCGGGTTTGCGGCCACGTGTCTTCCGCGGTGGGGTGAACGCCGTCTCCGAAAGCTGCCCAGCGTCAGCGGGCCGCACTGCTGCTTCATCAGTGCCCGCTTCTTCCAGCGCCATCATTGTTTCTTTGAGCCCGGCCAGTCGCTTATCGCGGACGAGAAGACCCTCGGGAAGCTCACACCCTCGACTATTGGACCCGAACTTGCGGCCTTCTGCCTGGTCAAGGCGCTCGTTGCTTCCAAAACGCTCTCGTATCTCTTTCTCGAGCCTGGCTCCAGGGCGACTCTCCTTTATCAGCTCATGGCCTTGTGCTTTGAGGCACTCTCATTGGTTTTCATGTCATCAAGCGCGACGTGCTTAAGAGATAGAAGTCCCGATTTCCAGTAGGCCGCCAGAACCAGCGCGAAAGCAGGCCTGCAACCTCATTCAGATGCCGGTTGCGAAACGCGGCTACGGTTCTGATCAATGGCGTGTTGCCCGCCCCGGGAACTCGAAACGCGACATCCTCCTCAAGGTGCTCTTCGATCTTCCTGGAGGAACGAACCTCAACGCATCCGACCGACAGCCAGTCCTCGAGGGATGCTGGCAAGAGGTGCATCTGATCTGGATTGTAAGCCCTGTATATCCTGCTCATGCGGACTCGCCATGTAGTCGCGCTCTTCTGTACCCCATTTCAAATATCGCTTACACCAGCTCCTAGCGCCCATCCTTATCTGCAACCAAGCGCGCTATTGCCCGGTTGATCTTAGTTATCTCTGCAGTCGGCTTTGCAGGGTTTCCCGCCACAACAGCTCCTGGTTCTACGTCCTTGATCACCACGGCACCAATGCCGACTATTGCCCCCTCGCCGATCTGCCTGCCTTCTGCGACTGATACATTGGGAGCAATCCAGACCCTCTTCCCCACCGTGACTGATCCACTCAACTCAGCGCACGCTGTAATGATCGCTCCTTCGCCGATAGCACAATTGTGAGCGATATGAATCAGGAAGCCAGTCTTCACATTGTCCTCCAGTATGGTCGGATCAATGGTGCCAGCGCACACCGAATTGAGTGCCCCAATCTCGACGTTCCGTCCGATCCGCACCCCGCCCAGATGTGGTAGCCTTATTGGAGTCCCGTCTGCGTCGCGCTCAAACCCAAAGCCTTCTGATCCAATGACAGCATTCTCCCTGATGATCGTGTTGTCTCCCATCTCGCTGAAAGCCCGGATGACTGCTCCCGCATGTACTCGAACATTCGAACCGATAACAACCGAATGATCGACGAAAGCACCGGGCTCTATGACGGTATCTTCTCCGATCACTGCATCGTCTGCAACAACGGCACCGTTTCTGTTAGTGTACTGGCACCGAACCAAAACGCTCTTCAGCGCGACAGTCATTACTTTGGCATATGAAAGCCTTGGGTTCGGAACCTGGGCGATTACGTTATGAACTCTTATTGCGTCGACCAAGTCGGTTGGAGTATCATCTGGAATCAGTATCAAACAATCGCTGGCCGATTTTACAGACTCCATATTGTCTTCTGTTAGCTTCTTTACGAACAGAATAGAGTTCTTGTCAATGCTATTAAGGGATGAAGCCCTTGTAACCACCAGATCAGAGTCAGGGATAGGTTCACCGCTAGCCTTGGCAATATCGCTGACTCGTAGTCGGAAGAGCTCTTTCATGTGTGCCATCCCCCCATCTGTGCTACACATGACTTCTGTGCCATAGCGCGTGATGCTGGTTCTAGATGTTCAGTCTGATAGCCTGGAATCCCTCACCAAACTCCTTGTTGGCCTGCGCGCCCCTTACCCGCGCAAGACCGTACATCAGTTCTCTGGAGAAGTACCGTCGGCCAAGAACCGTCTGGGAGTCATAGGCCTGTAGCATATTCCACTTGCATTCCATATGCCTCTCTTCAAGGCCCACAATAAGCTGCGGCCCAAAATCGAAGGTATTCCAGGGCAACTCATATCCAAGCAGGGATCTGTTCTTGAAAGCCCGCACTCCCTCCGCGTGGATAACCTGATGATCTTGGTGAATATCCTGGTTGCACGGCAAGAAGACGACATCAGGAGCAATGTCCTTTCGGAGAGCCACTAGTTCTTCCAGGATGCTTTGGCGGTGTTCGGCCAGCCGCCTTACAGGGTACTCCCTGACTAGTGCATTCTCGCTAGGAATGCCAAGCACTCGCATCGAATCGAGAAACTCATGCTTCAGCGTGTCTTTTGGAAGATCAGCAGGAAGCGAGTCTGACGCAATTGAGAAAACTGCGACAAACGCATCGTGTTTGCGCTCGACAAGCCGGGCAAGGGTTCCGCCACAGCCCAGCTCGGCATCATCCGTATGTGGCGCAAGAACTAACACTCTTGTCAAATCCGTCAATACCCTGACCTCTTTCTCATCTGGTACTCGCATCTGCGCCTCACAACCAGTTGTCAATAACCAAAACCCTCATCTGTGGAAGTTGGCCTTGCCGATGTCAACCTTGGCTTCACCAGGTATGTTATGCATCTGCATGCAGAGCTCATTTGCTTCGCCAGACAGCCCCCGAGACTCGCCCGCCACCTGGATCATCCCTCTTGGTATGGCCCCGCGGCATTCGTATCCTAGCCAAAGCAACCACCTGCATACCTGCCGCTCCTGCTTAGCCAGAACCTGCTATATGTAAGCGACCGATAGTACAGATTTCCCGCACCGGGCTTGCCAAGATCTCCCGCAGCTAGCCAGACTCTCGGCCCTTGCGTTCTGCGCGATTCTGCTCAGTTCCGTTGACATCCTATCCCTGCCTCTGAGTTCAGAGGATGTTCCCCTGCGCAAACTGATCTTGCCTCGCCGCTTCCCCATGCGGCCGGCTTTCCCGACCTCCGAGTACTATCAGCGAGTCCGACTCCCGCCGCGGCGTCCGCCTTCCTGTGGTTCCTCCCTTTCAGTCGGCGTACTCTGCTCCCGCAAAGACCGTGGCGGGCCTCCCAGGTTCCTCGACGCTTCCGTTTCCGACCATGCCGTGCTCTCCGACCCCGCCGGGGTCTCCGACAACCTTGCCATATCGGTTGCCTACTGTAGCCTTCCAGGCTTATGACCCTGTCGGCCCCCGGTTTAGGAGCTCACGAGGCTCAATCGCTTCACTTACGTTACAGCCTGGTCGTCGCTCTGCCTACGCTTAACCCGCACCGTTACCGCTGCAAGTCCAAGGCTCGATCTCCGGTGGATGGCTAGTCCTTGCCGGAGCGGGAATCTCACCCGCTGGAAACATCAGGCCTATCCTGGCGCACCATAATCGGGTGTATGGGTGTACAGGACGCGTGGGGGTAAAGTCAACTCAACATATATGCCCATTTCGGCTGACTAGAGGCGGCACAGCCTAGCATGATATCCCAGGTGCCAATCATGAATCCCCATCATCAACCGCCGCAGCCATCGGACCCTTCTGCCTTTCGCTTCCATCCAGCTATACGTCGTGTTATGCATTAACCAATGTCCAGATTCTCGACATGTCGGGGGAAATTCGTCGATTATATCGGCACATCCCAACAAAAGACCAGGCAAGATCGACTACCAGCAAGGGGAATCTACCACGCGAGGTGTTCACTGCCAGGCTGCTTGCCCATAGATCTCAAAAGTCCATCTGTTCTTTGATGTCTTGATGGAAGTTCTCGCTTAGTCGCAGAATCCTCGTAGCCTCTCATCCGATTTGCAGATTCTCCTGCAAGGCGCTCAGCGTCGCATTCTGATACCTGATCAGCGTCTCCGTTGAGCAGCTATAAGGAACTCGCGAATTCGATAACAGTTGGGCCTCTACTGCTTGCCTGCTATTCGTGTCGCAGACCGCGCCCCCCCCGAACTCCTCAAGCCATGAACGAGTGCCAGGAAGATCCGTACCTAGCCACGGAGTCCTCGCAATCATCGAATCCACAAGCTTTGTAGGAGCGCACAATCTCTGATTTACCCCTGAACCCCCATACAAGACTAAACTGCGACCATATTGGCGTAGTTCCCTAATCAGTTTCACCCTACCCGTCACATACTCCTTAGTGGATACACAGCAAGCCAAATCAAGAGCCTCAACGAGCGAACATAGTACTGAATCAAAATGAGCACGGCTATTGGTGTATATGGACAACGATACATCGGTTCCAGCATCGCGCATACCCTTCATTGCATATAGGAACGGCCTGAGATCTTGACTAACACCAAGTGCGCCAGTGTACACGTAGTCATTAGGGCTACGCCACTGTCTGTCATACTCATTAGTGTCGATTAGCATGTTGAGCTCCGAGATTGACGGTGCATTTAGCCAAACTATCGGCCTAATAAAGGGATAGAGTCGGACATAGTATTGCGCACGAAGTCTAGATGGCACCACCCATATGTCCACATAACTAGCAAGTCTGCGTTCCACGCCACGCATGTAACCGCCTAGTAAAGCTCCTTGACCACTCCCGTAATATATCTCCAGCGCATGATAGACTACGGGTACTCTCCCGAGCCATCTACGACCGATGGCGGCCAGTCCATCAAGGTTGATTGCATAGATGCATTCAGGCCCTAACTTATCCAACACGAATGGAAGTTTGGTTGCCGCACTGGCAAACCTTATCGTATGGGCAGGCAGCCAGTGCATTTGTGGGGCACCGATAGGAATCAGCGTCACATCGGCTCCACATGCGCGGCAGCCGCGGCACGCGCCCTCATGACCAGGCCGCGTTCTGCCCACTAGATGCACATCATACATGGATGACAAGTCCAGCAGAATTGACCTTAGCTGCGGATTGCACCTATTCGGGGCAGTTATTGCCGACGAAAGATAGACAACAGCACATGATTCCTTCACTAAGCTCAACTCCAATGCTCCTATCCGGGCGCATAGTCACTGATCAGACAAGAATTCTCAGGTTCCAGATCGAACCAAACAGCGCCATGCCATTCCAGTGTCAATCTTTCTCAATCGCCGCAACGCATGTGGCCACTGCTAGCCCCAGTAGAGCGAAGAAGCAAGTAGCCACCTTAATCGAAACAAATATATCGGATGACACCAAGCAGAAAACTAAAGCAGACAAAGCTACTGCCCTATATCCGAAAAGGCGCTTTGGGATGGACGCGGCAATGCACAAACCACCACACAGGAAACCAACCATTCCCGCAAGACCGGCCTCACTTCCTATTAGTGCAAATGCGTTATGGGGCTCGCGTGCAACAGCACAACCCCCAACGACTCGAATCTCTGTCAGCCAATCTCTCGGCCACAGTTTCGCCATGCCCGACCCAGTTAACGGATATTCTGTCACTGCCTTCAGCGCAACTCTGGCAGAATTGAGCCGAATAGTGTCACTAGAGCTGAGCATTCCACTGCTCGCATGCCGTGGGATGAATCTCGCCAGAGGCGCCAGTGTCCTAACCGAATACCAGGCAAAAGCCACCGTTAATAGCGCTATTCCCACGATTGCCCAGAACACAGTCCTGACTTTTCGTTCAGTGCTCATGGGTGACCAGGCAATTGTCAGCACTAATCCTGCCAGCAAAGCTAGTGCATTGCCTCTCGATAGTCCGAGAATGGTCATTACCGAAAACCCCGCCGCGAGTGCCATGTTTGTTCGATAACCCCGGTTTCTATACGCTCCGTATCGGTCATCAATCGCTCTGTACAGACAGACTATCGCTGCATTCTGGAACACGAATCCGGTCGTGATGGCACCTCCCATGGGGCTAATGTACCTCCAAAAGTCGGCCCGATATCCGTATATGCTTGACAGGCTTATCCCGATGAAACCGATATCCAGCCTGTCGAAAATGCTCAAAGCAGCGGTCACTGCGATAGCGAGAATGGTCATCAACAACCGACGCTCCAGCCTCCTAATGTCAAACGTCGTTGGGCACACAACGATAACCAGACTCATTAGCAATGGGGGCAGCATGTAGCATACCAAGGCATACGCCGTTCCTTCCTTGTTTGCGCCCCATGCATCATTGTTGAACAACACACTTACAAGCAGAGGAAGAATCCATAGTAGCGGAGCAAGCGCTGCACGCGTGCGGCGCTTAGTAATCACACCTTGCAGGGCACATTTACGTATTGATCCGTACACAAGCAACATCGCGAATACCATCGGTATTGCATAACGTAAAGTCAATGCTATTCCGAATATGTCAAGTGCCATCGCCGAATCCACACGACTAGGTAGGAGCATCTCTACTGTCATGAATATGTATGTTGCCCATGATATGGCACGAGTATAGCCATTTGTGGCCCGTGTCCACATGCTCTCCCGAACGACAAGCTGAGACGCATTGTAGCGGTATGCAAACGAACTACTGCTCTGGAACGCCTCGGCATTGGCTTCCGATGAACACTGCACTGCATATCTAGTGCACAAATACAGCACCTGCCCTAAGTCGATTCCTGTCATCGGCACTTGATTTCAGCAAGTCATGATGCTTCTGCCTTTGATGCCAAGGCATTTGGCAGCACTCGGCCATGATCATCAATGTGCGCATTGCTTTGGTGAGCACAGCAACCATCATGTAGTCATACATGCCTTGGCCAATGAAGTAGCCGTGCCCAAGCCTGCACTACCTCAGAGGATGTTCTCTGACTTCGTCATGAAGAGTGAGATAATGGCAAGGCCGTATCAATCCTTCTCACCCAATGACCAACTCTGTGTGCTCAGTGTGTTTCTCCTTAGTTGTACTGGACTACTGTGGACCATCATCACATCATCCATACATTGCCTATAGTATCGTCGGCTTCCGTGGTCACATTCCTCGTATCCAACACTGCGCTCGCAGACTGAACTACTGACCCATAATCCACACTTGAGTGCCCAGTCAGAACCACCACTAAGTCTGCACCACCAACCTTCTCCGCACTAAGGTTGTATACGGAATCCAACCTGGCAGACTGCCTTCCCTCGTACGTGCCTTGACTCTGCAGCTGCACCTCCATACTTGGCACATACGGGTCATAGTACTCTACCTCGCAGCCTTCCTTCATCAACAGCTGGATCACCTTGAGTGCAGGCGACTCCCTCATATCAGGCAGATCTTCCTTGTACGTGACCCCGAGCACTAGCACCTTGGATCCCCGTAGTGACTTGCCCTGCAGTCCGAGTATCCGTTCTGCCTTCTGGACCACGAAGTAAGGCATCGATAGGTTTATCTCCCCCGCAAGCTCAATGAAGCGGGTTGAAAAGTCATATTCCCGCGCCTTCCACGCAAGGTAGAACGGATCCACAGGGATGCAATGACCGCCCACGCCCGGGCCAGGATAGAATGGCTGAATGCCGAAAGGCTTAGTGAACGCCGCATCAAGCATCTCCCATACACTGATTCCCATTCGATCGCATAGAAGCGCCATCTCGTTGACAAGCGCTATGTTGACCGCACGATACGTATTCTCAAAAACCTTCGCCATCTCTGCCACGGCAGGCGAAGAGCACTCTATGACCTTCATGATGGTCTCCCCGTAGAACGCCGCGGCTACGTCAGTACAGGCCTGGGTAACCCCGCCTACCAACTTGTTGGTGTTCTGCGTGGTGTATCGCTTGTTCCCCGGATCCACTCTTTCAGGCGAATGCACTAGGAAGAAGTCCTTCCCTACCTCAAGCCCTGTAGCGGCAAGCTTGGGGAGTATTACCTCCTCAGTAGTGCCAGGGTACGTAGTGCTTTCGAGGGATATTAGCTGGCCTGGGTGCAGATGCTTCGCGATTTCCCCGGTCACATTCTCTATGTACTGAAGGTCAGGCTCTCTATGCACGGTAAGCGGCGTTGGAACACATATGATGACTACATCTGCGTTGCCTAGCTCAGAAAAGTCGGTGGACGTGCGCAGCTTCCCATCCAGGACAACCTTCCTGAGCTCCTCATCCTTCACATCACGGATGTAGTTTTCGCCCCGGTTCACCATTGCAACGCGCTCTTCATTGCGGTCGAACCCTATGACGGGAAAGCCCACCTTGGCCTTCTCCACCGCCAACGGAAGCCCCACATACCCAATCCCGACGACCGCCACTACAGCAGCGTGGGCCTTGACCTTCGCCTTGAGTTCCTGTGCATAGTCTTGTTTGACCTTGGTCTCAACCTCAAGCGCCATGACCTTTTCCTCCAGCCTGCCTTACCGGCCCGCATGACTCCGCAGTATGCCGCAAAGCTGCTCCACTACATATTCCTGCTCCGAGCTATTGAGCTGAGGAAACATCGGAAGCGACAGCGCTTCCTCTGCAGCCTTTTCACTCTCTGGGAAATCCCCAAGCTTGTAACCGAGGTTTTCGAAAACCGGCTGCAAATGCAAGGGCAGCGGATAGTACACCGTGGAGCCTATGCCCCTCGACTTCAGTTCTTCCTGAACAGCATCGCGATGGGAGACCCTGATCGTGTACTGGTGGTACACGTGGTATGCGCCTTCGCACGCCACCGGGCATCGTGCAGCTTTTGCTGCAGCTAGGCCCCTGTTATAGCCTTCGGCCAGCGATCTCCTGGCATCAATCCAACCTCTGAGATACTTGACCTTCACACTGAGGATAGCAGCCTGTAATGTGTCGAGCCGGCTGTTTATGCCCAGTAGTTCATGGTAGTACTTCTTCCGCGCTCCGTGCGCCCTGAGCATCGTCAGCCTCTCGGCAAGCGAGTCATCGTCCGTAACCACCATGCCCGCATCCCCAAAAGCGCCAAGGTTCTTGGTGGGAAAGAAGCTTATGCACGCCATATGCCCCAGCGACCCTACCGGCCTATCATGGTACCGGGCGCCTATGGCCTGCGCAGCATCCTCTATCACAGTAAGCCCATGTTTGGCCGCAATCGCGCTTATCTGATCCATCTCTGCCGACTGGCCATATAAGTGCACAGGAAGTATCGCCCTCGTGCGGGCGGTCATTCTCCCCTTGATCTGCATCGGATCTATGTTGAAGGTCTCAGCATCAATGTCGCAGAAAACCGGCTTCGCCCCCGCCCTCACAATCGACCCCGCAGTCGCGAAGAACGTAAACGGCGTAGTGATGACCTCATCCCCGGGGCCCACATCTGCGGCCATTAGGGCAAGGTAAAGCGCATCGCTGCCATTGGCAACGGCAATTCCGTGCTTCACCCCGCAAATCTCGGCTATAGACTCCTCGAGCCTTTCGACATGGTCGCCCAGTATGAACCGGCCGGAGTCCACTACCTCGCCGATGGCTGCCATCAGCTCATCTCGCAGCTTGCTGTTCTGCCTCGTGAGATCGAACGATGGAACCTGCATCGCCGAAGACGCCTCCCCTCGCGGGCATGCGCTCATATCAGAGTAGATCAGCTGCTCCGGCGGGACATCCTTCGCAACCCTGGCTGGAGTACCCAGTACAATCTTGCATGGGGCCACGTCACGCGTCACAACGCTTCCCGCGCCCACAACTGCCTCTTTTCCTACGGTCACGCCAGGAAGTATCACAGCGCCTCCGCCGACTCGCCCGCCGTCTTCAAGAGTGACGCCTTTGCGATGCTTGAACCGTTCTTCAGTGCGCCCCATGTAGTTGTCATTCGTAGTGCACACCATGGGCGCAATGAACACGTTCTTCCCGAGTTTGGACAGAGCCGTAATGTAGGCAGAGGTCTGTATCCTGGCGCCGTCGCCTATCTCACAATCATTCTCAACAGTCGCGGCATGTCCTACAATTACATTCTCGCCTATCAGGCAGCCCTCTCGAACCTGAGCCCCATCTGCCACAAACGAGCGAGAACCTATCTCGCTTCCAGCATATATCACAGCTCCGACGCCTATCTGACACCCTTCCCCTACCCTGAGCGAAGGAAGGACACCCGACGACGCCAGAGTACTAGATTTCGCCTTTGTCGGCCGCTGGCCAAGTACTGAGTTGGCGCCAATAGCAGCATGATCTGAGATCAGAGTGCCCTCACGCACTATCACGTTGCTGTCTATCCGTACGCTTCTGCCTACGCGGGCCCCGGCCTCAATCACCACATTGCAGCCGATAGAGGCTTCATCTTCTACGTGAACCCCTTCGCCGATAACAGCATGGGCGCCTATGGTCACCCCTGCACCCAAAGCCGCGGAAGGCGCTACGATTGCTGTATCGTGAACTCGGTCTCTACTACCCATTAGCGCCTGCCTCCCGAAGAGCCTAGGCCGCGAGCCTGGGCAATCCTTTCGGATTCCTCAGCAAGCGGAAACGTCACAATACTCCCTGTCTCCTGCGACCTGTACACAGCCAGGACCATCTCGACCGCAGCCCGACCGTCTTCCCCAGTCACAGGAGGTTCTCCGTCATTCCTCACAGCCTCCGCCATGCGGGCAAGAAGAGACGCATGCCCACTGCCGTAAACGCTGTCCGGATCGGGCATATCCCCCAAAGAGTGATAATAGTCTGGATCCCCAAACTCCCACCGCTCAATGCGGTTGACAGCCACCCCTCCCACCGAAGCCGATCCCCGTTCTCCGAAGATCGTCAACGTCTCTTCCCAGTTGGACGGGTAGACATTGCTCGTGCCTTCGATCGTGCCCAAAGCGCCTGATCCAAACCTGATAGCCGCTACGCCCACATCCTCAGCCTCAATATCGTGGAACTGGTTCGCAGTGAAGGCGGCCAGGCTCTGCGGCTTTCCCATCATCCATCTCAGAAGATCGATGCCGTGAATACACTGGTTCATCAGAACCCCGCCATCCTGTTTCCACGTGCCCCGCCACTTGGCCTGGTCGTAATAGTGTTGGCCCCTGTTCCACCTCACCGCAACAGAACCATGCGAGAGCCTTCCGAACTTGCCTTGCTCCAACGCTTCTCTCAGCTTTACGATAGCCGGGTTGAACCTGTTCTGGTGCACAGTACAAAGCTTCACATTCTGCGATCTGCAGGCAGAAATGAGCCCATCTATCTCTTTCAGAGTCAAGCCGATGGGCTTTTCCACAACAACATGCTTGCCCGCTCTCGCTGCATCAATGCCGATCGCCGGATGATCCCCGCTCGGAGTCGCGATGCAGACAACATCCACATCCTTGCGTTCCAGCAGCTCTCGATAGTCGTAGTAGGCATCCCCGCCATATCTCCGGGAGAAATCATCCGCCCGCTCAGGCAGGATGTCACAGACTGCGACAAGTTCCGAGCCCTCTATCTCCGTCAGCGCCTGCGCATGATACCGCGCGACCCGTCCGCATCCTATCAACCCAAATCTCGTTGCATTACATCTAGCCATGCAGCAACATCCTCCGCCTGTCGATCCGCTAACAAACCGCCCAAGTGCCGATATCTGTTCATGCTCTAATGTGCGAAAAATGCTCCCGTTGCCTTGGACAAGTATAACGTTGGAGTTGCCAAGATGGCAATCTCACATGTCCGCCAAAACCACTGCATCGCAGCTCAACTTCCACTATCCATCAGGTCAATGGCGCCTAAGATGTCCATTGCTAGGAAGCTGTTTATAGATTCGTATCTGTCTACATGGTACCTACGAAATACTTCCCTTGACATGATCCCGTACCAGGCCCTTGGATGGTTCTCATACTCATAGTTGCTCGTCTTGAGCTTGCGATAGACCCATTTCGCGAAGCCCCTAAGTGGTGTCATCCTGATGAACTCCTTGAGACGGCTGGTGCTCAACTCCCTATCCGTTACTAAGGCCGACACACTCTTGTCGCCCAGAGTCTCCGCAGTTAGCTTCTTGACGTAAGCAATGTACAGCCTCTGCCCAATTCTGTGTTCCAACGGAACACGCGCCCAAAAATCGAACATCTCTTGATCCCAGAATGGAAGCCACCAATCATAGCCCCAAAACTCGTATACGCGCACTGAGTTCGCAATGAACTTCGCCTGTCGCTCTTGCCAGTTCCAATTCTCGCTGAGCCGCACAGCGACATCTGGGACGAGGCAATCGGGCGCACAGAGGGCAGAAGTAATCCGGCCTTTCATCTCGTCTAGGAAGATGAGATCCTTGCCTCTCGGGACACGGACGAGCGAATAGTGCTTCTTGAAGATCTGTTCGACCAGCTGTTCATGAGAGACTTGTCTGGCCTTCACAAACGCCTCGGGAATGTGCGAACCGGATATCATATCTGCAGCATGGCCAGGAACGAAGACAGAATCCTCAGCAACAAGCCCTCGCCGTTTGAGTTCCCAGACTGCTGGCCAGTCCTGCAAGTGTGGCACGGATACAGCGTGATGCGCCATTGCGTAATAAGCCTCACGCTCCTCAGTCCTAAACCACTGCCACCACAATTCGTTGCTGTAGGGGACAAATTGCCACGGAATGTCAAGACGCTTGGCTACCTGCTTGCTGATTTCGGACTCCGTGTTGCCAGGTCGTCCATACGTGAAAGCCACTACGTTCTCGTATCCCAATCGCTTTAGCATTAGCACTATTAGCCGTGAATCATATCCACCACTCAGCGGCACAACTAGTGTTCGACCATCAGCTAGTCTCAATAGCCGTTCAAAACACCGTATCAAGAGAGCATCCAGTTCATGAGAGAGTGTTTCGGCGTCTGAGCTCGTTTCGGGTCTCCCAACAAAATCGAAATAACGCTCTGTGCTGAACTGCACCAAGCCGTCTGCAGTTTTCGCTACTAGTAATTCGCCTGCACGCAGTTGCTTTACACCCGGGTACAGTGTTTCGCTACCTGTAACATATCCCGTCATGCAGAACTCGCGTTCCGATAGCTCACTGCGTTGGAAGCTGCCTACCTTTGTCTGGACCCAACTAGCATCATCGCTTATGTAGAACTCATCACCGGTAGCACCATAAAATAGCGGGATACTCCTAATCCTATCTACTCCTGCAAGGAGCACCGACCCCTTATTGCATACGACGGCGAAGAAGCCATTGAGCAGTATCATCGACGACCTGAACTCATACTCTGATTCGATCCTGTCGAAATACCCCAGTAGGTTCAGCGGTGTAGATGTATCGCTTCCGATGAACGCAGTCCCTCGAACATAGGCATGCGAGTCCGAGGCCACTGCACATCTACCGGTCATGTTGATATGAAACTCCATATGCCATGGCCCCCTCTCCGAACTCCTGGGCTCTAGTGGGACGTCTCTACCTCCAGATTGCCGGGCATCAGGCTTCCAGACCTAATCGCACCTCGCCGCAGAGACCTATCCGCCTAATAGATGCACGGGAGGAATGTAGGCAACTACCGCATTGAGCTCTCACCGAACCATGCCCGGACGGCTTAGGTACTGCCACTGCCGGTCAAGGTGGCGTGCATTCAACTAGAAGAACCATCACGGAAGGCCGGATCCGGTCTCCGCCTACGCCACCTGACACGATGCAAGAAGCGCCATGAGCACACTCCGGCCCTGTTCGGGCTCTACGTCTCCGGCCAGTGCCGCCGCTATCTCCTTCATTATCGCCTTTAGCGTCTCGGCGTCCGGCTCTGTATACTTCGCCACGAATATCTTCTTGTGCCGGGTTGCGGCGGCCACCTCTTCGGTGGTGAGTATCTCCTCGAAGAGCTTCTCCCCGGGACGCACGCCGGTGTAGGCGATCTGAATGTCCCGCCCGGGCTCCTTGCCGGATAGGCGAATGATCTCCTCTGCCAGCTGCGTTATCTTGATCGGTTCGCCCATATCGAGCACAAACACCTCTCCGCCCTTGCCCATGGCACCCGCCTGGATCACAAGCTGTACGGCCTCTGGTATAGTCATGAAGTACCGCGTCATGTCGGGGTGAGTAACGGTTACAGGCCCGCCCCCAGCTATCTGCATGCGGAACGTGGGCACCACGCTTCCACGGCTGCCCAGCACATTGCCGAACCGCACCGCCATAAACTTGGTCTTGCTCGTGGCCCCGATGGACTGCACCACCATCTCGGCCACGCGCTTGCTCATGCCCATTACACTGGCTGGGTGCACCGCCTTGTCGGTTGAGATCATAACGAACCGCTTCGCGCCGTGCTTGTCCGCCGCGCGGGCCACGTTCTTGGTTCCGAACACGTTGTTCGTGAGCGCTTCCTCTGGGTTGGCCTCCATCAGCGGCACGTGCTTGTGCGCAGCGGCGTGGAATACCACGTCTGGACGGTACAACCCGAACACTCTGTCTATCCTGTCGGCAGCGCGGATGTCCGCGATGACCGGGCACGTCTTGAGCTTGGGAAACTTGCGCCCGAGGTCCTGCTCTATCTCGAATATGCTGTTCTCTCCGTGCCCGAGCAGCACTATCTGCCGAGGTTCGAACCTAGCCACCTGCCTGCAGATCTCGGAGCCTATGGAACCGCCGGCGCCTGTGACCAGTACAGTCTGGTTGGCTAGATATGCGCCGATCTGATCCAGGTCAAGGTGCACGGGTTCACGGCCGAGAAGGTCCTCGATCTGGATGTCGCGGAGCTGCTTCACGCTGACCTTGCCATTCACGAGTTCATACACCCCGGGCAAGGTCTTGATCTTCACCTTAAGGTCCCGGCACGCGTCCATAACCTCGCGTATCACGGTCCCTGGCGCCGACGGCATCGCTACTATCACTTCATTCACGTCATACCGCTCGATTACCTCGCCCAGCCGGCTCCTAGTGCCCAGCACCGGAAGGCTGTTTAGCACCCCTCCGCGCTTGGTGGGGTCGTCGTCGATGAACCCCACGGCGGTCCGCTCCATCTCGGGATGCGCGAGCAATTCCTTGGCCACCATGGCGCCGGCCGACCCGGCTCCCACGATAGCTACCCGGCCTGCGTGGTTCCTCGGCAAGTGCCCATTTCCGCCAGATCCGCCATTGCCATTGGATCCGCCGTTCCCGCTGGACTGGTACTCCCTCGATATCTCCGCAAGCAACCTCACCCTGAATCGGCTCACTCCGATCAGAGCCATGGCCACAAGATACGATATGAGCAAGGCTCCTCGGGACAAGGCGACCGCAGGCCACGCAATCATGAGTGCCTGGTCAAAAGCGTAACTCATGGTGATACCGGCGGTCACTGCCATTAGGTCCCGCACACTCGAATACTTCCACAGCCGCTGATACATGCCGAATACCGACATCACGAGAACTCTGATGAGCACAGTAAAGGGCCATGCCCGTATGCACGATTGAGCCAGATCAGGAGAGACGGCAAAGTCGAACCTCACCAGGAGGCCGATGATGTCGGCCGCCATGAGGATCGCCGCATCGACTAGCAGATATCCGTATTGCGATATCCGCCAGGTCTTCGGAATCACCATGCCACTTCCTTCCTTGAGTGCGCCACAAACATCAAACCCTATCGGAGAGCCGGAGTGATACTTACCCATGTCGTAACTGAAGCACCTCCGGCAAGCTAGATCCAGTTCGTGGCTCAATCAGTCAGGGCTCGATCTAGCTATTCGCCATGTTTTGGCCTGTCGCGTTTGCTTGAACGTGCTCTGTAGTATCCTGGGTGCTCGGTCACGCTCTCGACTCCGGGGCCCACGTGCCTCGGGATCGCGCCGAGTATCGGCAACCCCAGCACGGCTTCGACCTCTTCAGCCGACTTCATCGAGGTATCGGCGAACTCCATGACGAACGCCATTCCCACTCCGACGAACACGCCCAGGATCCCAGCAATAGCGGTGTTGAGAAGCTTGCGCGGCTTGACCGGGATAGTCGGGATAGCTGCCGGGTCTATCCGCCATATGTCCGATGTCTGCATCTGCTCGGTGATGCGCATCTCTTCGTATCTCGTCCTGAGCATTATGTATATCTGCTGCGCGACGTCGAGGTCGCGGGTCACGCGCGCCAGGTCCAGTTCCTTCTGGGGCAATGTGCCGAGCCGCGCCTCTTCCGTGGCGATGAGCTTGGCGAGCGCGTCCGCCTGGGCTCGCGCCGACGCCATCTGCGTCTCGGCCTCGACAACCTGCCTCAGCAGTTGCTCCCGCATGGGGTTGGGGCTGGACACCTGTGTGCCGACTACCCTAGCCACTGCTGTGTTGAGGTTGGCTTTGACCTCAGCCATCTCGGCTGTGATCTTGAGCACTTCCGGATGCTGCTCCGTGTATTTCTCGCGCGCTGCGGCGAGCTTGATCTCGAGATCCGCAAGGCGGCTGCGGTAGCCGGCGACCACGGGATCCTCCACGACTGTCTGGCTCGACACCACCGTGTCGGTCACGCCCCCGAGCTGCTCGCGTATCTTCGAGAGGCGCGCCTGCGTCTCGCCCAAGGAGACCTCGGCTTCGGCCTTCTTGGTCTCAAGGTCCACGATCCTCTTTATCTGCGCCTGCGCCTCAGCCGAAGGTTCGAGTATCCGCTTGCCTGACTTTAAGGCAAGCATCCTCTCCTCCGCCTCGCGCAGCTGGATCGTGGACACCCCTAGCTGCTCCGCGAGGTATTCCCGGGCCGTGCGCGTCGCCGCCTGGTTCATGTCCCGGTTGTGCTCTATCAACACATCCACGAGCGCGTTCGCAAGATTGGCAGCCAGCTGCTTGTCGGCAAGCTGCACCTTCAGCCGGATGGCATCGGTCTGGGCTATGACCTGGGCCGTAACGGACTTGCGCACGGCTTCCGCATCGACCGGGTCACGCTCTGGATCCAGTCCCACCCGGGCCAAAGCCCGGTTGAGTATCGTCCGGCTCTTGAGCACCTCCACGTAGTTCCGGGTCATGTTGGCCCCGGTGCCCATCAGGCCCAGATCCTCGATGGGCAAGGCCAAGCTCCCGCCCTTGGTCTTCACCATGAAACTCGTCTCGGCCTCGTAGATCGGGGTCATCGCAGAGCTGACAAAGTAGGCCACGATCATTGCACACACAGTCAGCCCCACAACCAGCCAGGCACGCTTCCATATCGTCTGCCACAATTCCTGTAGACTGATCTCTTGCTCTTCCATGAGCGGCCCCCCGTTAGCGCGTAATAATCCCCTTGATCTGGTTGATAGATGACAGGATCCCAATGATCATGTTCCAGTCTATCTTTTCAGAGAGCGGTACTATGATGATGTCGCCTGACTTCAGCTCGGGGTTGTTCCCCCGCGTTGGATCGATCGTCACTGCCTTAGCCTGCGGATCTCCCAGAGCTATCTGGATCGCCTCATCGCCTGAGTAGACCATCACCCGGTCGAGCCGCGCCGCGGCTGTGGGACCGCCCGCCATGGCAAGCCCCTCGATAAGCTTCATGCCGGTCTTGTAGTCGTACAGGCCTGGCCGTGCCACCCCGCCCATCACAGCGATCTTGCGGTTCGCCTCTGGAACGAACACCACGTCCCCGTCTTCCAGGCCTACGGCCTCCGCCTGGGGAAGCCCTCCCCTGAGCAGCCCGTCTACGTCCACCTCAAAGACCCGGCCTGCGCCTTCGCCCTTTCGAGTGATCACCACACGGGTGCCATCGCCCGCCTGAGAGAGCCCCCCCGCAGCGGATATGGCGTCTAGGATCGTTGCACCCCGGCGCAGCTCCACCTCGCCCGTTCGGGCGATATGCCCCGCCACCTGCACCCTGATCCGCCCGGACGGGACGAACAGTATGTCGCCTGGGGCTAGTGCGGGGTTGCGCTTGATGTCGCCTTCGAAAGCCAGCCGGTCGTCGGCCACCTCAAGCCGCAGGGCGTCCTCAACGCGCTCTCCGCGGTAGAGCCGCACCCGAGCGAGGTCCGCCTTGGCCAACGGCCCTCCGGCCATGGCCAGCATCTCCATGAGGGTCATGCCCTCGGTGTAGACGTATACTCCCGGACGGGCTACCTCGCCCATCACCGCCGCCTGCTGGCGCGTGTCGGGTATGAACACCACATCGCCGTCGCAGAGGATGTGCCCCACATCGCCGCCGCGCAAGGCCTGATCGAGGTCGACCGTTGCCGACGGCCCCGACTTGCCCGCCGGGATCACCAGCACCGACCGCTTATCGCCGTCAGTCGCCACACCGCCCGCGGCGGCCACTGCATCGATCACCCGCGCTCCCAGCGGCAGCTCATACGAGCCCGGCCGGCCCGCCCGGCCGATCACACTCACATTCATCATCCGAGACCCCACGCTGACCACGTCTCCCGGGCTGACCCGCGGGTTCTCGGTCACCTTGCCGGAGAACAACACCTTGCCGCATCCCAGAGGCTGGGCCGCGCCCGCGGCGAGCGCTCCATCCTTGTAGACAGTCACGCTCTCCAAGGACGCCTCCGCGGTTGTTCCGCCAGCCGCGGCAATCGCGTCGAGCAACCTCGCCCCGCGCTGGAGCTTGTAAGCCCCGGGCCGAGCCACCTCGCCCAGCACCAGCACTTGCCCGGAGGTCTCCGGGACGAAGATCACATCGCCATCGGCTAGCAGCACCGGCGCTTCAGAGCTCGGCTCCTCCCCATCGGCGCTCGGCTCGGCATTGGCGCCCCCGATGGCCGCCTCCAGGTCCACTGTCAGAACCTCGGACTTCGTCGCGCTCCTCTCCGGCCTGCGCGCCACCGAGGCCCGCGCCGCATCCGCGTCAGCGCGCGTTCCGCCGGCCGCGGCCACCGCGTCCACCACGGACGCGCCCGGCTGCAGCTCGAACGTGCCCGGCCGCGCCACAGCCCCCATCACGTTCACCGTGATCATCCGGCTTGCGACCACAATCACATCGCCCGCACGCACCTCAGGGTTGTCCCTCGCGCCTTCAGGCAGAAGCGATTTTCCGGTTCCAATTGATATATAGCTAGGGCCTGAGAGAATCCCTTCAGAGAATATCGAAACCTTTTCCAAAGACGCCTTGGGGGTCACTCCGCCCGCAGCAGCTATCACATCCAGCAATTGCGCGCCCTTGGGGAGCTTGTACGACCCGGGCCGCGCCACCTCGCCCAAGACCAGAGCCTGCCCAGGCACTGCCTCCGGGACGAACAGCGCATCGCCGTCTTCCAGCACTGGCAGGGGCGCAACTGGAGGCTTGCCCGGCGCGTCCTGGGCGTCCGTGGCGTCCAACGCCGATGCCACGTCGAGCTCGAGGGAGAACGCCCCATCAGTCGTCTTGCGCGCTAAGGCCACGCGCGTTCCGTCCCCGGCGGAGGTCACCCCGCCTGCGGCGGCAATCGCATCCAGAGCCGTTGCGCCGCGCCCCAGCATCACCTGGCCCGGCTTCGCCACAAGCCCGGCCACGTACACCCGAAGTTGGGCGCCGGGCACCACAATCACTGAGCTCGGCTCAACCACGGGATTGGCCTTGATGTCGCCATCGTAGACCAGACGGTCGTCCGCCACTTCGAGATCGACGCCGTCAGCAGGCTCGCCCCCGCGGTATACCTTCACGCGTCCCAGATCTGCCGCGTCAAGCGGCCCTCCCGCCGCGGCTATAGCCTCCATCAGGCGAGTGCCCTCATCTACGGGGTAGACCCCCGGACGGGCCACCGCCCCGAGCACCGCGACCTGCTGTTTCCTGAGCTTCTCAGGGGCTTCGGGGATGTAGATCACGTCTCCCTCGGCCAGCGCGGCGTTGGCCTCGCCCTTCGGGTCGCGCCCCAGCACATCCAGATCGAGCCCGTCGATTGTCCCGGAAGCGCCGGTGTTCCCATCGGTCGCCCGGGTCAGCACAACGTGCTTCGCGTCTCCTAGGGCCGATGCCCCGCCCGCCGCGGCCACCGCATCGAGCAGACGCGCCCCGGCGGCAAGCTCATACACCCCGGGCCGCGCCGCCGCGCCCATAACGGTCACGTTGATCATGCGAGACCCAACTACCACAACATCGTTCGGTCCAAGCGGCGGGTTCGAAGTTGCATCCCCTGCGAACAGCACCTTGCCCTGCCCCATTGGGGAGCCCGTTGCCGCGGAGGCGTCCCCGCCCGAGTAGATCGTCACGTTCTCCAGAGACGCGCGCGCGTTGAGCCCGCCCGCGGCAGCCACCGCATCGGCAAGCTTCGCCCCGCGCAGGAGCTTGTACGCCCCGGGCCGAGCCACCTCGCCCAACACCACTATCTGTCCGGCGAGCTCTGGCACATACACCGTGTCGCCGTCTTCGAGCTGAAGGCCTGGCTTCCCGGGCAGGTCCGCCTGGTCCGCCCGGTCCGCACCCGAGAGAATCGCTTCCACATCTATCTCGATGACCCGGACGGCGTTCTCGCCGTCCGTTCCGCCCTGGCCCTCATACACCTTCACCTGCGCAAGGTCGGCCTTGCCGGTTGGACCGCCCGCCGCGGCCAGCACGTCCAGGAGGGTCGTATCGGGACGAACCGGGTACACGCCCGGACGGGCTACTTCGCCGATGACCGCGATCTGCCGCGCGCGCGCCTCCGGAACGAACAGCGCATCGCCATCTTCCAGCACAGGCAGGGGAGCAACCGGCGGCTTGCCCGGCCTCTCGCCGGCGTCCAGGGCGGATGTCACATCGAGCTCCAGGGAGAATGCCCCTTGGCCCGTCTTGCGCGCTAAGGCCACACAGGTCGCATCTCCGGCGGACGTCGCTCCGCCCGCCGCGGCTATAGCGTCAAGAGCGGTCGCCCCGCGCCCGAGCATCACCTGGCCCGGCTTGGCCACGAACCCCGCCACATACACCCTGACTTCCGCGCCGGGCACCACTATCACTGAACTTGGCTCGACTACTGGGTTGGCCTTGATGTCGCCATCGTAGACCAGACGGTCATCTGCGACCTCGAGGTCCACGCCATCGGCGGGCTCGCCCCCGCGGTATACCTTCACGCATCCCAGGTCCGCCGCGCTGGACGGCCCTCCTGCCGCGGCTATGGCCTCCATGAGGCGGGTGCCTTCATCTACTGGATAGACCCCGGGACGGGCCACCGCGCCCAGCACTGCCACCTGCTTTCGCAGCTTCTCGGGGGCTTCGGGGATGTAGACCACGTCTCCCTCAGCCAGCACCGCGTTGGCATCGCTCTTCGAGTCGCGCCCCAGCGCGTCCAGGTCGAGCCCGTCAATGGTCCCGGAAGCGCCGTCGCTCCCATCGGCCGCCCGGGTCAGCACAACGTGCTTCGCATCGCCCAGGGCCGACGCCCCGCCCGCCGCGGCCACCGCGTCGAGCAGACGCGCCCCGGCGGCAAGCTCATACACCCCGGGCCGCGCCGCCGCGCCCACAACGGTCACGTTGATCATGCGAGACCCAACTACCACAACATCATTCGGTCCAAGCGGCGGGTTCGAACTGGCGTCCCCCGCAAACAGCACCTTGCCCTGCCCGATTGGAGAGCCCGTCGCCGCGGAGGCGTCCCCGCCCGCGTAGATCGTCACGTTCTCCAGAGACGCGCGCGCGCTCAGCCCGCCCGCGGCAGCCACCGCATCGGCAAGCTTCGCCCCGCGCAGGAGCTTGTACGCCCCAGGCCGAGCCACCTCGCCCAGCACCAACACCTGCTGGACGAATTCGGGGATGAATATGGAGTCGCCGTCCTGCGCCGCGGGAGCCGCCCCCCGCGCGCCGCCGGCGAAGAACGATTCAATGTCTACCTCACTCACCAGCACGTCCTGGCCCTCTGCCCGGGTAAGCACCGCGCGCTGCCCATCGGCATCGGGGCGCAGACCGCCGGCGGCGGCAACCACGTCGAGGATGGTGGCGCCGGGTCGCAGGGGGTACACCCCGGGCCGAGCCACTTCGCCTACGATGGACACATGCCCATCGGGCAGCTCTGGAATGAACAACACATCGCCGCACAGAGCCTGCGGAACCTCGCCTGCCGGGACCTTCCCGTCCAAGATTGCCTGCAGGTCTATGGCGATGTCGAATGCTTCCGTCGCGCCGGCGCCGGCGCGGGCGCGATAGACCCGCGCATGTGCCAAGTCCGCTCGGGTTGTGGGACCTCCGGCCGCAGCCAGCAAGTCGAGGATGGTGGCATCGGGGAGCGCAGGGTAGACGCCCGGGCGCGTGACTTGCCCGATGGCGGAAGCCTGACGGTATGCGCGCGGGACGTATATGACCATGCCCGCCTCAAGCAGGACATCGGCGGCGGGAGAATCTATCGCGGATGCGTAATCCACGGCAACGGCCTCGCCGGATAAGCACGCAGCGGTGATCCCCCCCGCATCGGCCAGATCGGTAAGGCCGCCTGCGGCCGCGATGGCAGCCACAGCGCCCGAGCCGCCCGCAAGCTCATACACCCCGGGGCGGGCGACCTCTCCCAGAACGATCACGCCGGCCTTGCGGAACTGGATTACGTTGACGGTCACAGAAGGATTCTTTATGTATGAAGACAGAGCTGAGGAGATGTCGGCACCAAGCTGGGCTGTGGTGCGTCCGCCCGCCGCCACCTGCCCGGCGAGAGGGACAGCGATGCAACCATCCGGACCGATCTGCACGGTCACGCTGAGGTGCTCGTCTCCGAACACGCTGATTGCTACGATGTCACCCTGACCCAGGATATACCCCGCTTCGCAAGGCTCGCCGGATTCTACTGGGGACCCTACTGGCTGGCCTGCGGCAACAGCCGATACAGACCCGAGGAGCATCGCTGTCAGCAAGAAAACAGCGGCAAGTTGCGCAATCGCGCGGACGGTCCGCCGTGTCCGCGCGTGCATCCTATGTATGGTGCAGCATATCGTCAATTTGCAACGATCCCCCTCTATTGAGCCCTATGTTCCCGTGAAGCCCCGTCCTGGCCGTCCGAGCCATACTTAGAATCGTAGTAGTAGTAATAACGGTCGTAGTAATGACGATAACCGTAGCGCTTGCGGGCGGGCTCCAGCCCAGTAATGACCGTGCCGAGCACGCGCGCGTCCACAGCTCGGAGCGCGCCGACCGCCCGCTTCGCGGCGTTCCTGTCGGACATGGCCACATTGACGACAAGGAGCACTCCATCGGCCTTGGAGGCCAGCACCGTGGCGTCTGTAACCGCCAGCACCGGCGGCGCGTCCAGCACAATCAGGTCCGACATGGATTTGAGCGCGTCGAGAAGGTTGTCCATTCGCTTGCTGTGCAGCAGCTCGGATGGATTGGGCGGAGTGAGCCCGGCCGTCACAATTTTCAGCCCTTCTACGGGCCCGTCTTGTAGAGACGCTTCTATGTTGCCCGACACAATGGCCTCTGAAAGGCCAGGCGATTCGGGCAGTTCAAACTTCTCGTGTATCGTGGACCGACGCATGTCGGCGTCCACCAAGATGACGCTCTCCCCAGCCTGCGCAAACGTAATGGCCAGGTTGGCCGCGGTGAGCGACTTGCCTTCCTCAGGCAGAGTGCTGGTTGTAACGAGCACTTTGAGGGAATCGCCGCCGCTTGAGAAGTGGATGTTGGTGCGGAGCATGCGGTAGGCCTCGCTGGCTGCCGACTTGGGATTGCTAAGGGACACCAGTGCCTGCTTCGGGTCCAAACCGCTTTCTGCGTTTTTTCGGTTGTTGAACAACTTCAGCATTCAGTCCACGCCTCCATGCATCTACACCCATCGATCCGCAAACCGCGCGCAAATGGAACGCTTTGCCACATGCCGCTAGTATTATAACATGATTGCCACTAGTGTCCATACCCCCAACGACTACCCGCGGATATCGCGATCCCGATGATTTCACCGTATTTTCAGGACTACATTCGTTTATTTCCGCATTATGCTCTGCATTCCACATGGAGTCCGTTTTACCTTTCGGAGTTTCCATACTCGCATTTGGCACGGCCTTCCATACTACCGCTTTTCAGGAGTAGGCCGCCATGACGCTCGTAAGCAATCGCCCACGCCTCGAATCGAACGAGCCGTGGTAAGCGACTTGCCCCATTTGGGCAAAGTGCTCGTGGTAACCAGCACCTTGAGGGAGTCGCCGCTGCTCGAGAATGTGTAACCGCCTCCCCGCTTTCACGAGTTAGCCGGTCGTGCTATCCTAAGTGCAAGGGGGGCCTGATGCATGCTGGACATCCACTCTCACATACTCCCCGGCCTAGACGATGGGGCGAGCGGAATCGACGAATCCCTAGAGATGCTTCGCAGCGCGCACCGCGCAGGGGTCTGCGCCATTGTGGCCACTCCCCATTCAGGGTCGCATCGCCGCTCGCTGCGCACGCCGACCATAGCAAGCGCCCTTGCTCAGCTGGTGCAAGCGGCCGCGGGCGACCCGGAGGCATCGGCTGTAGGGCTCTACGTGGGCAGCGAGATCATGCTCGACCCGGGAGTCCGAGCAGCGCTGGACGCCGGCGATGTGCCAACCCTAGGCGGGAACACGCGGTTTGCGCTGGTGGAGCTGCCGATGTTGGAAGTGCCGCACTACGCAGAAGACGTGCTGTTCGAGCTGGCGGCGGCGGGATACGTGCCGGTGCTGGCTCATCCTGAGCGGAACCACGAACTGTCGCAAAGATTCGACATCATGCTCCAGATGATTCGGCGCGGGACTCTGATGCAAGTGGAGGCAGGGAGCATTGTGGGTGGATACGGGTCCGTTGCCCAGGAATGCGCGCTCGAGATGCTGGACCGGCGCATGTGCCACTTCATCGCGTCCGATGCCCACAGGCCCGGGGCATACGATAGCCTAGTCCCCCAAGCCCTTGAGGCCGTCACCGCTCGGATGGGGGAAGAAGTCACTACCGCACTCTTTAGGGACAACCCCGCCGCCGCGCTTGCCGGCGAGAAGCCCGCCTTCCCCAACCCGATTTCCGATGACGAGTGGCGCGGGCGCGACCGCGATCCCCGGAGCATATTTGAATGGCTCAAGGGCCGGCGTAGGTAGCCCAGCCCCAGCCCTGCCGGGCGCACAACGACAAAAGCCGGGAGACTCAACATACTCCCGGCTCAAAAGTGGTGGGGCAAACAGGGCTCGAACCTGTGACCCCCTACATGTGACGCAGGTGCTCTTCCAGCTGAGCTATTGCCCCACTTCCTACGCGTTGCGTAGAGATATTATATCAAGCCCCCGCATCGAATGCAAGCGGCGAAAATGCTCTTGACTTCAGCCCAGTTTGTGCTAGTATTAGAATTGTCGTCTGTTTGTGCCAAGAATATAGCGTCATCTCCGAATTCCTCACCCGGAAACGGGGGATCCGAAATTGGGGTGAATCCTGAATATCAGGTAGGGCAACTTGGGTGCCCGAACCCGTCAGCTAACCCCGTAGGAGTAGTCCAAGCGCTGTGTCTTAGCCCCGGTGGGACTTTGCCTGCGCTTTTTTTGTTGCTTGTTGGCAGCATTTGCCGCCGGACTACTTGGTCCCAGTACAATGAACGGAGTGAGTTCCTTGAAATCCTGGTGGGAGCGCGTGCGTGGCGATGTGATTGGAGGAGCGACCGCAGCAGTTGTAGCCCTTCCCCTGGCCTTGGCATTTGGAATCGCGAGCGGGGCTGGAGCTGTGGCTGGTTTGTATGCTTCGATTTTTGGGGGCTTAACAGCAGCCGTGTTCGGCGGCTGTGGTGTGCAGATCACCGGGCCTACCGGTGCAATGACAGCGGTTTTGGTTGGCGTTGTCAGCAAGCATGGAGTAGGCGGGATGCTTCTGGCCGGTGCTTTAGCCGGCCTGATGCAGGTGGCCCTGGGTCTTCTACGGCTAGGCAAGTTTGTCAAGTTTCTTCCCCAGCCTGTGATCGCCGGCTTCACTAATGGCGTCTCCATCCTGTTTTTCATGACGGCGATTGGCGATGCCCTGCAAACCCCTTCCATCACCTTGATTACTGTCTTGGCGATTCTTCTGGCATTGCGGTTCTTCAAACAAGCACCTGAATCACTTTTCGGACTCACCGCAGGTCTCATAGTGAATGAGCTCATTGTACATACCCCGCATGTAGTGGGAGATCTCCCTTTTAGCATCCCCCAACCTGCATTGGCACTCATGCCCTTCGGGGGTGTCGGCCAGCTAATCAGGCCCGCGATCACAATCTGTCTCCTAGGAAGTATATCCGCTCTTCTATCAGCTGAAGTCACCGATGGAATGATAGGATCAAAACACAATAGCAATCGAGAGCTGGTCGGCCAGGGTCTGGGGAATCTGGTTTCTTCCTTGATCGGAGGAGTTCCAGTCTCCGGAGCCGTTGCCCGCTCAGGAGTGAACGTCTATAGCGGAGGGCGCACTCGTCTTTCCAGCATTCTACATGCCGTCTTCCTGTTGCTCATCGTCTTGGTTCTGGGGCCTGTCGCCAAACGTATACCATTAGCTTCTTTGGCAGCTATCCTCATGGTGGCTTCAGTCCGCACAGCTGATTGGCGAAGCCTGAAGCTGATGCCCAAAGTCCACTGGAGCTATGGAGCAATTATGACCATCACTACCATATTGACAGTAGTTCGGGATCTTACGATTGCCGTAGCAGTCGGGGTAGTTTTGGCTGCCATTGTGGTCATTGTCGAGCTGGCTTCGTCACCCAGGTGTAATGAAGTAAACCCTCATGAGGGCTTTCCCATTGCTGACATGTCAATTCACCACGATGTCCAAGTGGTGGCTTTCAATGGTCCTTTGTTTTTCGTCGGAACCGAACACCTGAGAAATCAGATAAGCGAGATATCCACCAAACCCTTTTTGGTCTTGGATTTTTCCAATGTGCCCACTATGGATGAAACCGGTGCCTTTGCTCTCAGGGATCTAGCCCGGCAACTCCAAGGAGAAGGCAAAACCGTTTATGTGGGCGGGCTCCGGAAGAAGCCTCTGCGCATGTTGACAAGGATAGGCTTGACGGGTGACTTAGGCGCGTCCAGGATATGCACGGAACTGGAGAGCGCTTTGCGTGAGGCTGCGCGGGAGGCTGCGCAAACTGCCTAGGTTGAATCAGATTCGTGTGTTCACCGTGCTTAGCTCTCGTAGGTAGCACTGCATCACAATTGGCCAGAACCCCATGGGGTGAAAATGCTCTTGACAGTAGACAGGGGGTTAATGATGCGCAAGCGATCTCTTCTCTTATGCGCTCTGCTAGTGGCATTCTGGTTGGCGGTCTCTGCAGAATTGGACCCGCAGCATCTTCTGGTCGGAGCTGTTCTGGCAATCTTGACTGTCTGGTTCTGGCAGGATCTCGGCCCGAGGCTGCCCCGCTTGCTTTGCACAGAAGAACTGCTTCTCTTGGGTCACTGCCTCTTCACTCTCGTTGGTTTTATCATCCAATCGAATATCTCCGTTGCAAAAACGATCTTGCTGTCGAGTCCCTCGGTGGGACCGATATTTGTGATCATGCGGCCTCCAGTTGAAAGCAACTGGGCGAGGGTGCTTTTGGCTAACTGCATAACCATTACGCCGGGCACTGTAACTGTGGATGTGGATCCCAAAACAGGTCAATTCATCGTCCATGTGCTTACATATAGGGCGGCAGCCGAATTGGCCAATTGGCGGATCATTCGTGTAATCCGCCACCTGGAATCCTGGAAGCAGAGGAGGACAGAGCATGCTATGGCTACCGGTAGGTCTCATGGTATTGATTCTTTTCGTGCTGTTGCGGGCGATCATCGGTCCGACGGTCATTGATAAGCTTATTTCCATTAATGCTATCAGCAGCAAGGTTAGTGTAATTATCCTACTGATGGCGTTCTGGAGAGGCGACTACGGATTCATCGATGTGGCTTTTGTCTTTGTGCTCTGTGGATTTGTGGGTGGGCTTTGGATACTGCGGGCAATGACTCCCGGTGATTGGCAGCTCAGGCTGCCGGGGCTAGATGGATTTGAGGGCGAAGGGGAGGAAGCAGCATCTCATGATTAGGTTCTTAGCCAATCTCTGTTTTGCCGGATCGTTCCTGGCATTTGCCATCGGCACCTTAGGGTTGTTTCGCTTACCCGATCCGTATACTCGCCTGCACGGGGTGGGTATGGGGGACACCCTGGGTGTGGGACTGGCAGGGTTGGGCCTCCTCTTGCTCAGCCCCACGTGGGCCTTGCGTATCAAGTTGCTGATTGTCCTTGCTTTGTTTTGGACCATTAACCCGACCATGACCCATCTGGTAGCTAAAGCCGGCCTTATCCATGGGGTACGTCCTGTGGAAGGCACGAAAGTGCTCGAGGGGCAGGGGTGAGCATATGAGCTTTACGGCTGTTGATTATGGAACCATGGTGATGCTCTTCATCCTCGTGGCGGCTTCCTTGGCTATGTATTTCATCAAGGATCTGCTGCATGCAGTTATTGTTTACGGTGCCTACAGCCTGATCATGGCTCTAGTCTGGCTGCAGATGAACACACCTGATATTGCCATTACTGAAGCTGCTGCAGGAATCGCTATGACTGTTCTGATGATGGTGGTCATCTCCCGCACCAGCCGAAAGGAGGGCTGACGGTGAGACTCAGGACTCTGCCAATGCTCCTCATTCTTCTGCTGGTTGCCTATGTAGTTGTTGTTGCTGTGACCGAGTTGCCTCCCTACGGCATAGCCGGGAATCCCGTCCACAACCAGGTATCTCAACGCTACATCGAAAGTGCCTGGGAAGAGACGGGAGTTCTTAACATGATTACAGCCGTTGTTCTAGATTATCGAGCTTACGACACCATGTTCGAGACCATCGTGCTGTTTACAGCCGTTCTTGCAGTGATCATCACCCTGAAAACGACAGAAAGAGAGGGTGATGGAAAGTGACAGATTTCATCTTGAAACGGGTAGCCGCACTACTTCTACCCTTCATTCAGATGTACGGGCTGTATGTAATTCTTCATGGCCATGTTTCTCCGGGGGGCTCCTTCGCTGGAGGCATTGTGGTGGGGTTAGCCTTTATCGCCTTCACCACCATTTATGGCCTGAAAAAGGGCAGAGCTAAGATATCTGAGAAAGCCACCGCTCTGGTTGAAAGCTATGGGACCCTCTGGTATGGGTTGATGGGCATGGTTGGCGTCTTCAAGGGAGCCCCGTTTTTGGCCAACAAGATAGCGGGAATTGATCTGGGAGAACTGGGAGCACTGTCTTCCGGGGGGTTGATCGGGCTTATCGGCCTTGGTGTCGGCATACGAGTTTCCAGTACTATGATTACTTTGTTCTTTACCATGATCGAGGAAGAGTCATGAGAGTACTACTGGATGAGCTAATGGTCAACTACCCTTACTTTGCAGCGATGATTCTCTTCATCATCGGGGCTTTCACCGTGTTGACCCGCTCGAATCTATTCAAGAAGTTGATCGGAATCAACATCATGGAAAGCGCAATATTCTTGATGTTCATCGCAGCAGGCAACATCCGAGGCGGTGCCGTCCCCATACTCGATGAGGCTAATCCGCAGACCGTGTGCATCAACCCGCTGCCATCAGCTCTGATGCTAACCGGTATTGTAGTCAGTGTCAGTGTAACCGCATTTGCTCTGGCACTCATTATCAGACTGCATCAATCCTACGGCACCACTGATGCCCGTCGCATAGCGGAGCTAAGAAAGAGGTGGCACGCGAATGAGGGCAACCATTGAAGTTCACTTACCGGTGTTTGTTGTCATTATGCCTCTATTTGTCGCCTTCGTTTTGCCGACTCTCGCTCGGCGGATCCGGTTAGTGGAGGGCGTTGTGACATCCACTACGGTTCTGTGGTTCCTGGGGGCGGGCTATTTGGCCTCGTTAGTCCTCATTCGAAATGGCAATCCCATTGGTTACAGCCTGGGCGGTTGGCCGGCCCCCTGGGGCATAGAGCTTTCGGTAGGCAGTTTGAGTTGCTTGTTCTTGCTTATGGTGGCCGGTGTAAGCCTGCCGGTGGCCCTCTTTGCGGCCGGCAACATGGCCCATGAAGTAGGCGGCCCCAAGCGGATTACCCGATTCTACGTGCTCTGCCTCTTGCTTGGCGGCGCCCTGGCAGGTATGGCCGTGACCTCGGACCTTTTCAACGTATTTGTTCTGGTGGAAGTTGCGACTTTGAGCTGCTGTGGTCTGGTAAGCTCCAGGAATCATCCCTTGGCAGCGGAAGCCGCCTTCAATTATCTGATACTGGCAACACTGGGCTCTGCCCTCATCCTCGGCGGTATCGGCTTTCTGTACATAATCACCGGACATTTGAACATGGGATTTGCCTCTCAAGAGCTCAACCGAATTTGGCAAGAGTACCCCCACGTGGTGTGGATGGCAGTCAGTTTTCTTTTGGTGGGCTTTGGCGTAAAATCCGCCCTTTTTCCTCTGCACGTCTGGTTGCCTGACGCCCACTCTGCAGCTCCGTCACCTGCAAGTGCAATCCTGTCTGGCCTTGCAGTCAAGGGATATGCGATTTGCCTGATAAAAGTCCTATACAATGTATTCGGCGTCGCTCTGATACAGGAATTGGGCATGCACAGGATACTCACACTCTTAGGCATGATCGCAATAACTGCCGGGTCCCTATTTGCGCTGACTCAAGACAAGCTCAAACGCAGATTGGCTTTTTCCACTGTTGCACAGGTGGGCTATATCTTCTTAGGACTGGGTCTTGCCAACTCCATGAGCCTTGCTGGCACGCTGTTTCACATGGCCAGCCATGCTGTGATCAAATCCGGATTATTCCTGGCAGCCGGAGCGATAATCGCGACTACGGGCAACGACCGAATCAGTGAAATGGCCGGAGTCGGCAGACAGATGCCTATTACCATGGCGGCATTTACCGTCTGCAGTGTGAGTCTAGTCGGCATACCGCTGTTTTCCGGTTTCATTGGCAAATGGAATCTCTTGCTCGGAAGCCTGGAGGCAGGGAACCGCCTTGCTCAAGCGGTGATCATCTTAGGAAGCGTGCTTTGTGCGGCTTACCTCTTCCCGATTATTCGAGTTGCCTATTTTGAGCCGGCACCGGCGGCAGATTGGCAAGATCCTGGTTTGCCGCAAAAAACCGCGCTGATTCTGTTAGCCGCCGGGGTGATACTTCTGGGCGTGGCACCAGGGCCTTTTCTGGAACTGGCTAAGAGGGCGGCGCTTGATCTCTTAGTCATGAAGTAGATGAGTAGGTGTGTGCGAGGAGGATTTGGCGCATGACTGATTTGGCTCTGGCTCTCTTGAGCGGGGCGGTAGGTGGAATACTCATAGGTTTGACGCCCCGGGCAGGTAACCGCCTGCGCAATATAGTCGCGCTAGTATTCTCCGCAGCCAGCACAGTTTTCAGTTGGCGAGTGGCCGGGGCGGTATTTGCCGGCCGGACCATAAGAATATCCGGCGAAATAGCAGGATTGGCTTGGAGCCTGCAGCCGGATCCTTTAGGGGCTGTCTTTGGACTGATTGTCTCAACCTTATGGCTCTTTGCGGGGGTCTACTCTTTCGGGTATATGGCGGGGGAGCACAAACAGCGAACCTATTACACCTATTTTCTTCTGGCTTTCAGTGTGACGCTGGGGGTAGCTTTTTCCGGCAACCTATTGGCTCTGTACTTATTCTACGAGCTGCTCACCTTTGCTACATATCCACTGGTCATTCATGAACGAACTAGCGAAGCCATGAAAGCCGGTGCCAAGTACATTATCTATAGTCTGTCGGGAGCAGGGGCTATTTTGATAGCCATAATCATCGTCTATAGCTGGACAGGCAACTTGGAATTCGCAGGTGGGCCTCTCTTAGCAGGCGGTGGCCTCCGGCCGGGATTAGGTTGGGTGCTGGCTTTGTTTGTGGCCGGGTTCGGAGTGAAGGCAGCCATAATGCCTCTGCATCGCTGGTTGCCGGCGGCCATGTGCGCTCCCACTCCCGTAAGCGCGCTGCTGCATGCTGTTGCAGTGGTCTATTCAGGTGTCTACGGGATTCTTCGGGTAATATACTCTGTGTTTGGACATGAGCTGACAGGACAATTGCATGTAGGCCGCATCTTGCCCTGGGTCGCTGCTTTCACCATCTTGGCGGGGGTCATAATTGCCACACAGCAAGATGAACTAAAGCGGCGGCTGGCTTATCATACGGTCAGCCAGCTGTCGTATATTCTTCTGGGCGCCTTCACGCTGCATCCATGGGGATTAGCCGGGGCTATTTGTCATATGATCAGTTACTCCACTCTCAAAGTCACGCTTTTCTTTGGCGCAGGAATCATTGCCAAACGAACCGGTAAGGTAAGAGTCAGTGAGATGAGCGGGGTAGGCTGGCAGTTGCCCCGGACCATGGCCGCGTTTGGCGTAGCCAGTTTGGGGATGATTGGGATGCTACCTCTTAACACGTTTTGGAGCAAGTATTACTTGATGAGAGGCGGTGTCGCTACGGGGAAATGGCAGTTGGCCTTGGTCTTGATCACGAGTGGACTAATCAATGCTTTCTGCTTCATCCCCACTGTAGTAGCTGCATTTGCCGGCGAAAGAGGGCAGCCTACCCTTGAAACGGGGAGCGGGACGAGTCTCATGTTGGCGCCCATGCTGCTTCTGGCAGGAATTGCACTGCTGACAGGGCTTTGGCCGGGACTGGTATGGCCCGGAGTTGACGCTGTTGTAGATTGGTTTTTCTGAAGTGAGGAGGTTTGACTGCATGCTGCTCATGCTTCTTCCCATTATCCCTCTCTTAGGGATCTTTGCCTTGCGTGGCACAAGGGGTAAGAGCATCAACATTCCTTTTGTAGTTAGCTCTCTTACGCTTTTTATGGGGCAGCAGGTGCTAAGACACGCACTAGGGGGCAACCCGTTGACCTATAGACTGCCTGTTTCCGGCCCATACGTGCCGACTTTTCAGGCCGATGCCTTATCTGCCGTATTTGTGCTGCTGACTGCGTTTCTTTGGTGGATAGTATCCATATATTCTCCTGAGTATATGAAACACGAAGGTGGGACCCGGAGGTTTGAGATCTCTACTCTTCTGACGCTGTCTGCAATTCTAGGAGTGTTTCTGGCAGGGGACTTTTTCACTTTACTTCTTTTCTTTGAGTTGATGACCGTAGCTTCGTTTTTTTGGGTTGTCCACAGGTGGAATAACGAAGCAATCCGGGCCGGGTATTTCTATCTATTCTTCAGCATTGCCGGAGGGCTTCTCCTAGCCCTGGGGATTGTGCTTGTTGGAACAGCCACCCCTGGCTTGCTCGCTGTCGGCGCGGGCCCCGTAACTCCGACCAACCCTCAAGCTTTCTCATGGGGCGTAGCTGCAATCGCAGCTGGATTCGGGATCAAGGCAGGTATGGCGCCTTTGCATCTTTGGCTGCCCCATGCCCACTCAGTAGCGCCAACCCCTGCCAGTGCCCTTTTGTCGGGTCTCTTGATCAAAGTGGGCGCCTATGGCCTAATTCGCACCGGTGAGCTAGTCGGTTGGGGCTTGGAGCTTGGACACGCGGCGACATGGCTCGGACCCGCCCTGACTCTCCTGGGCACCTGCACAATGCTGGTAGGGGTGATTGCCGCCCTATTGCAGAGTGATGCCAAGCGGCTCTTGGCTTATCACAGTGTAAGTCAGATGGGCTATATCATCCTGGGGCTGGGTGTCGGCCTTTTCCTTGGGAAAACCGGCGGACTGGGTCTTTTGGGGAGCATCTATCATGTTGTCAACCATGCCTTATTCAAGGCGGCCCTGTTCTTGGGTGTTGGTGTTATCTATGTTCGCACCGGCGAGACCAATCTGTACAATCTGGGCGGGCTGTGGCGCAGCTTCCCGGTTACTGCCGTACTGATGTTTCTGGCGGTTTTGGGTATTACGGGCGCACCCGGGCTTAACGGCTATGCCAGCAAGACTCTGCTCCACCATGCAGTCAGTGAAGCGGCTCGAACGGGCTTGCCTTTGATGGTTTGGGCAGAGCGGTTATTCCTATTGGTGGGAGTGGGCACAGCCGCCTCCTTTGCGAAGCTCTTCTATCTTACCTTTCTGGGGAAACCCACAAAGCTTGCGATATCAGGCGGCACATCTCAGAGATTCCACGTATCTATGGCGGCGCTTGCCCTGATAATGGTGGGGGTCGGGTTCCGGCCGAAGCTCTTCCTTGAAGCTTTAGCGGTGCCGACAGCTCGGGCATTGGGCATGGAGACTGCTGCTGCCACCATAGCCGGCCTTTCTTTCTGGAATACTGGTGATGTCGTGGGTATGTTGATTACTTTGGGTTTAGGCATGGTGGTGTGCTGGATCGGACTGACTACTGGAGCATTTCATTGGACGCCTCCTCGTTGGCTGACTCTGGAGGGCTTAGGGAAGATCGTCTGCTATGGCCTGGGTGCTGTCTCCCGGACGGGAGAAGGGTACTATCGCTCGGCAATGGAACTAGTATCCGACATTGGCAGTACCATCATAAGCCGCCTGCTATCGGCCTGCCACAGGCTGGACCACTCCCGGGACGGCACGATCGGTAACATCACTTTAGCAGGTATCAGCGCTGATGCAGCAATTTTGCTGGTGGTCTTGGCGGTTCTTATCGTGTTCTACGCTTACATGGAGTTTGGCTTGCCCCGCCTGCGGTTGCCCGCATCCTTGCCCACTTGGCTGAGGATACCTTTCGAGTCTGTCCCATGCCTCATCGCGCACTAAGTAGCTCTCAACAAGTCTT
>DHON01000105.1:90972-91157 GCA_002409965.1 Firmicutes bacterium UBA5389
CAGGTTTTTTCTACCACCTGCTGGATTTCCCGCAGGTTGTACACGAGTTCGCCCACCAAGTCCGAGTCGCGGCCGACGCTTCTCTGCGCCCCGAGTCTCTCTCCGACATATCCCCAGCTACAGACGATGGGTAAACCTGGATGGCGGCAATGGTCCTCCCCGCAACGGCCAAAGGGCCTTAAGGG
>DHON01000001.1 GCA_002409965.1 Firmicutes bacterium UBA5389
CCGGTGCGCCGAACACGCTCTTTTCCTGGTTCGTGCCAGGCGTTGGAACTCGCGACCGCTTGCCGCGGGGCTTCCACGCCAATGCATGGCGCAAGGACTTATTGGGAGCTACTTGGTCCTGAAACGGACTTTGACGGGGACCTGCGGATCCGCCTTGCCGGCGCAGCCGGATTTCGCCCCGCGCAATGGCTGTAGATGGATGCTGCTACAGATGGATGCCGCAACCGGTCTGCCGAATAACGCTACACGGGTGCAGAGGTTGCGGGGTTGCGGCTCTGATTGGACGCGCCAGAGCCACAGTGGACAAGGGAACGAGGACGGGCGCAGACGCAGCCACAACTGCAGATGCATGAATGAGCCCGGATATCGGGGCAAATGTGGACACGGGCATGATGGCGAGGACGGTGGCAGTCAATGTTGCCAGGGCCAGGCAGAGGCGGGCCGCCATCCGGGCGTTTGTGGGGCGTTCGTATGGAAGACCCAGCGCGAAGGCTGCTGCGAAACCCGAGATGAGGCCGCCCATGTGGGCGTAGCCGTCGATGTGTGAACTGGAGAACCCGATGAACAGGTTGATCAGTACGATGATGATGAATCTCCAGCCAGCCAGTACCCTGAAATGGTTGGGATACCGCAGACCGAAGTAGAATACGCAGCCGGCCAGGCCGAATATGGCGCCCGAGGCGCCCACGCCGAGCACCAGGGGATCGGACATGTAGGTGCTGGCCAGCGATCCCCATATTCCGGCGGCGAGGTAGATCACTGCGAATCTGGGTGTGCCGAAAAGACGTTCAACCACGTTCCCGAGATTGTACAACGAGTAGGAATTCACGGCTAAGTGCAGCGCCCCGGCGTGCAGGAACATGGATGTCACAAGACGCCACGGCTGGCCGGCGCGGATAGCAGGGGTGAACTTGGCCCCCCATCTCAGAAGAACCAGGGGATTCTGCGATCCGCCTGATGCCTCCAGGGCGATGAAGAGCACTATGTTTGCTGCAAGGAGAGCGTAGGTCAGAGGAGCCCTCCTTTGTATGAGTACGGGACGGCCTGAGTAAACCATGATGCAGTTACCTCCGCAGGGACTCTACCACAAATAGTATACGATATGAGCGGCATTGGGCAAGGCAACCGGCTTCGAACTTTCGTCGTCTCTACGCATCAGTAATAGTGAAACCGGCTGGATGCGCGTCCGATCGGCGCGTGTCGTCGGCCACGCCATACCGATGGGAGTGGATGTTAGTGAGACGTGTTTCCGTTGTCCTGATTCTAGCATTCCTGGTTCTGGCAGCGAGCACAGCAGTATTCGCAGACGGTGTTGAGGAGGTTCAGCCGCCCGAGACCGTAGCGCCCGAGACGGTAGCGCCTGAGGCTTTGCGGCCTGAGGTGTTACCCCCTGGCGAACTGCCGTTCGGCGCCGCTCGGGGCCGCATTCGCGGCAGGGTGCCTGTTTCCGCGCTCGGGGAGTGGGGCTGTTGCCCGCTGTGCGGGAGCACAAGCCGGGCAGACCAGGAGCTAGCTGTGTGGGCTAAGGCGACTGGAGTCGCGGCCGAGGAACTCAAGAAGCATCTGTCGGACGGAATGGGGTTCGGTGAGATCTGTGGGGCTGTGGTGATCGCCCGCAAACAGGGCAAGAGCTTCGCCGAGGTTATTCAGAAGGCTAAAGCCGACAAGGTGAACATCCGGACTCTGGCTTACGCCGTTGGCATCACTATGGACCAGTTTGCTGAGGAGGTCCAGGCTCTACATACGGCCTTCCTCGAGCAGGCGGTCGCCGATGGATTGCTCACGGAGGAGCAGGCTGGTATGGTCCGAAGAGGGTTGGGCCAGGGCGGGGTGAGGCAGAGGATGCTGCAGACGCCGAAGGCCCTCGCTGGCTCCAAGTCCGGGCTTGGATTTGGGCTCGGCCTGCAGCGCGGTCCGATGTCCGGTTTTGGCTCGGCTCGTGCAGGTATGCCGGGGTTTGCCAGGGCGGGCGGCTCTATCTTGATGCGCTGGCGGAGCATGATTCGCGGCCGCGTGGGGGCTCCTGGCCCTGTCAAATGACGCCCGGAAGGTTTCCGTGGGGGGCCTGTCAAAAGTATCAGTGAATGCACTCTACATTGAATCTACATTGAGTCTACATTGATTGAATGCATCGATTGAGGTTCCGGAGCCGACATCGGCTCCGGGATCTGCCCCGCGGGCAACGGGGGGTAGGGGTGTTGGCGGGTTCAGACTGGGCATGCACATCCGATGAAGATCTCGCGCGCGGCGCGGCTTCGGGGTCGCAGGACGCCTACTCTGAGCTTGTACGCAGGCACTCAAAGAAGCTGCTCAACTTGGCGTGGCGCATGACCGGCTCACAAGAAGCCGCACTTGACGCGGTGCAGGAAGCATGGCTTTCGGGGTGGAAGGGTATTCGCTCTTTCAGAGGCGAGGCCGAGTTTTACTCTTGGATGCGAAGGATCCTGGTTAACGGGATAAACAACGAATTCCGAAAGAGAAGTCGCCGGGCGGCTCTGGTATCGCTGGATAGATCAATGGATTCGGAAGAATCGGGCGAACCGCTTCAGGTGGAGGATGAGGGCGCTGATCCTCAAGACATTGTGGGCCGCGCCGAGACTGCTCGCGAGATAGGGCAGGCAGTCGTCAGACTGCCCGACATGTACAGGGTGGTGTTCTTGCTTCGCGAGACGGAGCTGATGAGCTACTCCGAGATCGCCGATGTTCTCGGCATCGCCGAAGGGACTGTGAAGTCCAGGCTGAACATGGCCAGAAGGATGCTGAGGGAAACCTTGAGCGAGGAGGTTGGGTCCGCGCGGTTTGCGTAGCAGCCGCGGGGACGTGCTGCATGAAGCGTGAAAGCGGGCATTTGGACGCCGAAACACTGGGAGCGTACATCGACGGCGAACTGCACGGGCCGGCGCGGCAGGCAGCAGCCGATCACCTGCGGGTCTGTTCAGTATGCAGGGAGACTGCATCGGCGCTGGGCGCGCCTGGAAGCGCGGCTCGGCAGGTTCAGGCGCCGGAGTGGAATGTCGAGGCGTTGGTTGCCCGGGTGGAAGCGGGCATCTCGGCGCTGGAGGCCGAGGGCGAGGCAGTGAACGATGCTGTCGCCGCGGGGCGGCGCAGGACAGTCGAGAGGGCGGGCGTTGCGCGCTGGACGGGCTCGGCGGGCCGGGAGGGCTCGGCAGGCCGGGAGGGCTTGGCAGGCCGAGAGGGCTCGGCAGGTCTGGGGGATTTGGCGGGACGGGCAGCTCGGTGGGTGAAGTCGCGCAGGCGCTCGGCGCTGGGATTCGCCGCTGCCGCTGTCATACTGCTGGTTTCGTTGGTCGGGGCGGCAGGCTACGTCTACAGGCGAGAGATGATAGCGCAGGATAGGGTCTTGGTGGATTCGCACTACATTATCCGTTCGGGGAATGCCGGGGCATTACTGGTTTCGTACCCGGGGAGGTGAGCCGGCGTTGCGGGCGCTGCTGGTATTGGGTTTGGCGATGTGCCTGATTTTGATTCCTTCTTGCGGCGCGGCATCGACGATGCCGGTTGCCGAATTGGGGTTCGTTCCGGGGAAGCTGTACGCGCTCAGCATGGCGCCTGCGTGCGACTACGAAGCGCGGGTGAGGATGTGGAATCCGTCTACGGGAGAGATATGGGTGGACGCGGCCCGCATGGATGGGATAGTGATCCACTCCGCGGCTGTCCCTGGCTATGGCTGTATGGTGAGTGTGGCCGTGGGCCGCGGGATGCAGGTGTTCTATAGGACGCCGGTCTCATCGGAACCGGGACAGGCGGGTCCGGCGCGCGGCGGTTCCGGCGGTCCAGGTGGTCCAGGTGGTCTCGGTGCGCCCGGCGGTTCCGGTGGCCCGGATTCAGGCAGCTGGGCACCGACTGCTGGTCCGCCTTTGCAGGCGCTTTCGTTGCTGGCCGAACCGCTCGGCTGCGACCTGGCGCTTCTGTCGGCGAACTATGTGTTCTCCTCGGCGACCGGCGAGCCCATCGCGGGGCGCGAAACAGTGGAGGTGCGGGTATCGCCTAAGTGGCCCGGCAATGTGGGCAGGACGGTATGGGCCGATCATGATACCGGAGCGGCTCTTCGCATTGAGGACCGCGATTACCGCGGCGATCTGATCTGGCTGTGGGAGGTCGAGCAGATCTCGTATGCCGCCCCGAGGCCCCAAATGCTGGAGGCGGCGCGGGCGGCGCTTTCGTCTGCCGAAGCTGTGCCGTGTGCGGCGGAGAACATGCCGCTCGGCGAGGTGTCGACGAGGGCTGGGTTCCAGGTGGCGTTGCCTGCGTGGGCGCCTGAGGGCTACCGGCTTGTGGCTGTAAGGCCGGCACGGGTTTTCGGGGGCTTGGGCCAGCGCAGACCGATGGCCCCGGCGGGGCCGGTGGTGCAGCTGGTGTACAGCGATGGCCTGGGGGCGATATCACTATACGAGCGGAAGGTGCCCTGGTTTGCTCGACGTGCGTCGTTGCCTCGACCGGGTCGGTCCATTGAATGGGAACGCGGCGGGGTCCGGTATGTGCTTGTGGGCGATATTGACCCAGAGCTGCTGCTGAAGATGGCGCGGAGCTTGTAGCAGGGCGGAGCCTGCGGCGTTGCTAAGTAGCTCGCGACAAGTCCTTGCGCCATGCGTTGGCGTGAAAGCCCCGCGGCAAGCAGTCGCGGGTTACAACGCCCGGCACGAACTGGAAAGAAGGGGGGTGTTCGGCGCACGGGACGTCTTCATGCTCTCATTGGCGATGGGCTTGTGAGCGCCGGATCTATCGTTGAAGACTCACCGATGGTCAAGCTGATGCGGGCATTGGCGAGGCTGACGGCTGGCATTTATTCGGTACCTGCGGCTTTTCCTGCAGGTTTTTCTTGGAACCTGCAG
>DHON01000118.1:0-34209 GCA_002409965.1 Firmicutes bacterium UBA5389
AAA
The DNA here is from genome assembly GCA_002409965.1 of Firmicutes bacterium UBA5389. GTDB lineage: Bacteria > Bacillota > DTU025 > DTU025 > DTU025 > UBA5389. Next base: position 4 of record DHON01000118.1, read on the forward strand.
CTGCCTGAAGCTGAGGCCGCAGACCGTGTTGGCGTCTTCCGCGCGCTATCTCTGCGATGCAGTACTTCCGGTTCGAGAGGCGCGACATACGAGCCCTCTGCGATGCCTAACAGGCGCATCGCGCAAAGACTTGTTGAGAGCTACCTAGACGAGCACGAACTCTGCGCTCTGTCCTGCGGCAACGCGCTGGCGCCGGCCGGCGCAGTCAATCACGACTGCCTGCGACTCGCCGGTCTCGCCGGCCTTGCCGGATCTCAGCCGGTTTGCAGCCGCGACTCGATACGGAGTGATTGTCGCCCGCACTAGTCTGCTTCGGCACTCGACCGACACGTGCAGCCGGTCCCAGCTGCTCGGCAGGCGCGGATCTATGGATATCACAGGGTCAGTCTCATCCTCGCCCCTGTTGCGCGAGCTGTCGCGACCTTCGGCATTCAGCAACCTCATTCCCGCGAATCCGCACACCACGGCCTGCCACATTCCCCCGAGGTTCGCAGCGTGTACTCCGTCTTTGAGGTTTCCTTTCTCGTCCTGAAGCTCTATATGGATGCACTGTTCGAAGTAGTCGTATGCCTCCTTGTGCAGGCCTAAGTAGGATGCAAATGCTGAATGCGCCGATGCGCTCAGAGACGATAGGTGAGTGGTTCGCGGTTCGTAGTAGCGCCAGTTCGCGCTCCAGACCCTCTTGTCGAATAGATCCGGCAGGAGGCGACCGAGCATTACAACATCGGCCTGCTTGATCAGCTTACGTTCGCAATGGTGGTAGCCTTCGAACTGCTCTATCACGCCTGAATCCGGGTCCGGAGCAGGGAGGTAAAGAAGATCCGCCACTCGCCTGATCTGGTCCGATTCGTCTTGGCCTATGCCCAGTCGGCGGGCGAGGTCGTCCCAAACTGCCGGAAAACCCTCGGCAAGCTCGAGGGCCGCAAGCAATGTCCAGCGAGCTACGTAATTGGTGAAGGCGTTGTTGTCCACCTGCTCGTGGAATTCATCCGGGCCGATGACGCCGAGTATGTCGTATCTGGCTTTCTCGTCGTTCCACTCGGCGCGGCTCGCCCAGAATCGAGCGGCTTCCACGATTATCTCCATGCCGTACGACTCCATGAAGTCCCAATCGCCGGTCCAGCGGCAATACTCCCACACGGCGTATGCCACGTCCGCAGTGATGTGGTCCTCCAACTCCCCGCAGAGGATCCGCGCTCTCTCGCCTGTCTCCGGGTGGGGTGCCGACCACTTCGGCGTGGTCTCATCGCCCGAATCCGCGCTTTCCCATGCGTACATCGCGCCGCGAAAGCCGTTTTCGCGGGCCTTCCGCCTGGCGCCCGGCAAAGTGTTGTATCTGTACATGAGTAATCGGCGAGCGATGTCGGGGAACTGCGCTACATAGAAAGGAAGGATGAAGATCTCCGTGTCCCAGAAGACGTGGCCTTTGTAGCCTTCGCCATGCAAGCCTTTGGCAGCGATGCTGACGGTGTCGTTGCTCTGAGGGCCCAAAGACGCCAGGTGGTAGAGGGCGAATCGCAGGGCTGTCTGGTCGCGGGCCGGCCCGTCTATGCGGATGTCGCAGCATTCCCACTTCTTGCTCCACTTCGCCGCGTGCTCGGCCTTGCAGTTCGAGTATCCGCAGTACGCAGCCTCGCCCGCGTTCGCCCGTGCTGCCGAAGCCAATTCGTCCATGCTCGGCCGCTGCTTCTGCGCGCGGCTTGGCCCGGGCTCGCGCCCGCGCGTACGCCATATCGCGTCCCGGGAGGTATGCACTGCAATGAACTTGCGTGTTTCCATGGATTGTCCCTCTTCCAGACAGACTTCGAAATCATGACCGGCGGCGCTGTCGCTCTGGTAGGGGACGGGCTGGATGGAACTGACCTGGTCGCGCAGACTGGCCGCGCCGACGAAAGGTTCGCATTTGCGCGCGGCATCGCGCTCGCCCTTGTCCCCGCTCTTCACGGTGACCGCCCGCTCAACGCAGGCCAATGCTATGCCGATTTCCGATTCAATCGTGGTTGTGCACACGCAGGCGGACCCATCGCTTAGCGCCTCGACGGAGTCCACCGCAAGATGCGCCACGCCCGAGTTGGACACATTCCCGTTTAGGCGGGACCTGAGAGACACTCGCCCTGATCCGCGTTGCATCGTCACCGAGAGCCTCATGCACAGCAAGTGCTCGTCTACGTCGGACACAAACCGCTCGCTCTCTACGCTAATGATGCGCCCGACTCCATCGCTCCATCTGTAGAACCGGTGCAGAATCCCGGCGGGCATGTCTAGCTGACGGCGGTAATCGCTGATCCTGTCTCCAGCGACTTTCTCCCCGTCTACACAGATTTCGATGGGCAATGGATCCTGTATCACGACGAGTTCGGGCACATCGTATGGTCCTGAGGCCCTGTCGAATACGCCGGCAACGAACGACCCCGGGTTCTCCCGGTTCAGACCGTCTTCATGCGCCCCCCTCACACTGAGATAGCCGTTGGTGAGGGTGAAAAGCGTCTCGTAGGAGGCGGCAGTGTCGGCAGCCGCCACGTCCCAGCCGGTCTCGTGCGGCGTCCCGGCCGCGGTCTCGCAGACCCCCCAGTTGTTCTCGGTAGGCTGCAGCAGCGACGGCGGATCGTCGCCCATCGGCCCTTGGCAGCCCGGCACAGTCTCTCCGCTCTCCCGCCACAGGTTCATCTGCATATCCAGTATGCGGGAGAACGACTCAATCCCGCCCCCCATATAGTGCACTGCAGGCGACACGCCCTCCGGCTCCTGCCCCACGCTGATGAAGGCGGCGTGCTCTGTTTTGGGGGTGATCATCTTCGAGTCGCTGCCCGCGCAGCCGCCGATGGACCCGAATTCATCTCCTATGAAGAGGATGTCCGATGCGTCGATCCCGTGCGGCTTCGCGATTTGGTCAATCAAGTAGTCTACAGAATCAGCCTTGTCGGTCAGCCCGAGTTCGATGTGCTTCACATCGCTTGTGACCCTGCCGTCTAGTCCTACCTGCTCAGAGCAGCGGAGCACTAGGTCGATCACCGATGCCAGTCCGGCAATGCCTGCCGTCTTCAGGCGCTCCTGGGTCTTCTGAAGGAGTTCGGCGATTTTCTCTTTTGGAGGGTCATCCCACTTGGGGAAGGGCATTATGTCGAGCTTCCTTCTGTTCATCCTGTTGGAGACGATTTCAGCGGCAAGGTCGTGCTGCTCCTTGAGGATGCGCTGCGCCATGTCGACCGCCTCGTCCATCATTGCATTCTCCGCATCAGTCGCCTCTCGGGCCCAAAGCCGAACAGGGCATCCCTCAGAGTCGAAGCCGTATACCTCTGACCCCCTGTTCACGCATGCCAGCATGTTCGCCTTCACCTTCGGATGAAGGAACGAGAAGAACTGCCGGTGGAGATTGGCGAAGTTGGTCCCGGTAACGGCTGCCAGCCACACGCCCCTTCCGAGCAGCGCCTCTGTTCGCCATATTAGGTGATCGACAGGACCGCGGCGGGAAGCTACCGCAGTTCCATCCCAGTCGAAGACGAGCATCTTGTACCGGCGCGACAGCAACTGATTGAGGTTGCCATGACTCATTGGAACACCCCACGCTCACTTAATCGTAAAAGCCGCGTTGCATATCAGATTTACAGGGATTCCATTCTCCGTTCGGCAATAGCATCCTCCATCGAGCCGCAAATTCTCTTTATCGTTTAAGCATTCGGCGTCTGCTGCCATTCCAGACGCAACTGCGGTAATCCCTTTGAACGGTTGAAACGGGCGCACATCCACCGCCAATATTGTTTTGAAAGCAGGTAGGAGTTCTCATTTCCATGTGGAATACTGGCCATTAGGTTTAGCGTTTAAGCATTTTGGCCCGCATTCAGCGGAGAGATTGAGCCATCTGCGGAGGTCGCTACACATACATACACGTATAGGCGGTTTGAGAACCCGTTTGGACACTTAATCGATTCAGCAATTGTCACCGAAAAACGAGGAGGACACAGACGCATGAGCCGCATTACGCTGAAAGACATTGCGGAAGAAACCGGAGTATCAGTGACTGCAGTCTCCCGCGCCTTGAGCGGGCATTCGGACATAGGCAAGGAGACGCGCGACCGGATCCTCCGCGTTGCGGAGGCGCTGAACTATCAGCCCAACATAGCGGCGCGCACTCTGGTAACTCAGAAATCCGGAGTGATTGGCCTTTTCGTGTTGGGCAGAGCAAAGGGCGAGGGCTTCTCTCACCCGTTTTCGGGGCAGGTGATCAACGGTTTTGCGGATGAGCTCACCGAGAACGGATACGACATGATGGTGTTTAGGGCCAGCCGCCCGCCTGATTCGCGAGACCCCTCCTACCTTGACCTATGCCGACGAAGGATGGTGGAAGGCGCGTTTCTGATGGGGCTTCGCACGGATGATCCGTGGCTTGCGAGTCTGGAGGCATCGGCGATTCCAATAGTGACTCTTGACATGCCTTTGGCCGGCGAGATGACGTTCGCGGTCGGATGCGACAATGTATCGGCTGTCCGCGCCGCCGTTAGGCACTTGGCACATCTGGGGCATACGAGGATCGGCATCGTCAACGGATACCAGCGGGCTTCGGTCAGCCTAGAACGGTTTGAGGCCTACAGCAGCGCCCTGTCTGATCTGGGCATACCGTTTGACTCCGCTTTGGTCGCCGATGGAGAGTTCACAGCGGACGGCGGCAAGCGAGCCTTCCTTTCCATGATTGAAAAGGCGTCTGATGTGACGGCCGTTTTCGCCGCATCAGACCTCATGGCCCTGGGTGTGCTGGTAGGCGTCAAGGAGCGAGGGCTCAGCGTTCCCAACGACCTTTCCGTAGTCGGGTTTGACAACATCGAGATGGCTGCGATCTGCTCTCCGCCCCTGACCACGCTGGATCAGCCCCGCTACGAACTGGGCCAAACCGCGGCCAGGACGCTGATCGCTGCGTGCAATGGGGAAACGCCGCCGTCTCGCGTTTTGATGAAGGCCAGTCTGATCGTTCGCGGCTCTACGGCTCGGCCCAGCAAAAGCTGATCCGGCAAGGGGGTGGTCGGGCAGGCGGAATCAGGCGTGGTGATATGGTGAGCGTCTGTTGTGTGCGCTTTGAGCAAACGCGCGGCCCGGACGCACGCCCATGGCGTCTGGGCAAGAAGGCATTTCATAAGGAGGGTATTGATCACCTTCGGGAGCCAACTAGGCAGTGTGGCGCTGGGAGCCTTGTTCGCGTTTCCCACGTACTACTCGCGGATTCCGTGGCTCTCGGGCTGGACGCCGGCGACTGCCAGGGCCGTGAGCCTGGGCCTGTTGGCCGTTCTGGTGGTCGTTGCGCACGCGGTCGCTGCGCGAGTGTCGATCAAGCGGATCAGGCTTCTGTTCAGCGGAGGCGTCGATTGACCGGTGCCGATGTGAATGCCAAGGACACATCCGGTCGGACGCCGCTGCTTTACGCGGCGATGTTCAGTCCGAACCCAGAGGTCGTCCGGGCCCTGCTCAATGCGGGCGCTGACCCTAGGAATCTGCAACCGCTGCGAACCGACCTGAATTCAGCGCGGCTCACCACTATTATGCCCTCAGGGCGGGACATCTCGCCCGCGCTACCCCTTCGCGTCCGACACGACGATCTGCTTTACGCAGCTCGGGCAGATCTTGTTCGGGATCTTGTCGAGCTGACGGGCATCCAGCACGTCGTAGGGGTCGGTGTCGTAGTCGCACTGGAAAACCGTCATGATGCACATGGCATCGCCCCAATCGCCTGCATGGTGCGAGATTCCCACGCCGTGACCTAGCTCGTGCGCTACAACGTAAGCGATTTCGATTGACCGCCGCCGCTGCCACTCGTCGGGGTGGGCGGCGATATAGTCTTCCACAGCCTGGTTGATGCGGTCTTCCAGGGCCTTCTTCTCCTGATCCCGCTGGGCCTTTCGAGCCTCATAGGCGTCAAGGAACTCGGTGGACTGCCCCGGTTCGGGATGGAAGTCCTCGTAGGTATGGGGATGCTCATCCAGCCACTTCTGGAAGTCCTTTTCGATGCGACTGGCCTCGTCAAGTGCCCAGTCTTGCCGTCTGACGTGCGCTGCCGCGCTATGCTTCAAGTTGTAGTCGAGCAGTCCCAAAGAGATATTGATCTGGTAGGTGTGCATGGGCGACCCGATCTCCCCGCGTCCGATGTCGGGGAAGGCATATCCGCTGCTGAATATCCACGTGTCGAACATGCCCACAGTAAGGGGCTTTCCCGTGCTCGATTCCCAGAACTTTAGCCATCCGGGGGGCACGAGGTCGTAGTCGTTGGTGACAGTGACATGCAGCGCTGTCTGCTCGATCGCATTGGTGTCATCGCCGTGGTTGAAGTTGACTATGCGCCGGGCGTCGCCGATGCTGCCGGGGCCGGTCCAGTGGCTGCCCGACACCAGTCGTATCGCGAGCCCTGAGAGCTCTTCGAAGGAGCGCGCTGCCGCCTCCGGAATTGGGTCGTGCGCGATGGTGCCCAGAATGCCGCTCTCGTCGCACACGAACAGGTGCTTGTAGCTCGGGTCAAGCCGTTCATGAGCAACTGAGCCTGCATCTAGCTTACTGCAGTAAAGGCCGCGGTACTTCTCATACAGCGATATCCCGTCCCCGTTAGCCTTCTGCCCTTGGGGTTGAGGAGATTCATCCCAGGCGGCGGGCAGACTATCGCCGAACACCTTCATCTGCCTTTCCCAGGCGTCCGCTACGTAGTTGTCGTTGTCATCCATGGGAATCGCCAACTCGGTCTTGTCGGGCTTTCCGTCTACGTGAGCGGGGATCTCCGTTCCGTCCTCAAGTATAGCCGTGACCTTCAGCTTGGCGTGGGCGCCCCAGTCGAAGCAGTCAAGCCTTACCGCGCTGATTGAGCGGAACTGGGGGTTGATGGATTCCTCTTTCGTAGTAGCGGTCTGGCCGTCTTCCGATACTTCGAGGTGAGGGTTGCCCTTCGCGCTGATCTTCAGGTCGTATTCCGGGTCATCAAGACCGCCGCTCATGACTGCAGCCAAGTCCAGCGCTGGGCTGTTTGGGCACACTCCGCGTTCCCGCGATGTGTCCACCAGCTCATAGCGGAATCGCACCTTCTCCATGGGTAACTCAAGGGGGTCATTCTCCACCTGAAGCCTTGTGCTGATGGCTATGCCATTGCCCACCGTCCTTTCGTCGCGCCCGCCTTTCGGGAGCCACTCTTCGTAGTCAGGCAGGGCAGAGATCACAGCCTGCAGTTTCTGCGGTCGAGGCGTCAGAGTGAGGGTGACTGATATGTCCGTTGTCGATTTCTCGTGGCTGTTGCTGACGTAATGCGATGCCGTTACGGTGAACGTGGCGCTGCCCTTTGGATCGGTAAGAAACCTCTCGAGATCCCTGGGGTTCGGGAACTCTGCCAGCTTCATGGTCGCATCCCCGCCGACATCGGGGTCGAGATCGGTGTTCGCCAGCACCCAGTGATATGGCGGAGCGATGCCATACTTCTGAGGATCGTCGATCCACTTCTTCAGGTATTGATCGTAGTAGCGCGCCTTGCCTCTTGGGGCCGATGGGTCCGTGAAACTCTGGATGTTGCCTGCGGATACCACCAGCCTGTATCCGCTGGTGAGGCTGACTACGGGCCCTTTGCCCGACCCGGGGGGTATGGGGCTGATGTGTAGGCCCACTCCGGTCTTGTCGAGCGTTCCCTGGCCGTCATAGACGTTGACGAGGATCAGGCCCTTATCTTTGCCTTCGATGCTTCGTTCCCACGAGCGGCTGGAGATGTTTACTCTCACGGGGAACCGGCTGCCCCCGCCGGCTGAGTCGTTCACCCAGTTGGAACCCGAAGCGATTTCGAACATGGTAGTCACGTCGTAGTCGATATTCTTCAGGGTTTTGAAAGGATCCTCGATGTATGGGTCAAGTTTGTTCCTGAAAACTGACACAACAAGGCTGGTGCTGAACGACTCCGTCGTCCGTCTCCTTCCAGCCAGCTCGCCCCAGCCATCGAAAAGCTCGCTCCTCGTGATGCTTGTAACGGTTAGGGCGGCGTCGAACTGGGTGGTGTATGTAGCCTGGGACTGAGAATAGACTGGATGGGTCATGAAGGCCAGGCATATGAAGGCTGCCGCAAGGTAGATCCGCGGTTTTCCGAACATCTGAGAGGTACCCCCTGATGCGATATAGCGCGCTCGCTGCGACTGACTTGGGGATTCGCCGGTAGGTGCCAATTTCCTCCCGCGGAGACTATTGTTTGCCGGGCCGAAGGTCCGGCGGCGGTGGGTAGTCCGGTCGCGCATGATAGGGAGAGCGCGGGGCATCCGCTGAACCCGGGATTACAGCCTCTCCCGGCGTTCGTGAGGTATACCAAGCTGGTGTTTTAGGGCCTCCTGAAGTGTACACGAGAAGTTGATCCCGTGCTCGACCGCTAGATCGTCTAGCCATTTGGGTATTGTCAGGGTCTTCTTGACGGCTCGGCTCTCTATGGCGTCACGTACTAGAGGCATCCATGCATCGACCAGTATGAGAACTTGTCTATCGCCAGTTCGGATCAGCTCAACTGGAGTGGGCGATGGGATACTATCGCCGTCCTGCTCCATTCCGTACAGGTGCAATCCCAACGCCTGCCGGGCATTTTGGAGCGCTTCCTCGGCTGAACCCGCGCAAGGGAGGCATCCCGGCAGATCCGGGAACTCAATGGATATGCCGTCCTCGGCATAGGTTAGGATGGCCGGAAAGATGTATCGGTCTGGTCCCATGGCTGAGTCACTGCCTTTCGCTCTGGGGTCCAGAACCGGACGCCGGACTGCTTTTCAATGGCTTTCAGAGTCCCCATCGGCACGTCCTTCACCGGGTGCGTGACTGTGATCCTGCCCTCCTTACTTGGATTTCACACTGTACACACCCTTTGGGCTGATGCCAACACGTGTGAAGGCACGTGTCAAGGGGACGGCCGTGGAATCGAAGACGGCATCGAATTATCATGCAGGCGATCTGCTGCACTCGGGCAATCGGAAGGACAAACGACGCCCCAAGACGAACTGTGCAAGTCACTGGGTACTTGTGGAGTAAGCATAGCGCATCATGATTTGGAAAAGGCGGAGATACACTTGAGGAGAACTGTGGTAATCGCCCTGGCGGGTCTCTTGTTTCTCTCTTGTGCGGTCGCTGCGGCCAAGCCTTCTCCGGCGCCTTGTCCGGTGCATGCCGGCGCGTGGAGCAGCGCGGGGCAACTGCGTTCCCTGATAGAGGGCGGCGCCGATGTGAACGATGTGGACGAGCTGGGCGACACCATGCTGATATCGGCGCTCAGATTCGGGTTCGGGCAGGATTTTGCTGCCGTGCTGTTACAGGCGGGCGCCGATGTGAATGCCAGGAGCGCCGCCGGCGAGACGGTGTTGATGCTGGCACTCCAATTCCAGCATGGGCTGGATGTCGTCGCTGCGCTGCTGCAGGCCGGCGCCGACGTGAACGCCAAGGACGCGACCGGCCAGACGCCGCTGCTTTACGCGGCGATGTTCAGCCCGAACCCAGAGGTGATCCGGGCCCTGCTCAATGCGGGCGCTGACCCCAGAGCAAAGGCGAATAACGGCTGGACAGCCTTCGATGCCGCAGACTACAACGACGGTATCAGGAACTCGGATGTGTACCGGCTCCTGAAGCCGGATGGCGCTGCCGCCCGGCCTTCGCTGCTGGATCTGGGCGCCTGGCGTACTGCAGATGAATTGCGCTCCCTGATTGAGGCCGGCGCCGATGTGAATGAAGTGGGCGAATCAGGCAACACGCCGCTGATGCTGGCGCTGTCAATCGGCCACAAGACGGACGTCATTAAGGCGCTTCTTGCAGCAGGCGCCGATGTGAACGCTCGGGACGAGAACGGCACTACACCGCTGATGTCGGCGGTGATATTGCAGTACGGGCTGGACGTTGTCACGGCGCTGTTGGAAGCGGGCGCCGATGCAAACGCGGCGACGACTGAGGAGAGCTGGGCTGCGGCGAGAGGCCAGACGGCGCTGATGTACGCGACGACATCCGCGCGCGTTGACGTCATGAATGCCCTCATACTGGCTGGGGCTGACGTGAACGCCGCGGACGGCAACGGCGAAACACCGCTGACAACGGCGGCAAGGTACAGCTCGGTATCTGGGTATGTCGATGCCGTCCGGGCCTTGATAGCGGCCGGCGCCGATGTCAATGCGCGGACCAAGGCCGGCACGACGGCGCTGATGCGCGCATCGGAGGATGGAGGTATCGATGCAGTGAGGGCCCTGATAGCGGCAGGCGCCGATGTCAATGCCAAGGACGATCTCGCCTGGACGCCGCTGCATTTTGCAGTGAGCCGCGCGCCGAACCCAGAGGTCATCCGGGCTCTGCTCAATGCGGGCGCTGATCGCAGGGCAAAGACGGATATGGGCAAGACGGCGTTCGACCTTGCGGGACTCAGTGATAGGATTAGGGATACAGAAGTGTATTGGCTCCTGAAACCAGACACTCCCTAGGCCCAGCGTGTATCTTTTCCCATATCGCCTGGGCTGATCTTGACTTACTGCCGCAGCCGCCCCATACTTTGTGTAGACTTGGTATGGGCCTGGTATGAGCCCGCCGGCGCCCTCGGCGTCCGCTGGGTGATGCTATGCACTGGAGGGATGGGCTTTGATTACTGCACAGGGTTTGACCAAACGCTACGGCGACCTGCTCGCCGTCGATAATGTGGATCTTCAGGTGAACGCAGGAGAGATCTTCGGGTTCCTGGGCCCAAACGGGGCGGGGAAAACGACAACCATCAACATGCTCATCGGAATCACTGCTCCTACATCGGGCGTTGCGCGCCTGGGCGGGGTTGACGTCGCGCGAGAGCCGGAGCGCGCGAAGTCGATCGTGGGTTACGTTCCTGACCAGCCCAACGTGTATGAGAAGCTGACAGCATGGGAGTTCCTCATGTTCGTGGCCAACCTCTACGGCATGGATAGGGAAAGGGCCGAACACCGGGCTAAGCAGCTTCTGGAGATGTTCGAACTGAGCGATAGAACCCATGAGCAGACCGGAGGCTTCTCCCACGGGATGCGGCAGAAGGTCGTGATCGCGGCCGCGCTGCTTCACGAGCCCAAGATCCTCTTCATGGACGAACCAACTGTAGGGCTTGACCCCAGAAGCGCCCGCATGGTCAAGGACATCCTCCGAGAGCTGGCCCATGAGGGCGTGACTGTGTTCATGACCACCCACGTGCTGGAGATTGCTGAGCGCATGTGCGACCGGATCGGCATCATACAGAAGGGAAAGCTCCTCACCGTGGGCACCATGGACGATCTTCGCGACGCCGCTGCCGCCAAGGGCGCCGTATCAGGAGTGGCAGGCGCCACGCTGGAAGACCTCTTCCTCGAGTTGACCGGGGGGGCGGACTATGCGGAAGTCTCTCGGCATTTGGAGGGCTGATAGCAGTGGACAAAGCTCTTGTAATACTTGCGGCGGAGTTCAGGCAGTTCCTGAACGGATCGGTGGGGACCGGCGCTCGCCGCGGCAAGATCCGCAAGCTCCTGAAAAGCTGGGGCGGGTACATGATCCTGGCGGCCATAGCCGTCTTCATAGGGAGGGGAGTCTACAAATTCGCTGCCGGCATGAATGCCGCGCTGGTCGACTACCCCGATATCGCCAGGCTGATATGGGTCAACCTGCTGTCGGCGGCTTCCCTGACCGTGTTCATAATGCTGTTCATGACGGGCGTATCCGTGGTCTACCAGTCGCTGTACGAGGCAGGTGATGTCAAGTTCCTGCTGGGCACGCCCGCGCCCGTTGGAGCCGTGGTAGGCGCCAAGCTCGTCATGTCCCTGGTGACTAACTCGCTTTCCATTCTCCCGTTTCTATACCCTGCGTGGATCGGGTTTGGGGCGGCATCGCATGCTCCAGTCTCCTTCTACTTCCTTGTGTTACTCTCTCAGCTGCTGGCCGCGGCGATGTTCACGTCTTTCGTGGCCTTAGTTGTGATGGTGATCATTAGGTACATTCCGTCTCCGAAGATGCGTCAGGTCATCTTGGTCGGCTCGCTAGTGATAGGCTTTGCCGTATTCGCCGCGTCCCAGGCGTTCAGCGCCGCGATGTCGCGCAGAAACGGGCTCAGCTTCGAGGACATTGCTCGAGTAGCGCAGGGCGTTAACCTTGGCAGGGCGGCATGGCTGCCGCATGTATGGATGCTAAAGACAGCGCTGCTCACCATGCCCGGCTACGGCTATTCGGTTTGGACCTCGCTAGTTCCGCTGGCGGCCGCTGCCGCGCTCATCGGCTGGGCCGCCATCGCACTGTCGGCTCGCGCCTTTGTGGGCGGCTGGACTCACGCGCGGGAGACTGCTCCGTCTGCGCGAGGCAGGGCATCATCTGCGCGCCATGCAGACCGAACGTTCATCAACAGACTGCAAGGTTCCGGGTGGGCCATCTTCGCAAGAGACCTCACGATGCTCTTCCGCCAGCCGGTGATGTGGTATGGAGTGCTTGTGTCGATAGTGGCGTCGGCCTTTTTCGTGTTCAACATCTCTGGCGGCGGTGGAGCCGCGGTGCGCGCTAGCATGATTGGCGACATGATCGTGGTCATCTTTACGATGATGGCAGCCGTCTCGACGGGGCAGTTTGCGGGCCTGGCGATCAGCCTTGACGGCGAGGGGCTGTGGCTGATGAAGTCGGCGCCTATCCCTCCGTCTACCTACTACTCGGCCAAACTCGCCTTCGCGACAGCGCCGGGAGCTGTGGTGCTTGTGCTTCTCTTTACAGGACTGTCGTTCGTGGCATCAGTGCCGCAGCATCCTCTGTACGTGTCCGTCCCGGTTGGCTTGGCCGTGCTATCGGTGATATGCGCATTGTCGGTGATGTCCGATGCGATCAAGCCCAACTTCAACGTACGTCTCTCGGCAACAGGCAACAAGAAGCAGAGGGACCCGGGCAAGGCTCTTCTGATCACTTTCGGAAGTCAGATAGGCAGCGTGGCGCTCGGGGCCGTATTCGCGTTTCCCACCTACTACTCGCGGATTCCGTGGTTCTCAGGCTGGACCGATGCGACTGCCAGGGCTGTGAGCCTGGGACTGTTGGCCGTTCTAGTGATCGTGGGGCATGTGGTCGCGGCGCGGGTGTCGATCAGGCGAATCCGACTTCTGTTCAGCGGAGGCCTCGACTGATCGGCGTCCGCAAGGGCTCCGGTGCAACCGGGTGACACGCCGCCTGCATGTCGAGCTCCTTCGCTTGCCGGATTAGCCGAACTAGCTCTTCTCTCGTCTCGCGCTTGGCTAGAAGCAGTGCCTGCTTTTCACCCATCCTCATGCCGCCGATAGCCTCGCCCATCTGCAGGGCAAGGCGGGCTTCCTCGCCGTATAGCCGGGTCGCGTTTTCCAGCTCAGCTTCGGCTTGCGAGAACAGCGGAGCTTGCTCCTGCATGAAACGATGCGCTTGATTGAATCGCCATCGAGTAGTCTACTGGCATTGTGTCACCGCCTTCGACTTGGTTGGTTCTGGTCGCGCGACTACCCTGACTATACGTGGACCGGATGTTGTCTGCTCGACAATTCTGATGAAGCTGAGCGCTTGAAAGACCGCAGTGACGCAGGAAGGAATCACAAGGGCGATGTGGAATATCTGTGTGTAACCGCATACATACTACCATGACGCATCTACTGGGTAATGTCGAAATAGCCGCGGTTTTCGGTGTGGAACCTATTCCATACGGCTGTAGCCTTGGGAAAGTGGTGGATTGCCATAAGCACGATATATAAGGTAGCGCAGAAGGCGGGCGTATCAGTCGCTACGGTCTCGCGGGCGCTGAACGACAGCGGCTACGTGAGCCGGGAGGCCAAAGATCGAGTGCTGGAAGCTGCAAGGGAACTGGATTATCACATGAACGTAAACGCGCGCAGCCTCACCTGCGGCAAGACGTATACCATCGCGCTGGTGCTGCCCGATATCGGCAACCCGTTCTTCCCCGCGGTGGCCAGAGGCGCGGAGGACTACGCTTCCGACAACGGATACTGCGTGATTCTGTGCAACACCGACGGCAATTTGCGCAAGGAATCCGACTATCTGAAGATGCTTCGTTCCAGGAAGGTGGACGGCGTGATATTCGCCGTCAGCGTGGCATCGAGGTCCAGCCTGAACGCCCTGGCGGATGACGGGATCGCGGTGGTGTTGGTCGATAGGGATCTGGGCGATTCCTACGATATCGTAAAGACTGACAACATCGCAGGGGCGATGTTGGCCACAAACCACCTGATTGGGCTGGGCCATACGCGTATTGCCTTCATATCCGGGCCCATGCCGCTGGCGACTTCCCGGGAACGCCTGCGCGGATACTGCGATGCGCTTGCTTCCAAAGGCATTCCATTCGATGAAAGGCTCGTAACCGAGGGCGACTTCCGGATGGAAAGCGGACACAGGGCGATGCAGGCGCTTCTGGCGAATTCGCGCTCTGGAGACGGTGTCGAGTTTACCGCGGTCTTTGCTGCAAACGACATGATGGCAGCGGGCACCATGACCGCTTTGGAGGAGGAGGGACTGCGTGTCCCGGCTGATGTGGCTGTCGTTGGATACGACGATATCAACATCGCGTCGGTGATGCGCCCGCGCCTTTCGACCATAGCCCAGCCCAAGTATGAAATGGGCTGGATCGCGGCGGAGACGGTGACCAGGCGGATGTCTGAACCCGATGGACCGCGCTTGGAGGAGGTTCTTCAGCCTGTCTTGGTCGTCAGAGATTCCACTGTGGAAAGGAGGTGCGCTTCGGTATGAGCATAGTTGTTGTAGGAAGCCTCAATATGGACTATGTGATGCAGGTGGAGAGATTGCCCCAGCGCGGCGAGACGATTTTCGCCGCCGGGTATTCCGCTGCCGCGGGCGGCAAGGGGGCAAACCAGGCAGTTGCGGCTGCAAGAGTGGGGTCACAGGTCTGCATGATCGGACGTGTTGGCGCCGATGCTGCCGGTCGCGCCCTTGTGAGAAGCCTGGAGGAGGCCGGGGTGGATACGTCCCGGGTGGGAGAGGACGCGATGGAGCCCACCGGGTCTGCCTACATAACCGTGGATCGGCGCGGGGCCAACACCATCGTTGTAAACAGGGGCGCCAATTTCGCCCTGAAGCCTTCGCACGTGTTGGCGGCTGAAGGCCTGATTCGAGGGGCGAATGCCGTTGTGGTGCAGCTGGAGACGCCCATGACCGTTGTTGCTCAAGCTCTCGAGCTTGCCAAAAGGCATGGCGCCGCGGCGGTGCTCAACCCGGCGCCCATGGTGCCCCTTAGCCGCGAGACGCTGGCCTTTGCGGATTGGCTGATCCCCAATGAGACAGAGGCGTCTTCGCTGTTGCGCTTGCTGGACCTGTGGGGCGAGGCGGATGAGGACAGGCTGGGCGGGGAGTATGCAAAGGATGTGGCCACGAGGCTGGCCGATGCGACGGGTGCCAATGTCGTTGTGACCTTGGGCGAGGAGGGCTGTGTGTATGCGGGGCCGCTGGATCGCGGGGGCCTGGTGTTTCCAGCCTACCGAGTGGATGCGGTGGACACCACCGGGGCGGGCGATGCGTTTGTGGGCGCGCTGGCGTGCGGACTGGACGCAAGCTCAGGGGGGTTGGTGGATATCGCGAAGCTGATATCCTTCGCGCAGGCCACGGCGGCCGTCTCTACCACAAGCCTCGGAGCGCAGCCGTCAATGCCCGTTCGGGCCAGGGTACAGGAATTCCTGTTGGAAAGAGAAGGCGGCGGCGGCCATGGGCGATAAGACGGAGGATGGGACCGAGGCCGGCATGGGCCTGGACATCGGCTTGCGCGGTAACGCCGGTATGGACGCCGGCGGGACAGGTCCGCTTCTAAAGATGCGCGGCATATGCAAGAGCTTCCCCGGGGTGAAGGCCCTGGACGGGGTGGACTTCGCGTTATGGCCCGGAGAAGTGCACGCGCTGATAGGCGAGAACGGCGCAGGAAAATCCACGCTCATCAAGATACTGGCCGGTGTGTACAGGATGGATTCCGGGCGGATTGTCATTGACGGTCGGCCCGCGGCCATCGCGTCCCCGCGCCAGGCCCAGGAGCTTGGAATCAGCGTTGTCCATCAGGAGTTCACCTTGGTGCCGCAGATGACTGTCGCGGAGAACATAATGCTGCCTGACATGCCGTCTGTACTTGGGCTGGGGAGCCTGGTCGACAAGGGGGCCATGGCGGCCGAATCTCAGCGGATTCTGGACGATCTGGGGGTGGGCATTTCCGTGTCCGCGCCTGTCCGCTCGCTGACCGTGGCGGAGCAGCAGATCGTTGAGGTCGCGAAAGCTCTGTCTAGGAAGACGCGCATTCTCGTGATGGACGAGCCCACTGCGGCCCTGTCCAACGTGGAGGTAGAGCGGCTGTTCGACGCAATACGAGCCCTGGTGTCAAAGGGCATAGCCGTTGTCTACATCTCGCACAAGCTCGAAGAGGTCTTCCGGATATCTCACAGGATCACTGTCTTGAGGGACGGGCGCGCAGTCGCGAGTTGCCCGATCTCCGACCTTACACCGAATGAAGTTGTCAAGCAGATGGTAGGGCGCGAGCTGACAAGTATGTACGACAAGCGCAAGGCCGATATTGGGCCTTGCGCCATGGAAGTTCGAGATCTTCTTTTGGATCCCGCCGGGACGCCTGTTTCCTTCACGGTTCACGCAGGCGAGATACTCGGGATCGCGGGCTTGATGGGCGCGGGCCAGATTCAGCTGGCCAGGGCCTTATTCGGAATAGGGCGGACGTATGGCGGTGAAGTCCTGCTCCGGGGCGGTCCGGTCAACGTGTCGTCTCCTGATAAGGCAGTAAGGTGCGGTATAGGCATGGTGACTGAGAGCAGAAAAGAAGAAGGCCTTGTTCAGCTGCTTTCAGTCTCCAGGAACATCGCTCTCACGGTTCTCGACAGACTCTCCCATCTGGGCGTGGTGTCGTCTTGGGCGGAGGATGCACTTGCTGCTTCGAAGATCGACGAGTTGGGCATCAAAACGCCGACTCCGAAGCAGCCTGTGAGGAACCTGTCCGGAGGCAACCAGCAGAAGGTAGTGCTCGCGAAGTGGCTTGCAGTCGACCCGGATGTGATGATCATGTGCGAGCCTACGCGCGGCATAGATGTGGGGGCGAAGGCCGAGATCTACAGGCTCATAGGCGACATGGCCCAAAGCGGCAAGGCGGTGCTTTTGATATCGTCCGAGATACTTGAGGTTGTAGGAATGAGCGACAGGGTCTTGGTGATGCACTCGGGCAGAGTCGTGGGGGAACTGACGGGCGATGGGCGCACACAGGAAGCGGTAATGAGGTTGGCGACTGGGGGTAGTGCTGTTGGAGCGTAGGCCTGTAATCGACATCTTCAGGCGCTTTGGGATGGCCTTCATACTTTTGGTCATGATTGTCGCTCTTTCATTCATGAATCCGCGATTCTTCTCCGTATCCAACTTCCTGACGATAATGAGACAGGTGGCGATCAACGGGGCATTGGCCGCAGGCATGACCATGGTGATACTTACCGGGGGTATCGATCTCTCGGTGGGCGGAAGTGTGGCCTTGGCGGGGTGCCTTGCGGCCGGTGCGCTAAGGTCCACAGGCAACCCCGGTATGGCCATTGGCGTGGCGCTCGGAGTGGGGCTCATGATCGGCACGGTCAACGGTTTCTTCGTCTCCTATGCGAAACTCCCCCCGTTCATAGTCACGTTGGCCACACTGGCGCTCGCCAGGGGGTTTACGCTGGTCTACACCGAGGGCAGGCCGATATTGGTGGATTCGCCCGTTTTCGACGTGATCGGCGGCGGGTTTGTGGGCCGTATTCCGGTGCCCGTGCTGATCATGGCGTTCGTTTACGTAATAGTCGGGTTCGTGTTGAATCGAACCAAGTTCGGGCGGCTCGTCTACGCGATCGGCGGCAATGAGCAAGCCTGCAGGCTGTCGGGGGTCAATGTTGAGAGAAACAAGACGCTGGTGTATGTGTGGTGCGGCCTTCTGGCAGGGCTGTCGTCGGTGATCCTGTCGGCCCGATTGCTTTCGGCCCAGCCCACTGCTGGGACCGGCTATGAACTCGACGCGATTGCCGCGGTGATCCTTGGGGGCACGAGCTTGTCGGGAGGCGAGGGCGGCGTAGGGGGAACGCTTGTAGGCGCCTTCATTATCGGAGTCCTGGCAAACGGGCTCAATCTGCTCAACGTGTCGCCGTTCTACCAGGATGTAGCCAAAGGCGCCGTGATTTTGGCGGCTGTCCTTATGGACAAGGCTTTTCACAGCACTGTTGATTCGAGATGACAGGAGAAGATCGCGATGAAGAAATCCGGCATAATCAATCCTCATCTGTGCGCGGCCATAGCCAGCCTTGGACATACGGACTCAATCGTCATATGCGATGCCGGACTGCCGATTCCGCAGGGTGTTCAGAGGATAGACTTATCGCTGGCGCGGGGTGTGCCGTCCTTTGACCAAGTATTCCATGCGATTGTCCGGGAACTGCAGGTAGAACAGGCGGTCATGGCGGAGGAAGCCGTAACGGAGAACGGGCGCGCGGTCCGAGTCGTGACGGAGGCTGTGGGCGAGGGTAAGGTTGCTTTCGTAACCCATTCCGAGCTGAAGGAGATGACCAGGCGCGCCAAGGCGGTTGTCAGGACCGGCGAGTTTCGGCCTTACGCCAATGTGATTCTGTACTCGGGGGTTGAAGGTCTGTTCCAAGAGGGGCTCTCGGAATGATAGGGGGTGAGACGCTGGGAATATGCCAGCATGTCGGGAATGTATCGCAAGTCTTTCTAGGCAGGCAACCATTATGATCAAGGAGGCGCTTTGAATGAAGTCCACTAGGATGGCGCGGGTCTTGCTGTGTGTGTTGATGATGGGGACCATGGCCGCTTCGACGGCAAGCGCGGCCGCTCCGAAGATCGGCCTTGCGGTTTCTACCCTCAACAATCCGTTCTTCGTGGACCTGAGGGACGGGGCTCTGGAGGAGGCCAAGAAGGTCGGGCTGACTATTACCGTGGCCGATGCGCAGAACGACCCCAACAGGCAGCTGTCGCAAGTAGAAAACTTCATTGAGCAGGGCGTCAGCGTTATCCTGGTTAACCCCTGCGACTCTGCAGCGATAGTTCCTGCTATTAAGGCGGCAAATCGGGCGAAGATCCAGGTGATCACCGTTGACCGCGGCGCAGACGGCGGGGAGGTAGTCTGCCACATCGCGTCCGACAATGTGCAGGGCGGCCAGATGGCAGGCGAATTCCTTGCCAAGCTCATCGGCTACAAGGGGAAGGTAGTAGAACTCGAAGGCATACCGGGCACGTCCGCTGCGCGCGATCGGGGCAAGGGCTTCAATGAGGTGATGAAGAAATACCCGGACATCAAGATCGTCGCCAGACAGGAAGCAGGGTTTGACAGGGCAAAGGGCATGACGGTCATGGAGAACATCCTCCAGGCTCAGCCCCAGATCGACGGGATCTTCTGCCACAATGACGAGATGGCGCTTGGCGCGCTGAGGGCCATAGAGGCGGCCGGCAGGCTGTCTGCCATCAAGATCGTCGGATTTGACGCTACAGACGATGCGGTGAAGTCAGTGAAAGACGGCAAGATGGTCGCAACCGTTGCGCAGAAACCTCGGGTAATGGGAAGCACAGCAGTGGCCACCGCTAAGCAGGTGCTTGACGGAGCCAAGGTGGGTGCCTTCATACCCGTCGCGCTGGAGCTGATTGTGAAGTAGAGCGCCGAACGCGGATCATGGATCGCGGCTTGTGAATTGTGGGGCGGCGGTGACCAAGGCGCCTTGGCCATCGCCGCTCCATCGTGTTCTGTTCTTGCTGCCACCATTTCCCGAACGTGTGTCGTGTTTCCGAGCGTGTGTCGTGCTACATCGGTCTACTCAGGCAGGTTCTTGAAGCAGAGGAACCAGTCCTGGCACTCGTAGTCCTCGCCGGCGCCTGCGACTCTTTCGGCGGCCTGCCCGCACGATCCCGGCGGCGGGACGATGACCTTCTCGCCCGGGCGCCAGTCGGCTGGGGTGGCCACTTTGAACTTGTCGGAGGTCTGCATGGCGATGAGCAGGCGCTTGATCTCGTCGAAGTTGCGCCCATTCGAGAGTGGGTAGTATACTAGCGCGCGCACGATCCCCTGAGGATCGATGTAGAATACGGCGCGCACGGCTTGGGTGTCGCTGGCTGACGGCTGGACCATGCCGTACTTCTTGGCGACTTCCATCTTGAGGTCGGCGATGAGTGGGAACTTGACCTCAACGTTCTGCATGTCGCGGAACTTGATCTTCTCTTTGATCGTCCGCAGCCAGGCGATGTGGCTGAAGTTGCTGTCGATGGACAGGCCGATCAGCTCGCAGTTGAGCGCCGCAAACTCCTCCTGCATCGACGCGAAGGTCATGAACTCGGTGGTGCATACGGGAGTGAAGTCGGCCGGGTGACTGAACAGGATGACCCACTTGCCCTTGTAGTCGTCTGGGAATGAAATCTTGCCTTGCGTGGTCATGGCCTCGAAACTCGGAGCCTTCTCTCCGATAAGCGGAATGCGCGCGATCTCCTGGCGACATGCGTTATTGACGGTTTCGTCCATGCTTGCATTCTCCTTTCGTGAGCATACTCTGGATAATGCTCTGTGTGTTGACTGTGCTGAACGCGTTGACTGCTTTGCCTGCGCTGGGTGTGCCGGCGGCGTCGAGCGCGCCGGCCGCTACTCGATCTGCGATGCGCAGCGCCGGCAGCGCCCGCGCAGTTCCAGGCGGACTGACTCCACCTGCCCGATGCCCTCGATTTCGTCGGGTGCTTGGATCGGACCGAATGCGGGGCCGTGGACATCGTATACTGCGCCGCATCGTGAACACACGAAATGGTGGTGGGGGGACACGTCCCCGTCGAACCGCACTTTCTCCCGGGGCGGCCCCACAGTCGTTATCAGTCCCATGGCATTGAGCATCCACAAGGTCCGGTAGACCGTGTCCAAAGATACCGTGGGCACCTTGTCGCGGACACTTTTGAAAACGGTGTCCGCATCGGGGTGATCACGAGACTTGGCCACTTCCTCGAAGATGACCATTCGCTGGTGAGTGAGTTTCAGCCCTTCATGACGGCACACTTCCTTGAAGTGTTCGAGACGCCTATCTAGTTCGTCCTCGTGCATCGGTGCGCGCCCTTTCAAGTGAGAGTAGCATATATCGGAACAGTTCCTAATTAGTAATATATCTTGATATCGGACGTGCGTCAAGAGGATTCAAGGAGGATTTCAGATATA
Source organism: Firmicutes bacterium UBA5389 (assembly GCA_002409965.1). Classification (GTDB taxonomy): domain Bacteria; phylum Bacillota; class DTU025; order DTU025; family DTU025; genus UBA5389. Next base: position 21,164 of record DHON01000118.1, read on the forward strand.
CTTTGTGATGATGCGACGATGATGTGGGATTGTGGGCGCCGGAGCTCGACGATTCCCAAAACGTCTCGGAAGGCCGCTCTGAAGGAATGCGCATTGAGATGGCGAAAGGTGCAAGACTATCCATCGGTGTGGAAAAGCGAACAGGGAGGTGACGGCGCTATCTGTCTCATTCACATAAGGGAGTGAAGCACGTGGCTTATGAGATAGTGACAGATTCATCCGCGGATCTCACGGACGAGCTGATTGAGCAATACGGTATTCACATCGTTTCTCTTTGTTTCCGAATTGGAGAGGAAGAATTCCCTTGCTATGTGCAAGGCCAGAAGACGGACTACAAACAGTTCTACGACAGGATGAGGAAGGGCGACATGGTGGAGACCTCTCTCATCGACATGGCCAATTGCCGCGACATATTTGAGAGTATACTCAAAAGAGACAAGGACGTGCTCCACATTGGTTTCTCGTCGGCGCTGAGCGGCAGCTACAACGCTGCTTCGATGGTGGCCGAGAGCCTGCGCGATGCCTATCCGGAGCGCAGAATATGCACTGTTGACTCACTTGCCGCGTCTATGGGCGAGGGGCTTCTGGTCTACGATGCGGCAGAGCAGAGGCGTGCCGGCAAGACCATCGATGAGGTATGCGACTGGCTTATCCAGAATCGGCTTCGTGTGTGCCACTGGTTTACCGTCGACGACCTGTTTCATCTGAAGAGAGGCGGGAGGATATCTGCCGCGACTGCGTTGGTGGGCACGGTCTTGGGAGTCAAGCCGGTGCTGCACGTTGACGATGAAGGCAAGCTTGTCGCTGTGGGCAAAGTGCGGGGCAGGCGAAAATCCCTCAAGGCGCTGGTAGACGAGATGGAGAAGACCTGCATACGCCCGACTGAGCAGATGGTGTTCATATCCCACGGCGACTGCATTGAGGATGCCCAGTACGTTGAGAGAATGGTGCGGGAGAGGCTGAACGTGAAAGACGTTCAGATAAACTATGTTGACCCGGTCATTGGAGCACACTCCGGCCCCGGTACCATAGCGCTGTTTTTCCTCGGCTCCCAAAGATAGGCCTAGCAACGCCCCTGAAGCCGCAGCGCAGCACGGATTGCTCCGGGCTGCGCTGCTGTGACGAATACATGTCGAATGCGGCGGCTACTCTGTGGGTTCCAACCGCCAGTAGTTGGGGTTCTTGGCGAGCCTGACGAATTCGCCGGGCTTGTACTCCTTGAAGATGAAGGGACCGAGGCCAACGAGTTTGGTATAGCCTTTGATGCTTGGGTGCGGCTCTTTCCATGGCTGGAACGACTTCCAATCCTTTACGTCTTTCCATATGTGTTTGGGCAGGAAATACAGATCATTGATATCGTAGAGCTGCCAGCAGCTGAGGGTGTTGAAGTAAGTCTTGACCGTGTATTTGTTGAGTAGTTCGATCTTGTCGATTTGGTGGGTCAGGTCAAGATAGCGAGGCACGCAATTGTCCCTCAAGTAATCGATGGTGAACTTGACGTCGTCGGCGGTGAACTGCGTGCCGTCGCTCCACTTGATGCCCTTACGGATATAGAAGGTGATAACGGTGCCTTTCTCGCCGGCGCTGATCTCCCAGGTATCGATGTCCCACTTTTCAGCCATCCACGGCACGTCCTCCAAGGTCGCGGGATCGGTCGCTATCAGCTTGTCATATACCTTGCTCAGAACCTTCCTATCCCACGTGTTCCCTGGGCTGGCTGGGTTGAGGTTCTTGGGCTCTTCGTCGAGAGCCCAGCGAAGGATGCCGCCAACTGTAGGTTTGCCTTTGCGATCGATACAACGGATGTTGAGTGGGGTCCACATGTTGTCATATCCGGCGGCGCTATAACCTGGTGCCGAAACATATCCTGCGACCATAGTCTTGTTGAACGCATCGTACTGCGGTTTCACGTACAGGATAACCATAGGCTGTTTATCCGCCAGGATGGCCTGGGCGTCCATGACGGCCTTGCGGGCGGAGACCAGATCGGGGGCGTCGAGGACCGCGTCCAGTTCAGGCAGGCTGATGCCTGATGCATTGAGGCCGCTCTCGCCGCTGTTCTGAGAGTGGAAGAAGTCCGCTAAGTAAGCGGGGGTGTTGCCAAAGGTGCAGGAGAATACGTACATGTCGAAGTCACGGGCGTCTACCTTGTGAAACATGTCGGTGACGCTCATCGGCTCATGCTTGACCGGCAGGCCGACCTGGGAAGCGGCATCGGCGATGATCTTGCCGATCTCGGCCAAGGTCGGGGAGGCATCGGGCGAGAAGGTAAGTATCTTAAGCTCCCTCATGGGTTTACCGGTATTGGGGTCAATTCGCGTCTTGCTCTTCGGGTCGATGGTATAGCCTGCCCTGTCAAGCAGCTCGCGGGCTTTCGCAGGGTTATACGGGAAAGTAGCGGCATCGCGGTTGTGGTAGGGATTCCACAACGGTACGATTGTGGAACACGGCAGCAACATGTCGTTGGATTTGTCGAATATGGCTCTGACTATGGCATCGCGGTCGACCACGCACGCTATCGCCTGCCGGACGGGATCGGCGTCGAGGGGCGCACGCCTCATGTTGAAGGTAAGGTGCATAGCCGAGGAAGAGGGACTCATTACGATGTCCAGATCGCGATTGGCCTTAAGCCGATCCACTTGTCTAGACGTGAGTCCAGATACTACCGCCACATTTTTACGCTCCAACGCGATCCCGCGAGCATCCGAGTGCTTGATGATCGGCATGATGATCTCGTCCACGCGCGGTCCCCACGGCTCCCATCCGGATGTTGATTGAGCCATCATCGTTCCGCAGGACATGAGTGCAAGAAGCATGATCAACACGGGGAAAAGCAGTTTTCGGGTTTTCATCTCTCGTCCTCCTCTTGGTGAACGCAGCATACCCGCTGTGCGAGTCGTCGGACTCGTATTTGGCAGGGAGGCCAATGGCTCGGCAGGCGTCTGTAAGCTTCTTGCCTATCTGAGAGCGAGTTGCACTGGTGTCGGTGAGGATCTTGAGCTCCCGCAAAGGCTTGCCGGTGTTGGGATCGATACGCATCTTCGTCTTGGGATCTAGCCTGTACCCTGCTTGGTCGAGCATGTCTTTTGCCTTTGCAGGATCGTACCGGAGTACTGGAATCTGTCTGTCACAGAAGGGGCTCCACAGTGGCACGATGCCGGGCATCGGCAGCATAGGTTGCAGGAAAATGTCCCGGATTATGCTGTCGCTGGCTGTAATGCGCGCTACTGCCTGACGCAGGGCATCTGCCTTCATCGGTCGCCTTCCTTCCGGCAGGAAAATGGAAGCGATATCAGTATTCTACATGTCACTGGAATGGCCTGCCGTGAAGCTCAGAAGGAATTCCGGCTGTTTCGTCAAACACCATGATGCCACACTGACACTGCACTCTGCATCGGGGTAGGCGCGACCCCCGAGGGCCACAGCCATTGTTCACTAGGGAGGAGCCTGCCACGTTGTTCACAATGCTCTCGCTACGTAGACGAATCCGCGTCCTAGTACTGCTCGCCGTCATCTTGGCGGCCTGGTCGGGTCCGCTCGCCCGCGCCGGTGCGCCTTCGCGCGACGAGGTGGAGGCTTTCTACTCCTACGATGCGGAGGCGCCTCTTGAGGCAGTGGAGGTTCTGTTGGGGTCCTCGCCTTGGTATCGGGAGTATGAAGTTAGGTATAGCAGTCTAGGCGAGACTGTGTATGCGCGGTTCATGGTTCCCCGGCCCACAGAATCGACGCCGATCTCGACTACGGGCTCGGCCTCGGCTGCAGTTCCTTGCCTCCTCGGCCTGCACGGCATGTTCTCCGATTCTGAGTACCAGTTCTGGAGCATAGCAGACTTCTGCGCCAAGCGGGGGATCGCGGTCATGACCCCCAGCCTTCCGTACCACCACAAGCGGACAGAGGGCGCCCCCCTCATACCTGGTCAGCAACTCATCATCGGGCCGCCCGATTCGGTGAGGGCCAATCTGCGCCGCGCGGTCGTGGACACCCGCCGCGCTGTGGATTGGCTCGCTGCACGCCCCGATATTGACCAGCGCGCCATATCCATAGCAGGAGTGAGCCTTGGCGGCATAGTCGCTTCGCTCGCATTCAAGGTCGAGCCGAGGTTCGCAAACGGTGTGTTTGTGGTGGGAGGCTCAGGAGTGGGGGGTATACTCGAGCACGGTCGCACGGATGTGCTAAACATCTTTCGTGCAGCGGCTAAGGCCAACGTGGTGAACCCGCAGGACTTCATCGACGCGCTTCAGATCGCCGACCCGATAAACGTTCCGGATTTCGCGCCCCGCCCGGCGCTGCTCATGAATGGGCTTTCCGACATCATCATGGTTTTGGACAATGCACTGCGGTTTCGCGAATCGATGTCTTTGGCTGAGCAGATCTGGACCACTGGGGGACACTACTTCCCGATGTACGCCGCCGAGTATCTGCTCATGGACTACATCGCGAGGCAGTACGCGGCATCGCCGTCGTTTTCGCGCGGCATCAGGATGGATGTGGGCCCCGGTTTCAGCTTCACAGAGCAGGTCCGCTCTCCGGAGGCGGGTGCCGATAACCTCTGGGTAGACGTCCGTGTCGAACTGGGTCGGCCCGACCTCATCGTCGATCACCAGCTCTCTGTCCCGATGGTAAATAGAGCTGTGCCGGTTGTCGCGATGAGCCGGGAGACATACGCCGCCCTGGCCCCATTTCTGTTGGGACGGCATCTGCCCGCGTTCATATACATCATCAACCGCGATGCTTCGCTCGAGCTATCCGCTGCTCTGGCCTACGCCCAGGCTCTGGGGCTACGTGCCGACCCCCAGGTCTACTATGTATCTCGCCTGTGGACGGGGGCGGGCGGAGAAGGCGGAGATAGTCTAGGCGAAATCCAGGACAACCAGGGCGGAAAGAGAGGGAAGGGCGGCCTGGGCGCCGGTGGTGGGCAGGAAGAGCATAGCGGGCAGGGTGGGCTCGAAGGGTACTTCGTGGGGTCCCTTTCGCCCATGAATGTGGGCTACGCTCGGAATGTGCTGGAATCGATTTCGCGCGTTCCTCATGCCCTGGTCGATCGGGAATCGGTTCCGGCGCCTCTGAGCGTGTTCGCCCATGTGCGGTCTTTTGAAGGGCCCGGCGCGCGGGAGACTGTCGGATCTTGGCTTGCCCAGGCCACGGCCGTAAGTAAGCTCAAGACCATACCATGGTTCCCCGACTATCCCCACGATAGTCCGCGCTGGGCGATTGAGAATCCGCGCGATCGTGAAAGGTGAGGACTGACAGCGATGGCCACGTTTGACGACTTCCAGAAACTCGATATCCGAATCGGCACGATTGTCGAAGCGATGCCATTTCCGGAGGCGCGCGTGCCGGCCATTAAGCTCGTCATCGACTTCGGTGAACTCGGGCTGAGGCGTTCGAGCGCCCAGATCACGCTGCGCTACACCCCGGAGGCGCTGGTGGGCAGGCAGGTGGCGGCAGTCGTGAACATGCCGCCCCGGCGGATTGCGGGTTTCTCATCGGAAGTGCTAGTGCTTGGGGGAATGCCGGAGCCAGGAGACGTGGTGCTCCTGGCTCTTGACCAGCGTGTCGCTAACGGCACGCCTGTTGGATAGCCAAGCGACCCCAGAGCCCGGACCGGCGATGGTTCAGCCGGTGGTTCCGCCGGCCCGGTCTAGTGATCATCTATCTCGATTTGCTTCACACCGCCTCGTCATACGCCCCGGCAAACTGGCTGTTGTACAGGTCGTAGTAGAACCCGCGCTTGGCCATGAGGGCCTTGTGGTTGCCCTGTTCGACGATGCGACCGTTGTCCATGACCAGGATGGTGTCGGCGTTGCGGATTGTGGAAAGCCTATGGGCTATGACAAAGCTGGTGCGGTCTTTCATCAGCTTGGCCATGGCCTCCTGTATCAGCACTTCGGTGCGGGTATCCACTGAGCTTGTGGCCTCGTCAAGGATGAGTATCTCCGGATCGGCCAGGAACGCCCGGGCAATGGTGAGCAGCTGCTTCTGCCCCTGCGATATGTTGGACGCATCATCGTCCAGCCTAGTGTTGTAACCGTCGGGCAGGGTGCGCACGAAGTGGTCAACGTAGGCCGCCCGGGCTGCGGCCATCATCTCCTGCTCGGAGGCGTTTTCGCGGCCGTACGCAATGTTGTCGCGGATGGTCCCGGCGAAAAGCCAGGTATCTTGGAGAACCATTCCGAACAGGCTGCGCAGGCCGTTGCGGGTCATGTGCCGGATGTCCAAGCCATCGACGGCGATACTGCCCTCGTCTATCTCATAGAAACGCATCAGCAGGTTGACCAGCGTGGTCTTGCCCGCCCCGGTGGGGCCGACTATGGCTATGGTCTGGCCGGGCTGCACTTCGAGATTCAGGTGCTCGATGAGAGGCGCTTCAGTCTTGTACCTGAATGATACGTTGTCGAATGCCACATGCCCTTGGACATCGCCGAGCTCGACAGGGTTGGCGGCATCGGGAGTCTCCTCCTGCTCGTCGAGGAGTTCGAACACGCGCTCGGCCGAGGCAACGGTGGACTGAAGGACATTCATGATGCTGGCGGTCTGCACAATGGGCTGGGTGAACTGCCTTGAATACTGGATGAACGCCTGCACATCCCCGAGCGAGAGGGCGCCCTTTGCGACTTTCATCCCTCCGATAACGCACACCGCCACGTAGTTCAGGTTGTTGATGAAGCGCATGCCCGGCTGGATGGTGCTGGATATAAAGTGCGCCTTGAAACTGGCGTCGAACAGGTGGGAGTTCTCCGCATCGAAGGTGTCGACCGCGTCTTGCTGTCGGTTGAACACCTTTACTACATTGTGGCCGGTGAATATCTCCTCGATGTGGCCGTTGAGCGCGCCGGTGCTCTCCCACTGGGCGGCGAAGTGCTTCTGGGCGCGTTTCGCGATGATGACTGTCACCACAACGCTCAGGGGAAGGGTGGCTAGCGCTATTCCGGCAAGCAACGGGCTAATGGAGAACATCATGATGAGCACTCCTACGACTGTGAAGGCGGCTGTGATGAGCTGATTCAGACTTTGCTGGAGCGTGCCGGCGATATTGTCGATGTCGTTGGTCACGCGGCTTAAGATCTCGCCGCGGGTGTTGCTGTCGTAGTACTTCAGGGGCAGCTTCGCCAACTTGGCGTCTACTTCCTTGCGCATGCCGTACACAGTGCGCTGGGAAACGCCCGCCATGATGTAATGCTGCAGCCAGCCGAAGACGGCGCTTACAAGATACACGCCGGCCAGGATGAGCAGAATCCGTCCGATGGCGGGGAAATCCACGCCGCGTCCGGGGACGATGTTCATCCTCGATACCATGTCGGCCATCTGGTCCTTCCCGCTTGCCCGGAGCATCATGAGGATAGTCTCCTTGGTGAGCCCCGGAGGCAGCTGCTTGCCGATGACGCCTTCAAACAGGAGGTTGGTCGCCCGTCCGAGGATCTTGGGCCCGGCGATGGAGAGGGCCACGCTGATCACGGCCATCACCATAACCGCAGCTAGCTGGGCTTTATGCGGTCTGAGGTAGCCCGCAAGCCGCTTTAGCGACCCTTTGAAGTCCCTGGCTTTCTCCGTGAGCATCATGCCGCCCAGAGGGCCATGGCCGCGTCCCGGACCGCGACCTGGGCCACGCCCTGGACCTGGGCCTGGGCCAGGCCCGGGGGTGCCTGGGCGGCGAGTGGATCGAGTTCTTTGGCTCATGCGACTTCCTCCTCGGCAAGCTGTGAAAACACGATCTCGCGGTAGACCGCGCAGCGTTCCATCAGTTCCTTGTGCGTGCCCATCCCTACGATCATGCCTCGGTCGAGTACGATGATGCGGTCGGCGTTCATTATGGTGCTCACGCGCTGCGCCACGATCAAGACGGTAGCGCTGGCATCGACATTGGCTTCTGCACCGGCACTGCGCAGTTCATCGCCGAGCGCGGCGCGCAGACGGGCGTCTGTCGTGAAGTCTAGCGCAGAGAAGCTGTCGTCGAACACGCATATCTCGGGCTTCCTCACCAGCGCGCGGGCGATGGCAAGGCGCTGCCTCTGTCCGCCGGACAAGTTGGTTCCGCCCTGTGAGACTACCGCTTCCAGCTGGCCGGGCATTTCGGACACGAAGTCCGCGGCCTGCGCTACCTCGAGCGCATGCCAGAGCTCGTCGTCAGTGGCATCGCTCTTGCCGTAGCGCAGATTGCTGGCAACAGTCCCGCTGAACAGGAAGGCCTTCTGAGGGACGAAGCCTACCTTGTCTCTTAGGTCTTGCTGAGTCAGTTCGCGTATGTCCACCCCGTCCACCAGCACGCTGCCGTTTGTGACATCGTAAAAGCGTGGGATGAGGTTGATGAGCGTGGATTTGCCACAGCCCGTGCTGCCGACGATGGCGGTAATCTCGCCGGGCTGAGCTGCGAAAGAGATGCCTTTGAGGACTGGGGCTTCTGCGCCTGGGTAAGCAAACTCCACGTTGCGGAATTCCACATGGCCCCTGATTGGGGCAGGAGTGCTGGCTGGGCTGCCTGCTCCAGCCGAGCTACCTGCGCTGGCCGCATCGGACGCTGTGGACGTTGCGGGCGCTACAGGCGCTACGGGCGCCGCCAGCGTCGCGGGGGCCGTTTCGGGGTCGCCGATGGACGGCTCTGTCTGCAGCACTTCCTGGATACGCTCAGCCGATGCGCTGGCGCGGGGGATCATGACGAACATCATCACGGCCATCATCACCGACATCAGGATCTGCATGACATAGGCGATGAAGGCTGTGAGGTTTCCTATGGGCATGGCGCCGCTGTCGATTCTGTGGGCCCCGAACCAAGTGATCGTGATCAGCGAGATGTTCAGTATGAGCATGAGCAGCGGCATTGTGAGCGCCACTAGCCTGTTGATCCTGAGGGCGGTTGACGTGAGGTCCAGGTTCGCCTCATCGAATCGATGCGCCTCGTAGTCAGTCTTCACGAACGCCTTGATGACTCGGATGCCGCTGAGTTTCTCACGAACAACTTGGTTGAGTCTGTCTATTTTGATCTGCATCGATCTGAAGAGGGGCAGCGCTTCGCGCATCACAACGCCGATGATCGCGCCCATTATCGGCACGATGATGATGATCGATGCGGAAAGCGGTACGTCCTGGCGCAGGGCCATGATGATCCCGCCGATGCACATGACTGGGGCGGATATCATCATGTTAAGGCCCATAAGCACCACCATCTGCACCTGCTGCACATCGTTGGTATTGCGGGTGATGAGCGAGGGCGTGCCGAAGCGGTCCACTTCGGCCTGGGAGAAGCTCTGCACCTTGCGGAAGATTTCGCTGCGCAGATCGCGACCGAAGGACATGGCTGTCCTGGAGCCCCAATACACGGACACGATGGAGCACGCCGCCAGCAAGAACGTCACTAGCAGCATGAATCCGCCGGTTCTCAGGATGTAGTCGGTGTTGCCCCGCGCGATGCCGTTGTTGATTATGTTGGCATTCAGGTCAGGCAGATACAGGTTGGAGACGGCCTGCACCAGAAGCAGCGCGAAAACCAGGATCAGCTGCTTTCGGTAGGGCCTAAGGTATTTGAGCAGTTTCAGCATGAGTAGTGTGACACCTCTCAAGTTAGAGATCGGTCCAAGACATCAGAGTTCGCGGCCGATGATCGAGCAGAGCTCGCCGAGGAGTCGATCGAACTCCTCCAGATCGCCGGCGGACATTTTCCCGAACGATGCGTTGATGAAACTCGCCATCGCCAGATCCATCTCGTCTTGCAGACGGCGGCCTGCGTCCGTTAGGTAGATGCGGGTCAGCCGCTGGTCGTCTTCATCTGGCTGCCGGGCTATGAGGCCGGAAGCCTCCATTTTCTGAAGCATAACCGTGATAGTGGGCCGTGCAACGTGGAGTCTTTGCGCCAGGTCGCGCTGGGGAATCCCATCGTGGTTGCTTATGACCCACAGGCATCCGGCCTGACCGGGGAAGATGTCCCTCTCCGACATGGTCCTGAACATCAGCTGGCGGTGAAGGCGCATCGCTTTGAAGAACGCGTGAAAGACCTGCAAGGAGAGTGGATCCACCCCGCGGATTTCTGCGAACGATGGGCCTTCGAACCGACTATCGCACCCTTTGGGATGCATCGCTAACCCTCCCTTCATGGGCCCGTCCGGGCCTTGTCCAGCCCGATCCAGCTCGGCTTCTGTCGTGGGTCGGGACCCCATGATCCGGCCTGGCTCATGCAGCTTGCGGGGCTGTGCGACATGGCCAGGCTTCCGTGGTTTTCTGGGCATTGCCTTGTAGCGTGGCCCGTGACTCACTGGACGCGGCGAAATGATTAGCAAGCTAACTTGTAGCATGCTAACTATCCACGTAACGTATTCTATCGCGTCTGCCCCAGGGGGTCAAGAGTGTGGGAGAGTATGTGGGAGAGTATGTGTAGAGCGCGGGAGAGGGCTGATAGGGGTTGGTGGCCGGTAATTACTCGGTGCTTGTAGCGTTCGCTGCAGGTTATTTTTGGAACCTGCGGGAAAACCAACAGGTCGCTCCGAGCAAATTGGAGGATGACTCGTGCTCGGATAGTCACCCAGATCTCGACTCGCGTTTCCGCTTGCGCTTGCACCAGGCCATGTAGCTGTGCCCAAGTCGATCAAGGCGATGGATATACTTGCTGCTTCTGTCGATTCGCAGGATCTCCAGTTTCTTGGGGATCCTTGCTATGATGCGCTCCATGGTCAGATCGGTCTCGGTGATCTCTACGACTTCGATTTCAAGCTTCGCCGACAGCGCCATCTTCACCAGATCTCGCGTCTGTGCTTCTTCGAATTCCTCGTCGCTCTGGTGGAGCGATGTGCGCTCGCGGTGCTGAATGCCCTGGAACTCAAAGGCCACGCCCTGTTTGTACAGGCGATCAAATTCCAGAGGATGTCCAGTCTTCGGGTTAGTGACGTGCCTAGGTCGGCAGTTGTCAATGTAGTCGGAGGAGGCCACAGCGTTGTCGAGCATCGCCTTCATAATCTTCTCGCCCGCGGGAGACCAGGACTCTTGATCATCCGCTAGCGTCTCGACGAGCTTCTCCTGTACTCTGTCCGGCGCAGTCGGTGTGATGATGGTGGGACTGCCTGCAAGGGTGTCGAAAATGAGCCATTCCTTTTTCCTAAGATCCGTGCACTCGCGCTCTACATGCTGTCTGTCGATTCCCGATACGCGTGCAAGGTGAGCAAAGGACTGTGGTTGAAAATGGCATATCAGGATGTAGAGGCCCTTGCCATGAAAGGATATCTCGCTGTCGTCCAGTAGATATGGAAGGGCAAGGTCAGTAAGGCGGTACGAAGCTGACACAACCACACATCCATTCTCGCTTGTGCTTTTGGTCGAGTCTCGGGGGTGAGGACGAACGCCGCAGGGCTTTGCGTCATGCCGCAGCAGCATAGGCCGCATACGATGCTGGGCAGAGGTCATGGGAGGAGCGCCCCGCCGATGGGAATATAGTAGCATGTACAGGCGGGAAAGGCAATAAGTTACTAAACCTGGCCGCAGATTGGGACTGCGCCGGGTCGGCGGGATTCTGGCTGCCCCGCCATGGGGATGGCCAAGGCGTGTGGCTTCGGAGCAGGTCGTTCCAAATCAACTGGCAGACAACTTGCTGGTCCCTATGAGTCATGATTGCGTGCTTCCTATAGGCTCTTGAAGAAGAGCCATCGGTCGCTTGTCGCCCGTACAGTTATTACTGCGTTCACCTTCGCCTATTCTCGGCAAGCACTATGAACCCGCCGGCGATGGCCACGATCAGCTGTCCGATGGCGGGCGTTGTGTGCGATTCCAGCGCATTGAAATAAGGAAGGGACTTGAAATACCTCACGGGAGCGGTCGAAGTCCCGGTTGTCTTTATGTACACCGAACTGCCAATCCTGGTCGTGGAGCCGTCAATGGTCCTGCCATCGGGCAGCGGGAATCGGTAGCCAATGCTGTAGGTATATCTTCCGGGCACTGCTTCGTCGCGCTCTCCACCCTGCCGCCGAACGCTAGTGATTATGGCCGTGGCACGTTCGCCGACGATGCCCAGCATGGCCATGCCGAGACCGTAAATGATGAGCGCTATACCTAGCAGTGTGATTAGGACCCTTTTGGCCACACTCTTTCACCCGCCGATTCGCCTTGCCAAGTCGTGTGAAGCTTGTCGTCTTCAGTCATGGTCGTGTCGCCCCTACTTCAGAAGTGGGCATTTGCAGCGAACGCAGACTTCGTCTGAGATGTTGTTGATTGTGCCGCAGGCAATGCAGAAGATAATGGCATCCTTTGACTTGTCGTACTTCTCGTATCCGTCGAATCCCTTGTGATGTCGCACTTTATCGCCGATATCGAAGTAGTTGAACACAGTGTCGCAGTCTTGGTGTTGATGCTTGTGGACCTTGCCGCTGCTTCGCTTCACCTTGTACTCATATACGGTATGAGTTGTCTGGGTGTCAGTATTCTTGTCATGTGTGGTGCGCTCAAAGACCTGCTTTCCGACTATAACGCCGTCCCAGGTGATGTCGCGACCTTTCCGGAAGATCTGGATCAGGGCTATCGCGATGAACATCCCGCCTATGGCCAGTCCGTAGTAGAGCGATTGCGGCATTTCCATCTCTCCGCTCTTTTCTCCATAGATAGGGAAACCCACAATCGCGATGAGAGCCAATATGATTGCGAAGGTGAGCGCCCATTTGTTGGATGCCTTTTGATACTTCGCGAACGCGGGGTCATTGATTTTGGGAGAGAATCCCGCCGAACCGCTCATGGATCTTGCCTCCTTCGTCTCCTGGGGGTAACATGGTTGCGCTTTGATGCCTGAAGTGTTCTACATGGATCGATATTATCCCTCGTGGCCCGTGCAAGCCGCATTCGTGGTCCGTCTGCTGCGAGTCTCAATGCAAGGACGCCCCAGCCCTTCGGGTCTGCGGTGCAGAATATCAGGCTCTTCGTCCCGGGGTGACGGCGGGGGTGCGTGTAAGTTCTGTAGGCAATAGCAACTGGAAAGGCTAGTGATCATTCCTAAACGGGATAGTGGGCGGCAGAAGAGAAGCGCAGATTCTATCGGAAGGAATAGGCGCTCAGATGGACTAAGTAGCTCTCAACAAGTC
>DHON01000118.1:34348-34528 GCA_002409965.1 Firmicutes bacterium UBA5389
AGAAGCGCAGATTCTATCGGAAGGAATAGGCGCTCAGATGGACTAAGTAGCTCTCAACAAGTCTATGCGCGATGCGCCTGTTAGGCATCGCAAAGGGCTCGTATGGCGCTCCTCTCGAACAGGAACTGCTGTATCGCGGAGATTGCGCGCGGAAGACGCCAACACGGTTTGCGGCCTCAG
>DHON01000028.1 GCA_002409965.1 Firmicutes bacterium UBA5389
GACTGGGAGCAGGAGCTCAAGGAGTACCTGACTTCTCTCATCTCAGAGGATTGTGATGACTAGATGCCGAAGCCTACTATTGATATCCTCATGGCGACCTATAATGGCGAGCACTACGTAGCTGAGCAGATTGAGTCGATACAGCGCCAGACCTACCGGGAGTGGCGTCTACTCGTCTCTGATGATTGCTCGACTGACAATACGCTTAGCATCGTTAAAACATGCGCCGCAAGCGATCCGCGCATTAGCGTTGTCTCTGAAGGTCTTCGTCGCGGTGGGGCGAGAGAGAACTTTATGTCGCTCCTGTATAAGAGCAGTTCACCTTACGTAATGTTCTGTGATCAAGACGATGTATGGCTTCCTGAAAAAATTGAGGTATCACTAGCAAAGCTTCGTGACATAGAAGAGTCCCAGCCAGACACTCCTTGTTTGGTTTTTGCTGATATGGAAGTTGTAGACGCTGGGTTGAATGTAATAAGTCGTTCATTTGAAAGGGATTCTAACATCGATCCCACACGTACGAGCTTTCCCCAGGTCCTCGCTCAATCTCTTGGGGCCGGTTGCACCATGGTTGTCAATCGACCACTCGTTAAGCTAATGACCTTTCATTCTGATCATGACGGCATGATTATGCATGATCATTGGGCGACAATTGTTTCTGCGGCTTTTGGCAGCATTGCTTACGTCGATAAGCCCCTCAGCCTTTATCGGCAACATGGGGACAACACTATTGGCGCAGACAAGTTTTCTTTGGTGGATCGTGCTTCTCATATAGAAAGAATGAAAAGCAGATACATTGCAAACGTGCTTCAGGCAGAGGCATTTTTAGAGGTGTACGCAAATAAGCTCAATGAAAAACAGCGTAATGCAATTAAATACTATGTTGCATCTATACATGATACACCTCTACAGAGCATTGTTGATCTTTTCCGAAGTGGATGCTGGAAAAAAGGGAGCAGAAAAATCGGCCAGATTGTCTGCGCTGCCTGCATAAGAATATAATCTATGATTCAAAATGACACAATCTAATACCTGTATGGGTTGTGTCATTTTGAATTATGTTCGAAAGTACGAAGCTGAGGAAGGCATAGAGAATACAACATGTACCAGCCCAGTATTGTCCTTTGGACAGTTTATATTGCCTTGATTTTGTCCGGGTTATTTCTCAAGCGTTCACGTGTCTACGATGTCGCTGTCATCATATTTATGGGTATTCTTGCACTTCTGAATACAAAAGCAGCTGATTTGCAAAACATTTATATGCCCATATATTCCAATCCAGATCTCTATGTAGCCACAATGGATCCAGGATGGATTTTTCTGTGTAAAATTGGGAGCTTGCTTGGTCTTTCGTATAACGGATTTGCTTGTATAGTTGCAATGATAGCAACGGCAATTTTTGCATATTATGGGAGAAGGGCGACGCCAAATGAGTCCTTCTTCCTTGCGCTATTCCTTGTCTATCCTGGGTTAATGTCTCTTGTCCAATTTCGTCAGTTCGTTGCTTCTGCTGTAGCTCTCATTGCGGTGCTCGAACTTTCTAAAGGGGGCAAACGGGGTTGGATTTCATTCGTGATTGCCATCCTTTTAGCTTTCTCGTTCCACAGGACTGCCATCATTGTTGGGACCGTAGCATTAATGCCTCTTTTTACGAAGTTTGGGAAACGTGGTAGATTTTTAGCTATCGGAATCGCTTTGATAATTTTGATTTACGTCACAGTTCATGCCGTTTCCCTAAGTAATTTCTTTTTTGGCGACTATAGGACATCCGTGTATCTGGGTGAGACCAGTCTTGACAATAGAGAAAATAGTTTTTTTGGAGGGCTACGAAATGCTGCATATACGGTTGGGCTGTGCTTGTTTGTACCATACTGCAGCAAATTGATGCTTGCAGATGGATGGGAACAGAAAAGAAGACTTCTCAATCTAATCAGCTTCGCAAATATCTCAATAGTTGCTGTTCTTCCTTTTTTCTTTATTACAAATGATTTTATGAGATTTGAACGTTATGCATTCTCTCTAGGTTTGACAGTTTTTGCCGGCATGCCATATATACGAAATAGGCATGTATTGTTTTCATGCAAAGCTTTCCTGCTATTTGTATGTTTTCTTTTCTGTTATTCGCTTGTCATAAAGGGTACTTTTGATTCCGTGATCGGTGCCCTGCTCTCATTTGATTACGTACCAAGTTTTTTCGTTTAGGATTGGTCCAAATTTGAGGGGTATTGCAAATATGAAAATACTTTGCGATAAAAAACTATTCACTAACGCACCATTGGTGAGCGTTTTTTGCAACGCGTATAATCAAGAACAATATATAGAAAAGTGCCTTGATGGATTTCTTATGCAGAAGACCTCATTTTCATTCGAGGTTTTAATCACTGATGATGCATCTACAGACCACACTTCGGACATAATTCAATCATATGTTAAGCGTAGGCCAGATTTATTCTGCGCAGTTTTGCATGATACTAATCAATTTTCAAAGGGCATTAATCATAACAGAACGTATCTCTTTCCAAGGTCCCGTGGTAGATACATTGCTTTTTGTGAGGGGGATGACTATTGGACCAACCCCTATAAGCTACAACGGCAGTATGAGGCTATGGAGGCGCACCCATCAGCGACATGGTGCGTTCATGCCTCTACAAATGTAGATGCAAATACAGGGAAGGTGCTTTCCACATCGCGTGCTTTCAACAAAGATTGTATTCTTCAGTTCAAAGATACTGGAATGAAGGTACAACTAGCTGCAACAGCTTCCTTTTTCGTTCGGCGTGAAGCTTATTCAGCATATCTTGATGCTGCGCCTAGCCAGGCTCTATGCCATGGTGATTTTAAGATGTCACGTTTCTTTTCGTTGATGGGGGAAACTATATATCTGTCAGATGCGATGAGTGCGTATCGTGTGCTTGCGGCAAATTCAATCAACAGTTCTATTTTTCACAGTGAAGACTGGCGAGCAATCCTCATGCGAAATACCCTGAACAGGGTCGATTACTTAAAAGCTCTGGATGATTGGTCTGGACATTCTCATTCCGAAGAGATAAAGAAACAAATCGATCAGATGGAATATCTAGGTTGTCTCGATACCAAGGACTATAAGGCTTTGTTAGATCGTTGGCCAGAACAATTTAAGAATGAGCCTTTTCCCGTTCGCCTAAAAGTTTCAATACTTGGGTCACATCCGCGGCTCAACGATGCATTGCGTTCTATTAAGCTAAAGTATTCTCATAATTAAGAATGAAGGGGCAATGCAGCAATCATTGAAAGCAGCGACGATAAAGTCACTTTTCTGGAAGCTTTTTGAGCGCGGTGGAAGCGCTATCGTACAGCTTGTTGTACAAATTGTCATGGCTCGTCTCCTTGCCCCGGAGCAATTTGGGGCATTGGCAATCATGCAGGTATTCGTGAATATCGGCAACGTCGTTGTCCAATCCGGACTCAACACGGCGCTCGTACAGGCATCCGAAGTAGATGACGATGACAGCTCGACGGTGTTCTGGTTGAGCTTTGCCATCTCAGTCATTCTATATGCCATTGTTTTCTTCGCCGCTCCAATTATTGCAGAATTCTATCAAATGGACTACCTGGTGTGGCCGCTGCGCGGGCTGGCGCTGCTCCTTGTAATTAACTCCTACAACTCCGTGCAGATGGCGCTCGTACAGAGAGCTTTAAAGTTTCGGAAAATATTCAATGCGACCATTGTCTCCGTCGTGTGTTCCGGAGTTCTTGGCATCGGCTCGGCCGTCGCCGGTGCTGGTCTTTGGGCCTTGGTCGTCCAGCAGCTTTCATATCAGGCGCTCAATTGCATCGCCCTTTCGTGGCAGGTCCACTGGCGTCCCACGCTCACGTTCAAGCCTGATCGTGCGCGTTCCCTATTTGGATTCGGGTGGAAACTCCTTGTGTCCGCACTTCTCGACCAAGGTTACCAGTCACTCTCCGACTTGATTGTAGGTAAGCAGTTTAGCCCCACGAGCCTGGGCTTCGTGAGTCAGGGAAAGAAGTATCCGCAGGCACTTGGCAATATGCTCGACGGGTCGATACAGCCCGTGATGCTTTCAGCGGTTTCCCGCGTGCAGGATGACAAGGCGTACGTGAAGCGGCTGGTACGGCGTGCGCTCAAGACTTCGACTTTTCTCATCGTGCCTGCGATGACGCTCTTCGGCGTAGCGGCTGAGCCTATCGTACGTTTGCTGCTGGGCGAGCAGTGGCTTCCCTGCGTGCCATTCCTGCAGATTTATTGCTTCGTGTATGCTCTTCTTCCGATACACACGACAAACCTCCAAGCGCTTAATGGCATGGGGCGTAGCGACCTCTTCCTCAAGATGGAACTCGTTAAGAAGGCATACGGCATCTGCTTTGTTCTCTTTGGTGCCTTTGTGCTGAAGGACGTCTATCTGCTCGTTGGTTCCTATATGATTACTGGCATCATCAGCACCTTCGTGAACGCTTATCCCAACAAACGCGTCATTGGCTACTCCTATGGAGAACAATTACGCGACATTGGGCCGGCGTTCATGCTCTCCGCCATAGCAGGTGCAATTACCTACCTGCTTGTGGGGATTGGCCTTCCTGATCTGGCTACGATCTTGTTGCAGACCATCGTGATGTGTGCTGTCTATCTACTCTTGGCAAAGCTTCTCCATGTGGAGGAGCTCGGATATCTTGTCAAGACGGTCAGGGAAATCCTCTTCAAGCGTAAAGCCGCAAAGGTAGCATAGTCAGCTATGGATGCGGAAAAGGTAGGAGCTACCATATCTGTCCTGCGCAAGCGCAAAGATATGACGCAACGTGAACTGGCGGAACGCCTCCGTGTGACTGACAAAGCCGTCTCCCGCTGGGAACGTGGTCTCGGCGTACCTGACCAATCGCTGCTCTCCAGACTTGCTGAAACGCTTGACACGGACATTGAGGTCATCCTAGAGGGCGAACTCTGGCGAGGGGAGCCCTCTTGGCGCGGGCTGCTGTGGCTGAATTACAAGGATGGGATTGGACCGGATACGATGCTCTATGGTAAACGTTCCGTTTACCTTCAGCTGGGCTATTTGATGCTCGCCGGCGTCAGACGGATCACCATCACAGGTGCGCCTGAGATGGTGAAGACCGCAAAGAATCTCATCTCGAAAGCGGACAGCTACGATGTCGAGCTCAGGTTTATTAAATTGTCAGACGGCTTTTGGGAACAGCCTTCCCCCAGCAGCGTCACTCCGGCATCCGCTACCAAGGGTAGCGGAATAATGCTCGTAGCTGGTTTGGACTTCCTCTACGGCAAGGACCTCACCAGGGCCTTCAAGCGTCAGATGGCCGAGTGTGAGGGGTCCGTGCGGCTCACGGGGCATAATGGCGTGGGCACATCTGTATACTTCGTCCCTGGGGAACAGGAGCCGTTTAGTCTCCTGCGTAGTCTCGAGTATCTCGAAGCACGGCCTAGGAAGCTTGAACGCGGAATAGTGTGCTTTCCCATAGAATCGCAGGATGATGTTATTGATGCTGCGAATCTGGTAGCAATTCTCGAGCGCCATTCTGGGGAGTCCGTGATGGATCTCGGGGTAATTGCTCAACACAGGGGCATGTAAACTGACCATCGGTTGCTGTATATGGCCGAATTCCGAGATAATTAACAGATAATATGTTGTCCGGGGCAAATGCCTCGGAGCGAGGAAAGGTCTGTTAATCATGCCATCCGACAACAAACAGATACTGGTCACGCGTTCGTCCATGCCTCCGCTTGAGGAATACGTGGAAGAGATTGCTCCCCTGTGGGAGTCACATTGGCTCACCAACATGGGAGTAGAACATAAAAAGTTCGAGGCGCAGCTTAAGGAGCGTCTTGGTGTGGAGAACATCGCGCTCTTCACGAACGGACACAACGCGCTCGAGTGCATCTTGGAGGCGCTCGAGCTCCCAAAGGGCGGGGAAGTTATCACGACGCCCTTCACCTTTGCCTCCACGACTCATGCCATTGTGCGTAAGGGGCTTACGCCGGTCTTCGCTGATATCAACCCCGCAGATTTCACGCTTGACCCTGAGTCGGTTGAGCGACTCATCACGCCACGCACCGTGGCTATCGTGCCTGTGCACGTGTATGGTCTTCCCTGTGATGTAAAGGCAATCCAGGCAATTGCCGATTCGCACGGTCTCAAGGTGGTCTACGACGCAGCACATGCCTTCAATGTGAAGGTTGGTGGTCGCGGAATCGCGACCTACGGTGATGCAGCTATGTTCAGCTTCCATGCTACCAAGGTATTCAACACTATCGAGGGTGGTGCGGTGTGCTTCCGCGACCAGGCGCTTTATGACGTGTTGAACCAGTGGAAGAACTTCGGCATCACCGGACCAGAGAGCGTGGTATATGTAGGCGGTAACGCGAAGATGAACGAGTTCTGTGCAGCCATGGGCATCTGCAACTTGCGCCACCTAGATGACGAGATCGCGAAGAGGCGTATCGTTGCTGAGCGCTACTGGGAGAATCTCAATGGCATTCTTGGGGTAAGGACCTTCCCGCCGCATGATGACGTGGAGTACAACTACGCCTACATGCCCGTAACCTTCGAACCAGAGACGTTCGGGGCAACACGCGATGATGTGGTGGAAGCACTCGCGAAGGTGAACGTTGGTGCTCGCAAGTACTTCTACCCGCTCGTTTCAGATTACGACTGCTACCGCTCCGTCTATGCGAGCGAGCGCACGCCGGTAGCGCGGCATGCCGCTGCGACCGTGCTGACGCTTCCCATGTTCGCCGACCTGCAACTGGAGGATGTGGACCGCATCTGCGGCGTGGTGAGGGAGTGTGCACGATGAGCAATGCCAGCAATGCCGGGAAGAAGACTCTGCTCCTTTTAGGTGGCTCGCGCTACTCGATGCCTGTTATCGAGAGCGCCCACGAGCTGGGGGTTCGTGTTGTCACGTGCGACTATCTACCTGATAACTATGCCCACAAATTCTCCGATGAATATGTTAACGCCAGCGTGATTGACCATGAGTCTGTCCTGCAGGTCGCTAAGGACATTCATGCGGATGGCATCATGTCCTTCGCAGTGGACCCAGGTGTGACGAGCGCAGCCTATGCTGCTGAGAGACTCGGACTGCCCTTCCAGGGATCATACGAGAGCGTATGTACACTGCAGGACAAGCAGCGTTTCCGTACGTTCCTGCGCGATAATGGCTTCAACTGCCCTGAACTGCACGTGTTCGGCTCTGCCGACGAGGCGGGCGAGCATGCCGATGACCTGCCGTATCCCGTGATAGCCAAGCCCGTGGACTCGGCTGGCAGCAAGGGTGTTTCCCGCGTGGACGGACCGGAGGGACTACGAGCTGCCGTCGAGCACGCGCTCGGCTTCTCCCGCGCGCACCGCTGTATCGTGGAACAGTTCCTTGATAAACAGTATCCTTCGAGCGATGCAGATGGATTCACCATGGGCGGGAAGTACGAGTGTGTCTCATTCACCTCTCAGTACTTCGACCTCTCCTGCGAGAACCCCTATGCGCCCGCTGCTTATGGCATGCCTGCCGAGATGCCCTCCTGGGCACAGGAGGAACTCAAATCAGAACTGCAGCGTCTCGCTGGTCTCTTGGACCTTCATGATGGCGTCTACAATATTGAGACCCGTGTGGCCACCGATGGAAAACCCTACATCATGGAGGTGTCGCCGCGCGGCGGAGGCAATAACCTATGTGAAATGCTGAGATATGCGAGCGGAGTGGATTTAATCCGCGCTTCTGTGCAGGCGGCGCTTGGCCTGCCCGCGGAAGACGTTCATGAGCCAGTCTATGACGGCTTTTGGTACCAGCAGGTCATCCACGCTCGGGAGGTGGGTGCTTACAAGGGCATGTGGTATGCCCCGGGGTTTGCCGAGAAGCACCTTGTGAAGGAGTCAATTTGGGTTGAACCCGGCGCTCCCGTGGAGCCCTTCAGCGCTGCTAACTTCGCCTTCGGTAACTGCTTCCTGCGTTTCAAGACGCGCGCTGAGCTGGATGAGTTCCGCATCCACGAGGACGAGTACATGAGGGTGGAGGTCGAGCGATGAGGAAGATTGTCGTCATAGGCGCCACCGGCAATACCGGCGCCTACCTCACGGACGATTTGTGTACACATGCTGCAGAGGGTGGCTACGAGGTCTTTGCTGCCGGGCATCGTCATACATCGTTCTTTGACCGCTATGGGATAGGCTATGCGAGTGTAGATATGTCAGACGCCTCGACCCTGGAAGCGCTGCCGCAGGAGGACGTCTATGCGGTGATCTTGCTCGCGGGATTGCTGCCGGCGTATATGCACGGCTACGACCCTGCCCGTTACGTGGACGTGAACTGCAGGGGCGCACTCAATGTGCTCGAATACTGCCGTAAGGTTGGGGCCGACCGTATCCTCTACGCACAGACGATCTCTGACGTGTTGGGCTCCGTGACCCCCAAGCACTCCGTCATTGAGCCTTATCAGCAACGGAGTATCATCATGACGGGCGACCACACGGTCTACGCGTTATCTAAAAGTTTTGCCGTGGATCTGATTGGCCACTATCAAGCGCAGTACGGCCTCAAGGGGTTCGTGTTTCGCCTACCAACCGTCTATGCTTACACGCCAGACAAGACCTACAATGTGAACGGTGAGCGGCGCACGCTGGGCTACCGCTTGCTTATGGACCGGGCCATGGCCGGAGAGACCCTGGAGATTTGGGGTGACCCCAGTCGTGCCAAGGATGTCGTGGACGTGAAGGACTTCTGCCAGCTGCTGCGCAAGGCCACGCTTGCTGAGGGCGTGGACGGTGGCATGTTCAACGTTGGGACTGGCGTTGGGACCACCAACGAGGAGTGGATTCGCGGCATCGCTGAAGTCTTCAACCCCGAAGGGAAAAAGTCCAAGATAATCTACCGACCCGACATGCCCGACGGGCCCTCTTACATCATGGATATTTCCAACGGCCGCGAACTTCTTGGCTATGAACCGAAGTACCTGTTCCATGACTTCCTGCTCGACTTTAAGAAAGAGATGCGGCTGAACCGCTTCGCCGACCTGCGTTACGGCGTCGAACACGGTGCGGAAAGCTGGGGGGTGTAGCCTAAGCTCGCTGCACCATTATCCCCATTACGATTGTGACCACGAGCTCCGGAGGGCCACTTAATGCCAGTGAGGGACGGCATCGGTGGTTATCTGGGGCTCGAGCCGTATGCAGGAAACCCATACCACAATATGATTGTGCTAGATAACGCTCGCTCATATCAGAAGGATTACGTCGCGAAAGTTGGTGTAAGGCCGAAAGTGGACCTATTGAAGAGACGTCGGTAGAAAGGACGGTCATCGCCTAGAATCTGCGACTGCCAAGTACGTGGATTCGTGGAAAGGACGATGACCGCAATGGAGAGTGTAGCAGCGTCGAGCATGTCGGCCGCAGCCAGCATGCCAAGGTTCGGGGACGGGTCGGTGAATTTGCAAGAGCTTGCCCGTCAGCTCGTGGAGTAAGTGGCAGACGAGGTGACGGGCACCGAGGCAGACATGGCCTGCGAAGACGTCGGTACCGCACGGAACGGCTATCGTGACCGAAAGCCCGACACCTGTATCGGGACGCCCGACCTGCGGATACCAAAGGTGAGGAACGGTTGTTTCTTCCCGGAGGATGTGATCGAGCGCTACTCCAGGACCGATCGCGCGCTCGTGGCCGCCGTGGCGGAGACGTGTCGCAGCGGAGTCTCCACCAGAAAGGTCGAGGGGGTGGCCAAGACGCTTGGCGTCGACAGGCCCGGCAAGGACCAGGTGAGCCGTATCTGTGCTGCCCTCGACGCCGAGGCGGCCGACCTCAACGGGCGCATGTTCGGCGAGGATGAGGAGTTTCCCTGCCTGTGGCTTGACGCGACCTATGCGAGATGCCGCGACGGGGGGCATGTCAGCTCGACAGCCGTCGTGACGGCGATCGCCTGTGACGGGCAGGGTCACGGACACATGGTCGGCTTCGATGTCGTCGACACCGAGTCATATGACTCCTGGCTCCCCTTTCTGAGACGCCTCCGATCGCGTGGCGTCAGGGGCGTGAGGCTCGTCGTCTCCAATGCCCACGAGGGTCTCGTGCGAGCCATCTCGGAGACGTTTCTGGGGGCTGCCTGGCAAAGATGCATCGTGCACCTGATCCGCGACTGCTGCCGTGCGACGAGAAGCCGTTCCAAGAGAGTGCGGGTCGCGAAGCTGCTCTCTCCGGTCTTTCGCGCCAAGGACGCATTGGTGGTGAGGGCTCTGTATCACAGGGCGACGCAGATGGTGGGGCAGGTGAGCCAGGAGGCGCAAAGGATTCTCGTGGAGGCCGAGCCGGATGCGCTGGCCTATCTCGACTTCCCGTCCTCGCACTGGAAGCGTCCGGGGACCAACAACGTCCAAGAGAGATGCAACCGCGAGACCAGGCGCAGGAGTCGCGTGGTGCAGGTCTTCCCGTCAAGGCAGTCGCTCGTGCGACTCGTAGGTGCCGTCGTCGCGGAGTCCGACGAGACATGGTCACAATCACGCTACTTCGCCGAGGGGAAGATGGACGAGTTCTGGTCGCTACTGGAGAGATGCGGACATGGGGACGGGTCGGAACCGATCACTGATGCCCGACGTGCCGCAGCAGACGAAGAGGCTCGCAAGGTGCTCGATGCCGCAGGGGTTGCCATGGAAAGGGAGGCGGCGTAGGATTCGACTCATCAACTAGGGTTCTAGGCTTTGTCGTCAGAGTCGAAGTCTCATTTACACCAACATTTCCGACACTACC
>DHON01000116.1:0-23213 GCA_002409965.1 Firmicutes bacterium UBA5389
GACAGAGAGCGTGAGCAATGACAATAGTCCGCCGACACGGCAGCGCCCAGCTGCGACCCGTGCACCTGGACACGGACATATGGCTTCCCGAGGGCTACACAGGCATATTCCGCGATGTCGACCTTCTGGCTGAAGACAGAGACACCACCTATCTGCGAACAAACTTCTTTCAGCTGGCCTGCGACGATGACTTCGTGATCGTATACGGCGTCAATCATGAGCAGACCGGGAAAGCAATATACAGCAACTTCAGCTTCTATGGTGTGGAGCTGCTCAACGGCGTAGCCGGGACCAACAGCGCGGAATATGCAAACTCCGCCGCCGATTACTTCCCTGTGGGCTACGAGAACTCCAAGTACTACTACGTGTACAAGATCGCGCGTCGCGCCGCAGCCGGAGAACCGTGCGTGATTGTGCCGTATAGTACAGGAAACCCCTCTGGGAAGGCCTTCGGAGTCGACAACAACAAAGACGCCTACATCGCATTCAGAGCCTACATCGATGTGAACACCCAAGTTGGGCCGTCGCTCTTCGAGATCATTTGGGACCGCGCAATCTTGTTCACCAAAGCCACCTAACGCGCCCCACATACACATCAGGGCCCCACCGCGACATTCACGTGCCGCGGTTCTTCTCTGTAGCACTTCTCCGCCGAGGCTCCACTGGTGTCTGGTATGACGCAAACATGGCTCACACCTGGCGCATTGCCGGTGTGAGCCATCTGTATAGTCCCTGCTAAAGGGGTTGTTGTTGAGTCTCTGGTGCCGAAGGCGGGAGTCGAACCCGCACGACCTTGCGGCCGGATGATTTTGAGTCATCTGCGTCTGCCATTCCGCCACTTCGGCGCAGAGTTATTCTACCACGGGCCTGGCGCGCGCGCAACTACACGCTGCCTGTTACACGCTGCCTGTTACGTGCTGCCGGCTCGCATGCCGCCGGCGCCGGGCGGCCACAGCCGGCGCCCCTGACCGGCGCGCCGGCTTGTCGGCTTACTGCAGGAGTTGCTTGCCCAGGAACGCCGCAGCGGTCTCGACAAGCTTGACCTCGGTCTGCCCCATCTGGCGCGGTTCCTTGGACATCAGAACCACTACCCCCGCGGGCTCGTCGCCGGCATGGATCGGTGCCATGACCTGGCTTTCGAACTCCGCGTTGTCGATCACCGGGTTCTCATTCGGCGTGTTCGACACTATGGTCTCGCGCGCCTTCATGATCTCCTCGGCCTGTTCCGAGATCCTCTTCTCCACAAACAGCTTCTTTGGAGCGCCGCTCACTGCCACGACCTCATGGTCGTCCGCGATCGCCGCGATGCATCCTGTGGCATCGAACAGCGAGTCCACGTATTCCTGCGCGAAGAAACTGAGGTCCGTCATGGGCGAGTATTTCTTGAGGATAACCTCTCCGTCCCGGTCGGTGAATATCTCTAGGGGATCCCCCTCGCGGATTCTGAGAGTCCGCCTGATTTCCTTGGGTATTACAACCCTTCCCAGATCATCAATACGTCGTACAATCCCGGTTGCTTTCACTTCATGCCCTCCCCAACGTAGTTCCGCCGTCTTTGGTGCTATTTTGCCTTCGATGTTTCGGCTGTATACCCGCATACAAGGCAGGCAGTGGCCTACAGATTTGAAAGTACGTTCGCAAGTTCGTAGTAATCCATGTTGATCGTGCGCTTCATCGACAGGGCCTCGTCGAATTGCATGACGCGGATCTCGTTGCCAAACACGCCCACTACGCTGCTGCCGGACCCCGCCAGCAGCACGTCGATGGCCTTAGCACCGAGCGTAGTGGCGAGTATGCGGTCGCGCACCGATGGCGCGCCTCCACGTTGGATGTGGCCCAACACTATGATCCTGGTCTCAAAACCAGTAAGCCCTGCTATCTGCTGGCCTATGCGATATGCGCACCCGCCCAAAAGACCCCCTCTGCCCGGGGAGACGGCGCCCTCGGCGCCCTCCGCCACCACTACGATACTGTGGCTTTTCCCTTGGCGCGCGCCGGCGGTTATCCTCTCGCACACCTGCTGAATGTCGAACTCGACCTCTGGAATCAGGATGCTCTCGGCCCCGCCGGCCAGCCCTGCAGCCAACGCAATGTGACCTGAGTTCCTCCCCATCACCTCTACCACATAAGTTCGCTCGTGTGAAGTGGCTGTGTCGCGGATCTTGTTTATCGCGTCGATCACCGTGTTGCAGGCGGTGTCGAATCCGATGGCATAATCGGTGGAGCTTATATCGTTGTCGATGGTGGCCGGAATGCCCAAAGTGGTCACGCCCATCTTGGACAGCAGGCTGAGGCCGGTATGCGTGCCATCGCCTCCGATGCCCACCAGGCCGTCGATCTCGCAAGTTCTCAGCTGAAGCAGTGCCTTGGCCCGTCCTTCCTCGGTCTTGAACTCGTCTGAGCGCGCCGATTTCAGAATAGTTCCACCACGCTGCAGAATGTCACCGACAGTGCGCGATTTCATCTCCATGAAATCGCCGGCCACCAGACCGTGGAACCCGCGCCTCACGCCCACAACCTCTATCCCATGGTAGAGAGCCTTCCGCACCACGGCACGGATGCAGGCGTTCATGCCCGGCGCATCGCCGCCGCTGGTAAGTACCGCGACTCTTCTCATATCAAATCCCCCAATCACACGAGACCGGATGGCGCCACAATCGCTGCGCAGTTATGGTCCATATCCGTCCAGTATCTCCCGCGCCTCTTCAGCTTCCGTTTCAGGAACGAGCACCTCGACGCTAGCTGAATCGCCCATGTGCGGAACGCCCATGGGCCTGAGCGTCACCAAGAGTCCCTCGCCCTCCAACATGTGCTTCAGAAGCTCGGCTTCTGCTCGGTTTGGCGCAATGTGCACAACAGCCCACATGCCAGCCGCCTCCCCAACTTCAAGCGCGGTAGTGCACGCTCGGCATTTCCGATGTCCTGCTTCGTCAAGCCTTGCCTCGACTAGTATGTCCGATGTTCTATCTTACCACCGATTCTCCTTCTACGGCGAGGGAAGAATCGAAACCGTGTCTGCCAGCACCTTAACCCCATCCTCCTTGATATCCACCCTTCCCCTCACCGCCACGTAGGCATCAGGGGCAAGCAGCGCGGCGTACTGCTCGTATGCCCGCGGGAACACCACTACCTCCACCTGCCCGGTCATGTCCTCAAGCTGTACGAACGCCATGGGCTGCCCTGCCCTGGTAGATATCTGTTTGCGGCCGACAACCACTCCGGCCAGGGTCACGCTCGCCCCATCGGCAACACTTGAAAGATCCCGCATGGTGGCCGTCGATACCTTCCGAACCACATCGGATATGGACGCCAGAGGATGCCCCGAGATGTACAGGCCCAGCAGTTCCTTTTCCATGGCAAGTATCTGATCCTGCCTGAACTCAGGCACATCGGGCAAGGCCGCTTCCGCCTGTCCGAACTCCGATGGACTGTCGAAAAGATCAAAGAAGGATGCCTGCCCCGCCTGTTGCTGGCGCTGCCTCGCAACGCTTTCGTCGCACACCCTGTCCATCGCCGCAAGCAGCGCTCGCCTGCTGCCGAATGCGCAAAGGGCACCGCACCTGATCAGGCTGTCGAGCGCTTTTCGGCTGACTGCGGTCATGTCCACGCGGTCGCAAAAATCGGCCAGCGATGCGAACCTGCCTCCCGCTCTACGCGCGGCGATTATGGAGTCGGCAGCGGTTTCGCCCACGTTCCTGACGGCGGCTATACCGAAGCGGATTGTGTTTTGGCGCACCGTAAACCCTCTGAGGCTCTCATTCACGTCCGGCCCCAGAACCTCCACTCCTCTGGACCTGCATGCATCGATGTACATGGCCACACGTTCGGGAGAGTTCATCACGCTCGTGAGCGTGGCGGCCATGAACTCAGGAAAGTAGCGGCATCGCAAATAGGCGGTTTCATATGATATCAGCGCATATGCCGCGCTATGAGCCTTGTTGAACCCGTAACCCGCGAATCTCTCGATGAGGGAGAAGACCTCCTGAGCAACTCCGTCCGGGACGCCGCGCTCGCGGGCCCCGCTTAAGAATCGGTCCTTGAGGCCCGCAATGACTTCCGGTTTCTTCTTGCCCATTGCCCGCCGCAGCATGTCGGCCTCGCCCAAACTGAACCCAGCGAGTTCGCTGGCCGCCTGCATCACTTGCTCCTGATAAAGCATCACCCCGTAGGTGGACTCCAGAATCCTCTCAAGCGCCGGATGAGGGTATCTCACCTCGCTGGGGCTGTGCTTGCCTCGCACGAAATCGCCGGTCATCACCATCGGGCCCGGCCTGCCCAGGGCGACCAGGGCAATGATGTCTTCAAAGCGCGTGGGTTTGACCTCGCGAAGCAGATTCTGAAACAGACTGGACTCGAGCTGGAACACCCCGGTCGAATCGGCGCGCCGCAGCATCTCGTATACTTCCGGATCGTCCAGAGGTATGGTGTCGATGTCTAGATCCACACCGCGGGTGTGGCGCACGATCTCCACCGTGTTCCCGATCACCGTCAACGTGCGCAGACCGAGAAAATCCATCTTCACGATGCCCAGTCTCTCCAGATCTTCCATGGGGTACTGGGTAGTTACCACTCCGTCCCCCGATTTATATAGAGGTACATTCTCCGTCAAAGGTTCCTTCGATATCACGACCCCCGCGGCGTGCACCGATGGGTGACGAGGCATCCCCTCCACTGCGCGAGCTATATCCACCATCGTGCGGATTCGCTCGCTTCCGGCCACAGCCGCGGCGAGCTCTGGCGAAAGCTCGAGCGCTCGGTCAATGGTTATGTTGAGCTCGGCCGGCACCAGCTTGGCTATGCGGTCAACATCGCCGTAGTTCACCTTGAGCGCCCGACCGACGTCCCTGATAGCGGCGCGTGCGGCCATGGTGCCGAACGTGATGATCTGCGCGACTCTGTCGGCCCCGTACTTGTGCGCGACGTAATCTATGACCTCGCCGCGTCGCTCCCAGCAGAAGTCGATGTCAATGTCGGGCATGGTGACGCGCTCGGGGTTGAGAAACCTCTCAAACAGCAGGTTGTACCGGAGCGGATCGATATCCGTAATGCCCAGGCAGTATGCGACTAGGCTTCCGGGCGCCGACCCGCGGCCAGGGCCCACGAAAATCCCCCGGCTCTTCGCAAATCTTATGAAATCCCAGACGATCAGGAAGTAGCCCGAGTAGCCCATCCGTTCGATGACGCCCAGCTCATAGTGGAGCCGTGCGCGCACTTCATCGGATAGGATGCCGAACCGCTGTGCCGCCCCTTCGGCGCACACCCGCCCAAGATAGCTGTCGAGAGTGTCGCCCTCCGGCGGGGCGAACTCGGGGATGTGGAGCGTGTCGAAATCCAGCTCCACATTGCAGCGCTGCGCAATGCGCACCGTCTCCTCGCATGCCCCTGGCGTCTCGTGAAACTCGCGGTACATTTCATCCGGCGACTTGAGGTAGAACTGATCGGTAGGAAACCTCATGCGCCCTGGATCGTCTACCGATGCACCTGTCTGTATGCAGAGCAGCACATCGTGGGCCAGAGCATCCTCGCGCCTAAGATAATGTACATCGTTCGTCGCCACAAGGGGAATTCCCAAGCGGGCTCCGAGCGCCGCCATGGCACGGTTCACTCGCTCCTGCTCCCGCATCCCGTTGGCCTGCACTTCCAAGAAGAACGATTCGGGACCAAAGATGTCGCGGTATTCGGACGCCGCCCGCGCAGCCGCCTCAGTCTGCCCGTTCGTGAGGTGTGTGGAGACTTCCCCCGACAGGCACGCCGATAGCGCGATAAGCCCCCCAGACTGCGCAGCCAAGGCTTCCTTGTCCACCCGCGGCTTATAATAGAAGCCTTCGGTGTAGCCGATGCTCGAAAGCTTCATAAGGTTCTTGTAGCCTTGACGGTTCTCTGCCAGAAGCACCAGGTGGTATGGATCGTCGTCCACCCGAGGTGTGCGGTCGTGCCTGGTGCGATTGGCTACATAGACCTCGCATCCGATGATCGGCTTGACCCCACGCTCGCGGCAGGCCCGGTAGAACTCGACCGCTCCAAACAGCGACCCGTGGTCGGTGACTGCGCACGCGCTCATGCCGAGCTCATCGACGCGACTCGGCAGCTTGTCAGTCCTCGCAGCCCCGTCCATTCACAGGAGGGAGTATTGCGTATGCAGATGTAGATGGACAAACTCCCTCACACGACCACCCCCTTGCCTCGCCGGGCCGAGCTGCGCCCTCTCCCGCGCCGCACGTTATGGGGCGGAAACGCAGTCTTCTGCAAGACGCGCTCCCGCCGCATGCGTTGACGTATGCGCTAAATGTCTGGAGGCACGCTCCATCGATCCGACCACCATCCGTCCAGCACAACGCCGGGGTCCCCATCTTCCTCCCACTCGACCTCGGCAAGGATCGCGTCGATCACATCTCTGTCCGCGAAGTCAGGTGGTTTCCTGCGGCTATCTCTGGGCTTGCCAGCGCGTACCTGTGCCGGAACCGCCCGGATGCGGTTTCCCATCCGTATCCCCTCCTCAAATGGTTGACGTGTTCCGGATGGAAATTCGCGAGGCGCTATTGTCGCTGGTCCGATAGCAGACGCTTACAGAATAAGCTTCCCTGATTCCATTATCGTTACGCCGTCCACGACCACCGTGGGGGCAAGCACAATGCCGTCAAGATGACTGGGTACCGCAACCGTGCCTCCCATGTGGCTGTTGTCGCCCAGCGCTATGTGTATGGTGCCCATGACCTTCTCGTCTTCGAGGACTGTTCCGGTTATTTTGGCCTTTTCATTCGTTCCTATGCCGAGCTCTGCAATGTTCCTGGCCAGACGGCCCAACGGATCTATCATGGCTTTGAGCGCATCTGCCGCAGCGCCGCCCTGAATATCCGTGGCGTAGCCATCGCGCACGTGAATCCTCACGCGCTCGCCCAGGTAACCCGCGCCCGCCATAGATCCGTCCACTACGAACACTCCGTTGGCCGTGCCTTCCAGCGGCGCAATGTAGGCCTCGCCCGCGGGCAGGTTGCCGAAATCCCCTGGATTGCGGTATACACCTGCGTCCGCGTTGCCCACGCGACCCTCAAGCGACATAGTGATGTCGGCGCCGTCGTTGTTGGTGATCCTGACAATGCTGCCGCGCGTTAGCGCATCGGCGTACTTCCTGGATCGCACGCCCACCGCAGCGTAGTCGGCCGCCAAAGCCCGCGCCATGCAATCCTCGGTGATGCCGGGCAATGTGGCGCACCGCGCTCCGGCCTTGCATGCTCCGGCCCTGGCATCGGTATGGCTGATCGACTTGGTGGTAGGCGCGAGCACGATATCCACATGCCCCATGATCTGCGCTATGGGCGCCGGAGGTTCCTCGCCGTGGCTTGTGCGCTGTATCATCTCGATCATCATGGCCTCACACCCAAGCTCCGCGGCCGCCTGGTACAGAGCGCAGCCCACGCCGCGCGTGCCGCTGTCCATGACCACAAGAAGCGTCTCCTCGGGCTTTGCCCCCATACAATCGCGAACGGCAACAAGCGCCGCCTCCCGAAGACCCGGCATCGTACACAACCCCCCGTATCCTCACAAACCTCATGCCTCTGCAACAGCTTGCAAGCCAATTCTACCACATTCGGGCGAGTCGTCCCATACGTATCCCATCCTGATTCGCCCCTTGCCGGGCCAAGGCCCACGGGCCGAAGGCCGGAGCTCAGGGGTGACATCCCTGCGCAGAGATAGTATAATTAGCAAGGTGAGCCGGCACGCGACTTCTGGTGCTCACTTTCCATTGGCCAACAAAGGGGGGAGAATAGGTGGACGGAGACCCAGGCAGTAGGAAGCGGTTCATACTGCTGAGCCCTGCGTCGAAGTCAGGTAGACCAGCTCAAAACCAGTCTGGGGCGATGTTCACCATGCCGGCAGGTCGGTGCGCGCGCCCCTAGGAGGGGGTGTTGTTGTGGATGAGAAGTACACTGCCCTTGTGGAGAACGTAAAGCAACTGCTTTCCGAAGGCTCCACTGAAGCGCTGACCAACCTGGTAGACTCCCTGCACCCGGCGGACGTAGTCGACATCTTGGAGTTGCTCGACGATTCGGCCCGCAGCGCTTTCTTTCATGCTATCCCGGCCGGAAAAGCAGCCGACATAATCCAGGAGCTAGATCCGGAGGACCAGACCGAGGTAATCCGGATGATGGGCTCGGCGCGCTCATCTGAGATCCTGAGGGAAATGGACTCAGACGATGCGGCCGACCTCATCGGCGACCTTCCGGAAGCCAAGGCCGAGACCCTACTCGACCTCATGGACTCCGAGGGAGACGATGTCCGCGAACTCCTGCGGTACGATGAGGACTCTTCGGGCGGCATCATGGCCACGGAGTACGTAACCGTCAACATGGAGTGGACCGTTGAGAAGACCCTCGCCGAACTGCGCCACCTGGCCCCCGAGGCAGAAACCGTCTACTACATCTACGTCGTCGACGCAGATGAGCGCCTCGTAGGAGTGCTTTCGCTGCGCGATTTGGTCATAGCCGACCTCAAGCGCAAGATATCCTCCATCATGAGCCGAAACGTGTTGGCCGTGCCGGTCGAGGCTGACCAGGAAGAGGCGGCTCAGCTGTTCAAGAAATACCGCTACCTGGCTCTGCCCGTTGTCGACAACGACAACCGACTCGCGGGAATCATCACAGCCGACGACATCCTAGACGTCGTCGAAGAAGAGGCCACAGAGGACATCCAGAAGATAGCCGGCACCATGCCGCTCGACCGTCCGTATTTCGCAACCTCAATCAAAGAGCTGTGGCGCAGCCGGGTAGTCTGGCTGATGGTGCTATTCCTGGCCGAATCGATCACAGGCAAGATACTGCAGAATTTCAGCACTGCCATGCAGTCAGTCATCGAGTTGACATTCTTCATACCGCTCCTAATTGACTGCGGCGGTAACGCCGGCTCTCAGGCTGCATCAGTAGTCATCCGCGGCCTCGCGGTGCGCGACATACGGATGCGAGACGTCTGGTCGGTCTTCGTCCGCGAATTCACGCTGGGCATCGCCCTCGGCCTTACGATGTCGGGCATAGCATTCCTGCGGGCATGGAGAGTCGGAGGCAATCCGATCATTGGAGTCATCGTGTGCACATCGGTGCTCATGATCGTGACCGTGGCCACCATAGTCGGATCCATGCTGCCGATAGCGGCCACCGCGCTCCATCTCGACCCGGCTGTCATGTCGGCGCCGCTGATAACCACGGTAGTGGACGGCACAGGCCTGATGATCTACTTCAGCATTGCTCGGACGTTACTGAAGCTGTAGGCCATCATCGGACTCCGCCCGTGCCCCGAGCCGCGGGCGGAGCTCCATATTGACCAGACGTAACTAACGATACTCCGCCGAGACCTCGGAGCTCCTCAGGCTCTCCTGCCCCGACGAGTCGCGCGCGACCACCACAAAGTAGACTGTTGAACCTCTCTGCTGAGAAGACAGGGACACTACTGCTCCCGCCGAAGGCGCTTCGATCTGCTGAGACCTGGATGTGGTGTATCGGTCGAAGCGGGAATATCTCCAGTAGACCCTGTAGGATGCCGCCAGATTATCGGCAGGAGCGGTCCACGACACACCGGCCTGTGTCCCGTCTATGCTTACGGACACATCGGCCGGAGCGCTTGGAATTAGGATGAGCCCAACATCCACCTGGAGATGGCCCAGCCCTGGGCTCCAGTCTACGCTGGTGGATTTGCCAGGGCACACTCCGAAGCCAACATACTCGCTCTCATACAGCACCGATCCATCCGCAGCCTTGAGCACCACCCGCAAATCATAGGATCGCGGCGGGTATCCAGAATCCTCTACCACGAATAGCCCGTCCTGCTCACGCACGTCCTTGTAGGAACGATACGCCGAACTGCCCCCCGCATAGTAAACGAAGAGGTCGGCCGAATGAACCGGCATGGTCTCCGGAACCCCCGCAGCCGATACCTGGATGCGGATGCGGCCTTCCACCGCGCGCAGGGTGACCGATACGGGGGTGATCCCGTCCCGCCTCACCTCGGCCTTGGCGCGGCCGGCGTATACGGCATCGCCCTCGCCGTCCACCGCCACTGCGTCAATCAACCATTTCCCTGCAGCAAGCGACTGGATGGTGCCGTGAGCCGAACTGCCCTCCACGGACATTTCGTGCCTGAGGCTCAACCCTCCCATGCTGAGCGTCAATACGACCAGCTCGGGCGCGCACGATGCACTCGGAACGCTCTTGATGGCCGCGGCGAGGACCACGGAACCGCTGCCGGACGCGGCGGACGGCCTGAGCGCGCAACCTGCCCCCGCAATTGCCAGCGCGATGGCAAGGCAGAGCCTGATTGCCGGTCTCCAGTTCATGTAACATCACTCCATTCTATAGCATTCGTCCATTCGCTTCCATGAGTTCTCTGCGCATTCCCTGCATCCTGCCGGCAGCGGCCAAGATCACCCGGGTGATAAAGCGCAGCTCCCTTGAAAGGATTTCCACGATCCGTGCCGAATCAGATGATTCAGGACGTACTCCAGCCACACGCCGTCCGAGCGGGGCGTCGATCAGCGCGACCCACCTTCTAGGCAAGGAGGCCTGCACGTGGCTGAACAGCTGCATCAGGAGTCAGAGTCCAACCAATCTCGGGTCCGTATCCTCCCGCCCGCTGCCTATGTAGTCCGTTCGGTGGTGGCAGCAACAGTAATAGTGGTGATAAGCTGGGGCATCATCTACCTGAGCGCTGGAGGCGCCGACCGGCAGGCCCGCCAGAACTTGCTCATCAGGGCGCGCGCCGCCGCAGCTCTCATCGAACCAGGCGACATCGGCGAGAGCGATGAGGCTCTCATGCGGCTGCACGCCAAGCTCAGAGCGCTTCGGGAAGCTTCCGACGATGCCCGTTTCGTCTACATCGTACGGCCGGCAGATGGTCAGATTGTGGTGCTCGCCGATTCCGAACCTGAGGAATCCCCCCACTACTCGCCTCCCGGCCACCCCGTGTGCTCGGCCACTCCCGGCGAAATGGCGCTGTTCGCCTCAGGCGAACCCGGCGTCGAAGGGCCCAGAACCAACTCCAGGGGCGCCTGGATCACCGCCTACGCGCCCATTGCCGTCGGCGCAGGCGGTGGCCCAACAGCCTTCCTGGCCTTCGACATCGACGCCTCCACCTGGCCCAGGTACTCCTTGATCCACTGGTGGCCTGTGCTTCTGTCCGTTGGTCTTCTCGCTGCGCTCGCAGCCTTCATCCTCATCTCAAAGGGCAGCAGCGAATCTCGGCACGCCCGTTACGTGGCCACGCGCGACTACCTTACAGGCCTGGTGAACAGGGCAGCGCTGATCAATGAGATCGACCGGGCCATCCGGCGAGCCAAGAACGGCAAACCCAGCGCCCTGCTTGTGATCGACATCGACAACTTCAAGGCCCTCAACGACACGCTCACCTACTCCATGGGCGACGAGATTCTGGTGGAAGTGGCCTCGCACATAGAGAAGATGGTCCGCAAGAGCGATCTGGTAGCGAGGATCGCCGGTGACGAATTTGCCGTACTTCTCACAGGCGTATCTCTGGACGAGGCTCGGGCCACGGCCGAGCGGATTAGGGCGTCTCTGGAGAACCTCCGGTTCGAAGTCAGCAGCATGCCAGTGTATCTCACTGTCAGCGCAGGCATGACCGAAATCGACCGCGATGCCCACACAAGAGACGTATCTCTGCGTGCCGACATGGCGCTGGCCACCGCGAAGAAGGCGGGCAAGAACCGTGTTGCGTTCGATTCTCCATGCGCCGCTTCAGCGTCTGACGGCTGCTCCGGCTCATGCTCGGATACACTCGCCATCGAAGGGGCCCTGCAAGGCGACAAGCTGCTCGTGTATCTGCAGCCCATTGTGCCCATCGCAGGGAGAGATTCGCAGCGGTCCGACGCGAGGCAAGGCAACTGGAGAAAAGCCCGCTGCTTCGAGGCGCTCATCCGAATGGTAGGCCCCGACAACAGTGTGATAGTGGCCGGCAAGTTCGTGCCCATAGCAGAGGGTCTGGGCCTGATACCCTATATCGACATGTGGGTGCTGGATCGCGTTATACAGCTGATGTCGATCCAGCCCGACATCAACATCGCAATGAACCTATCAGCTAGGAGCATCTCCAGGCCCTCGTTCCTCGCGGAGGTGGAGTCGAAAGTGGCGTCTAGCGGCATCTCCCAGTACAGGCTGTGCTTTGAGATAACGGAGACAGCGGCCATGGGGAACCTGGGGGAAGTGCGGGCGTGGATGGACCGCATGAAGGAGCTTGGCTGCTCTTTTGCCATTGACGACTTCGGGGCCGGGCATTCGGCTATCTCGTACCTCTACGAACTGCCCATAGATATAGTGAAAATCGCAGGCAACGTGGTGCAGGCCATGAAGGGCCCTGCTTCGGGTAGGCTCATCATAGAAGCGATCAACTCAGTCTCCCATGTGCTGGGAGCCATGACCGTAGCCGAGTGCGTGGAGGATGAAGAGTCGCTGAAGGCGCTGCAGGATATGGGCGTTGATTTCGCCCAAGGCTACTACTTCGCCCGCCCAATGCCGGCGGATGAGGCAGTGGCCTAACCCGCGGGCGTCATATCTCCGCCAAGCTTGAACCCCCAAGTGAGTGCGCCATGCCGGGCGCACAGTATAGCAAAACACCCTGATCTCTCAGGGTGTTCAAACTTGGTAGCCCCGACGGAATTCGAATCCGTGTCTCCGCCTTGAGAGGGCGACGTCCTAGGCCACTAGACCACGGGGCCATGTATTGGCTGGGGAGGAAGGATTCGAACCCTCGCAATCAGATCCAGAGTCTGACGTCCTACCACTAGACGACTCCCCAAGGCGCAACAGCGTCCGCTGATGATTATAGCAAAGGCCTGCGTGTTTGTAAAGCAAATTTGCGTTGGCGCGTTGGCGCTCACCGCTACGAGTGCAGAGGCAGCAACGCAAGAAGGCAGGACTTACGGCACGCTTTGCGCCTGCCTTCGTCCTGCCCGCCGGCGCGGAGGGCCTGCTAGAACCGTCCTACCTGACCGTTGTGTATCTCCAGGCTCCAGTTGAGGCCGTAGTTGTTGTCCCAGTTACTGGCCGTGTCTCTGAAGCAGAAGTTCAGGCGGGAGGTTTCATTCGGGTCCAGCTCTACGTCAGCTTTCCATGTGCCCGCTTTCTCTCGCAACATCGGGATGTCGGAGACGTTTCTCCAGTCCTTGGGCCCAAAACCTGTATGCAGGTACAGGGCGTCCGCTCCGGACTGAGCCAGGAGGCCGTTGTACTTCACGGTGACACGTTCACCGGCGGTAACAGGCATTGGCGAAATCGACACCCCTCCCATCAGGGAGCTTTCCTTGGCTGTTCCGCCACGCGTTGTCTTGGATCTGGCGCCAGTTGAGCGCCCGGTCTTGGAAGGTGACCCCAGGCCCGAAGGCCCAAGTTCCGAAGCGAACTCGAAATCCGCATCGCTCTCGGCCCTCTCTCTGGACTCGTCGCCCCTGTCGCCGCCGAATCTCCGTTGCCACAACACCCGGCGAGACCTCCTTTCAGGTGTATTCTCTCGCCGCGGCCCTGTGGTTATTAGGGCAAATGTGCCCTCATGATGTTTGCGCATCACCTATTGGGTTCTATTTCCATCGACCCTGCCGGCCAGCCTCAGCGCCCGGGCCTCCGCTTCTGCCATAATCGCGCTCTCGTCCAGAGTGGTCAGTCTCCTGTCCTCCATTAGCACGCGTCCGTCGACAAGTACAGCGCTCACATCGGCGCCGCACGCGGAGTAGACGATGTGCGATGCCAGGTCGGCGATGCCGGCAGGGGACAGGTGCGGCGCCGCGAAATCGAGGAGAACGATGTCGGCTCTCTTCCCAATTTCTATCGATCCGATGTCGTCGTCAAGCCCGAGGCAGGCTGCGCCGCCTCTGGTCGCCATCTCAAGGCACACGCGCGCGGGCACGGCCGTTGGATCCAGCAGGGTCGCCTTGTGCAATAGGCCGGCCAAACGCATCTCCTCGACCATGTCCAGATTGTTGTTGCTCGCCGCGCCATCGGTGCCCAAGCCCACCGCGACCCCGGCCGATAGCATCTTCTGCACAGGCGCCGCACCGGATGCCAGTTTCATGTTGGACCCGGGGTTGTGCGCCACCCGCACACCGTGCCTTGCCAGAATGTCGATGTCGCCATCGGACACCGCGACACAGTGAGCCGCTAGCACCGGCAGATCGAGAAGGCCGCTCGACTCCACATACTCCACAGGGCTTATGCCGTAAGCCGATCGCATCTCATCGGCCTCGCGGAAGGTTTCGGAGATGTGGATATGCACTCCAACCCCAAGCTCTCCGGCGCGTCCAGCTGTCGCCGACAGAAAAGGCAATGAACAAGTATACGGCGCGTGCGGCCCGAGCATGGTAGTGATCCTGCCTCCCGCGGCGCCGTTCCACCTTTCGCAAAAATCGGACCCGCGGGCGAGCGCGGCGCCAAAACCATCCGGGCGGCCCGGGCCGCCCGAGCCGCCGGCGTTTTCTGCCATCGAGCCCATTCCCACCGACAGGCTGGCCCTGATCCCCGATTCCTCCACTGCCCGCGCAGCTTCGTCCATGAAGAAGTACATGTCGGCAAAGCAAGTAGTGCCCGACTTGATCATCTCCGCGCATGCCAGCAGAGTCCCCCAGTACACATCGTCCGGAGTCAGACCGGCCTCTATGGGGAAGATCTTGGTGGTCAACCATTCCTGGAGCATCAGGTCATCAGCGTACCCCCGGAACAGCGCCATCGCCGCGTGGGTGTGCGCGTTGACAAGCCCGGGGATGGCTATGCGGCCCCGCCCCGGCAGGCGCGGCATCTGCCCCAGCCGCTCCGACACTCCCTCCGGCAGATCGGCCGCAGGTCCCACGTAGATAACAACGCCCGACTCCACGACGATCGTCGCATCGCGGACCGTGCGTTGCTCGGAGTCCATGGTGATCACAGCGACGTTCTCTATGACCAGGTCGCTCAACATCTCTCACTCCCCTCAATCCAGGCAAAGTCAACCCGTCCCCGAGCTTCAGCTCGCCGGATCTCATTTGCCGAACCCCTCCAGCCAGGGCATGTCGACTCCCGCCGCTGCGCACCCACACCCGCGCTCCGCTGGGAGGTTGTCGATGGCGAACATGATCACCGCCCGCAGCTTCTCGCCGTTGGCCTGCATTATGTCCACCACTTCCTGGTGAGTCAGCGCCGTGTCCGAGATACCGGCAGCCCAGTTGGTAACCATGGCGATAGAGGCGTAGCACAACTGCGCCTCTCGCGCCAGAACCGCTTCGGGAACGCCCGTCATGCCGACAAGGTGACCCCCAAGTTTGGCGAACATGCGTATCTCCGCCGGCGTCTCGAAACGCGGTCCGTCCAGGCAGACGTAACACCCTCCGTTCATCGCTTCGATCCCCAGGGCGCGGGCGCCCGCTTCCATCTTGGCGCGGATCTGGGGGCAATACGGCTCAGTGAAGTCCAGGTGGACCACTCCGCGCTCCCCGCCGTCGAAAAATGTGCGCACCTGTGACTTGGCGAAGTCGATGAACTG
Source organism: Firmicutes bacterium UBA5389 (assembly GCA_002409965.1). Lineage (GTDB taxonomy): Bacteria > Bacillota > DTU025 > DTU025 > DTU025 > UBA5389. Next base: position 15,505 of record DHON01000116.1, read on the forward strand.
GTCCACAAAGACGAACATGCCCGGCTTCATCTCAGAGTTGAGCGAACCAACGGCAGACGTGGCTATCACGCGCTCCACACCCAGCATCTTGAGGGCCGCGATGTTGGCCTTGTAGTTGATCAGGTGCGGAGGCACTGTGTGCCCGAACCCATGCCGGGCAACGAACGCTATCTCCTGCCCCCGGTACGTTCCGATCCTCATGCCCGCCGAGCCGTAGGGCGTCTGGATCACGGCATCTCTGACATTGTCCAGAATAGCCGGATCATACACGCCCGTCCCGCCTATTATCGCCAACCTCATACATGTCCACCTCCACTATTGCCTGCTGCATGCGGTGACTGCTCGCGTCAGCCCTCCACATGACACGCGAGCTCAATACCGGGATTGGGATGGTCGCCGCTAAGCCCGAACCTGGTATCGGCATCGCTTAGGGCGCTAAAGAAGTTGCCTGATATGACTACCTTGGCCGCGCCCGCGAACTGCCCGTCACGCACCACGATGCCATCGGGCACAGCCAGAGAGTAGTTGCCTGTAGTCGGGTCCTGAGTGTGCATGCCCAGCACGCTGTCGACCAGTATCGTATCGCGCGCGCCCGCTATGAGCTGAAGCCAGTCCTCCATGTTCTGAGCGCCCAGCGTCAGCCCGGCATGGCCCGGCGGCATTCCCATCGCCGGAATCGAGGTGGGCGCCATCCGGGAGCGTCTCGCGTATTTGATGTTCAGAATGGGCGTGGCCAGCTGTCCGCCTTCGATCAACGCCACGCGGCCCGATGGGACGCCTTCAGGGGTGCACAGGTAAGAACCCGAGCCCATGGGGATCGCGGTGTCCAGCGTCAGGCCGATGTCGTCGCGAAAGACGCGCTCGCGTTCGCGAAATTGCTCCAGCGAATACCTCGACCTGCCCTCTGCGACATTCTCTCCGCTCAAGTTGTGCATGATGTAGTGACCGATGAAATACTCCACCGCTCTGGGCGTCAGCACAACGCGCATGTCGCGCGATGCGGCCGCAACACGCACCTTGGCCGCCTGAGCCAGCCGTCCAACGGCGGTCACCGCGTTCGCCAGGCCGGTCAGCGTCTCGCGATCCTTGCCCAGCTTGATTCCGCTCATGGTCTTGTCGATGCCCCAGAGACACCGGATATTCGTCTCGGGATACTTGACCCACAGTCCATTGGAGCTGGCTATGACGGTTTCAGCCGCCGAGCAACTCACGCCCGCGTCGATCACATCCGCGCCGGCTTCGCGGGCCGCGGCCGCTATCTGAGATATGGCTTCGAACATAGGGCCCGCGTTGCCCGTGACGATGTCGGCCACCCTCGGGTCGAACAGCTCAACTTGGGTCGGCGGAACCAGTTCCGCTATATGGGCAGCATCGTCGTCGCGGTAGGCCAGTGACCGCCACAGCTCGATGTCGCGCGGCAGCCTGCCCAGGGTACGGCCGTCGATCCTGCCGCGGCTGACCCTGCCGTCTTCCCATATGACGAAGACGCTGCCGACAACCTCGCCTGTCGCGCGCGGCGGACGATAATCGCCGCCCAGCTTGCTATCGTCCATCCCCACATCCACTGACTGCACCGAGCTCGCGACGAGCCTCCACCCGCGGGCCGCGCCGAGCCTGCGAGCCAGTGCTTCGGCGGTTTCAACTGCGGCAGACATCTCACACTCCCCCGATCGTTATCTCGTCATTCTCGTCGATGACCAGGAACATGTTGCCGCCCCCGCTGGACGGCACACTCTGTCCCGCCTTCCCGCATGTGCCCATAGCATCGGTCATTGGGCGGCCGATGCCGGCGATGATCGAGCCGAGAGCCGATAGGACCTTGCCGCTGAATATGGCGGGCTGGCACAGACGGACATCGGTGGGCATGAGCTCGTAAATGGCCGAGCAGTTGAACACGAAGTCGCCCTTGGCCGGGTTCACCTGGCCGCCCTTGTAGCCCGACAGGTAGAGCACCGGAGCGCCCTCCAAAAGCAGCCCTGCGCGGGCCAGGCACTCGCGCACGTCCTGCGGCGCCACGTCTTCGAAGGCCAAATCCATTGGGAGAGGGTCGTCCACAGTGATCCTGATATTCGACATCCTTGGGACTGGAATGTGGCGGAAACTCTCGGCCCTGCCCGCGCCGGTGACGGCGACTCCCGCTCGCTCCGCCGAGAACGCATCGGCCAAGGCGCGCACGGTGATGCCGTTCTTGACGATCTCGACCGTCTCGCGCAAGACCCCGTTGGCCGAAATGGGCTGGTATGCATAGTCTCCCTCGAGCGGCCCATCGACTATGGTTACGATATCGGCCGCCACGCGCTCGCCTGCGCGGAACCGGCCGTTCCTCCCCAGAATCGACGTTTCCATGCAGTCTGATTCGGCGGCATGCCCGAACGCTTCATGGGCAAGACCCTTGGCCAGAGCGTAGTCTATCACTATCCGGTAGGAACCGGCTCGGACTCTGGGAGCGCCGAGAAGGGCAAGAGCGGTGCGGGCAGCTTTTGCGGCGCGTTTTTCCAGGCGGAGGCGGCCTTCAAGCGATGCCACTATTGACGCGTCCTCTCCCGAAAGCGATGCGTTGACAGTTGCGGTTCGGCCATCGCTCCTGGCCGTAATCATGTTCATAACCGCGGCCCGCGGGATTGAGAACATGACGTCCGTGCCATCGCTCCGCGCTATCCGCCACTGATCATCAACTATTCGGTAGAAAGTCCTAACAGCCAAGCGCGAGTCGATCTCCATCGTCGCCCGGCAGACGCCCACGACAAGTTCCTCCTCCCGAATGTGGTCAACAGCGTCCATGCCCATGGGCACCACGCGGTGTACCTGCCTGACCAGCGGCTGCATCCTCCCGATGCCGCTGGCTGGTTCCGACCCGTACGCCCCGGATTCCCGCGCCAGCCGGGCCGCCGACTCCACCAGGTCCTGCAACGAGCCTGGGGCGATGATGTCGCTGGATGCGAAGCCCGACAGCCCGTCCTCAGTGAAAACTTGGACGCCAACGCCGGACGCCTCTTCCACGCTCTTCAGGTCAGTGCGGCCGTTTGCGACCCCCACCGCCCTTTCGATCTTGTCCTGTATCCTGACAATGGCATACACACCGAGCGCCGCGGCACGCTCGACGGCAGCCCGGCACGCCTCAGTGTAGGCGCTGACCCTAAGACTCAATCTTCATATCCCCCCGTCGTCTCCGCCTCGCCCAGAGCCGTCTCCCAAGCCTGGTACATCTTCTCCAGCTCCTCCATGATCTCGCGGTGCTCCATGACCACTTCGCGCGCCCGCTCCCCATCGGAATAGAGGCCCTCCGACGCCAAAAGCGCCTCCACTCGGGCCAGGCGAGCCTCTGCCTGTTCGATCTGGGATTCGATCTGGTCTGCCTCACGAGCGGCATCCCGAGCGGCATTCCGCGAACCCCCTCGCGTTGCCGTCCGCGTCCGCGTCCGGGTTCGCATTCCCGCCCCGCTGGCGCCGCCTCTCGGCGATTCGCCCCCGGCGACCTCGAGCGCCGCATCGACCGGAGCTTCAGCCGCCTGCTTCTCACGGAAGTAGCTGTAGTTGCCATCGTATAGACGCCACCGGCCGTCCGCGATCTCCAGAATCATCGTGGCCACCTGATCTAGAAAATACCTGTCGTGGCTAGCGCATATGACCGTTCCGTCGAACTCCGATACCGCCTGATCCAGAGCGCGCCTGGACTCGATGTCGAGATGGTTGGTAGGCTCGTCGAGCAGTAGCGCGTTGGGCGCCGACAGGATCAGTTTGGCCAGTGCCAGCCGATTGCGCTCCCCGCCCGACAGAACGCTGACCTGTTTGAACACGTCTTCGCCCCGAAACAAGAAGCGCGCGAGGTAGCTCCGCGCCTCGCCCAGAGTCCAATCGCGCATCATGTAGACTTCATCGAGCACCGTCGACTCCTCGTTCAGTCCTCTGAGGTCCTGCCAGAACACGCCCACCGATACGTTCTCGCCCAGGGCTACGGAGCCCTCGTCGGGCGCCAGGTCACCGGCGATGATCCTGAGCAGCGTGGTCTTGCCTGAGCCGTTGGGGCCCACTATCCCCAAGCGCTCGCCCCGTTCCACGGCCAGGTCCACCCGGTCGAACAGGCGGCGCTCGCCGAAGCTCTTGGATACCCCATCGACCACGACTGCAAGCCGGCCGGCGCGCGCCGACTTGCGGAAATCGATCTTCATCGATGGACCCTGCGTGGGCTTGTCAATGCGCTGTATGCGCGCCAGCATCTTCTCGCGGCTCTGAGCCATGGTAGTGCGGTTGCCCGCCTTGTATCGGCGCACATACTCCTCGAGCTTGTGGATCAACTCCTGCTGGCGCCCGTACTCCTCCAACTGGCGCTCGCGAGCCAGTTCTTTCTGCGCGACGAAAAACGTGTAGTTGCCCGGATACTCGGTTATGATCCTGTCGTCCAGATCCCAAATCTTATCTGCGGCGGCATCCAGGAAATAGCGGTCGTGCGACACGACCACGAAAGCGCCTGAGAAGGATCGAAGATAGCTCTCGAGCCACTCGCATGCATCCGCGTCCAGATGGTTGGTGGGCTCGTCGAGCAAGAGGATATCCGGGCTCGAGCAGAGCATGCGCGCCAGCGCGACGCGGACTTTCTGGCCGCCGCTCAAAGTGTCGATCACGCGATCCAGATCGTCTTCGCTAAAGCCCAGCCCGAACAGGGTCGTCTTGATCCGGACGTCGTAGTCGTAGCCTCCGCGCATCTCAAATTCCGTGGAGAGCCTGGAATACCGCTGCATCACCCGGTTGAGCGCCTTCTTGGAGTCGGCGGCCTCCAGGTCAGCCATTTCTGGGTCGGCCATCTTCTTCTCCAGCTCGCGCATTTCGTCGGCTATGTCAAATGCGCGGGTAAAAGCGCCCTTCATCTCCTCGTACAGCGTGTTGCCTGAATCACACGCGAACCCCTGCGCCAGGTAGCCCACGGTGCGGCCCGGCGCCGTCGACACAGACCCAGAGTCGTAATCCTCCATCCCGGCGACTATCCGAAGTAGGGTGGTCTTGCCCGTCCCATTTCGGCCCACCAGGCCCACATGGTCGCGTTCTTCCACCGAGACGTTGATCCCGCTGAACACCAGGTCAGATCCGAAGTATTTGGTGAGCGAACCCACTTCCAGCACTGACACCGGCTGCTACACCGTCCTCTTCTCTTCGACGTGGCAGGCGAAGGCGGAATGATTGTGGATCGACTCGTGGCTCTCGCACTCCACCTCAAACCAGCGCACGCGCGGCTCGGCTCGCAAGGCTATGACCACGTCTCGCAATATGTCCTCGACGAACTTGGGGTTGGCATAGGCCGCCTCGGTGACGTATTTCTCGTCTTCCCGCTTCAAAAGCGGGTATATCTCGCAACTGCTCTGCGCCTCCAAAAGCGCGATGAGGTCCTCAAGCCACAGAAATCCCGCGGAGCTGAACCGGACGCGCGCCCGGATCATGGTGCGCTGGTTGTGAGCCCCGAATGACGAGATCTCCTTGCTGCACGGACAGCACGATGTGACCGGCACCTCCACGCCCATGATGAACGTGTGGCGAGGGCCGTCAACTGCCCCGATGAACTCGCAATTGTAATCGAGAATGCTCTCTTTGGCGCTCACGGGCGCGCGTTTGGCCGCGAAATACTTGAACCGTATCGAAGTATGCGCCTTCTCGGCCGACAGGGCCTCGCACGTCTCTCTCAGTATCGACGTGATAGACACATTCGAAATTGGCTTCTGGCTCCAAGAGAGCAGCACCTCTATGAACCTGCTCATGTGAGTGCCCTTGAACTGCATGGGGAGCTCGACTGAGAGCGAAGCGTTCCCCAGCACCGATTGCCAGCCCCCTTCTTTGGTGGCAATCTGCAGAGGGAGATGCACGTTCTTCACTCCAACCTTCTGTATGTCGATGCCTCTGGAATCCGGCTGGCTCTGCACGTCCTGCATAAGAAGTCCTCCCCTTGCGCTTCGGTCAGCAACTGGCCTATGTGTGTTCTACGCAGGCAAGGGATATCCCTGCATCACGCTGCGGAGGACAATGACGCCCCGCCGTCGAAATGCACACTTGGCGACTCACATACTCACAGTCGCGCCGCGGCATGGCGTGGGCGTGCTCGCCGAGCGCGGCGAAGCAAAGGGGTTGGAAGCCGATGAAAGCCATGTTGCTAGGGGCGGGTGAAGGAACCCGCCTTCGGCCGATTACCGCCACGCGGCCCAAGCCCATGATCCCCATAGCTAACCGGCCCATCATGGAGCACATACTCCTTCTGCTCAAGGCGCATGGGGTGCGCGATGTCTACTCGAACCTGTACTACCTGGCCGACCAGATTGAATCTTACTTCGGCGATGGCTCGGCCCAGGGGCTTTCGGTCAAGTTCAAGGTGGAGGAGAAACTGCCCGGCACCGCCGGCGGAGTGAAGAACCTCGAACAGCACTTCGACGAGACCTTCATCGTGATCTCCGGCGACCTGCTCACTGACTTCGACCTCACCGCGGCTCTGCAGTTTCACAAGAAACAGGGCGCCATCGCCACCATCCTGCTCACCAAGATAGACAATCCTCTGGAGTACGGTGTGGTGATCACCGACAAGAGCGGACGCATCCAGCGTTTCCTTGAGAAACCGGGCTGGTCGGAGGTGTTCTCCGATACCATCAACACGGGAATCTACATCCTCGAACCCGAAGCGCTCAAGTTCATACCCCCAGGGCAGGATTTCGATTTCTCCCGCGATCTCTTCCCTCTCCTGCTGCGGGAGGGGCAGCCCTTGTTCGGACACGTGGCCGATGGCTACTGGTGCGATGTAGGCAACATCGAGATGTATCTCAAGGCCCAGGTGGACGCGTTGTCAGGCAAGGTCCGCTTGAGCATACCGGGCGAGCAGGTAATGCCGGGCATGTGGGTGGCCAAGTCAGCGCGGATCAGCTCGCGCGCCGACCTCAAAGGCCGTATGGTACTGGGGGAGAACTGCGAAATCGCGCCCGGCGCGCGCCTGCGGGAGTACTGCGTCATAGGCGACAACGTGATAGTCGCGGCAAACGCGTTCGCTGTGAGGTCCACAATCTTCAGCAACTCCTACATAGGCGAAGGCTCGGTGGTGTCGGGCGCGATCATCTGCAAGAATGTGGTGCTCAAAGAGAGCGTACGGGTGGGCGAGGGCGCAGTGGTGTCCGACGACTCCATCCTGAACACAGCCGTGGCCGTCAAGCCCGGAGTGCGCGTCTGGCCAGGCAAGATCATCGACGAGTCCGTTGTGCTCTCCTCCAGCGTGGTGTGGGGACAGCGCCTGCAGCGAGAGGTGTTCCACGCCGGGGCTATCTCAGGCTTGGTAAACTTCGAGTTCACGCCGGAGTTCACGGTGCGCTTAGGGAGCGCCATAGGCAGCACAATGAAGAAGGGCGCCAGCATCGTAGTCAGCCGCGACCCCAGCCGCACGGCGCGCATGATGAAGAGGGCGCTCGTGGCCGGGTTGTCCAGCGCCGGGGTGTCCATCTGCGACCTGCAAGGCCAGCCCTTGCCGTTGCTCTCGTACATGGCCCACCGCAACGGCTACGCCTACGCCGTGCACACCCAAACTTCTGAAGGCAACTTCGAGATGGCCGACATAAAAGTGTTTGACCGCGATGGACTGGCTCTCTCGCGCGACGAGGAGCGCAAAATCGAAACGCTGCTCGCCCGCGAGGACCCGCGGCGCACCAGCGCCCGCGAGGTCGGCGGCATCAGCTACTATCCACGGGCAC